>NZ_CAXAOJ010000032.1:0-1136 GCF_963970945.1 Pseudomonas sp. RA_5y_Pfl1_P24 | reverse complement strand
AAAAGGTACGCAGTCACCCAACAAAGTGGGCTCCCACTGCTTGTACGCATACGGTTTCAGGATCTATTTCACTCCCCTCTCCGGGGTTCTTTTCGCCTTTCCCTCACGGTACTAGTTCACTATCGGTCAGTCAGTAGTATTTAGCCTTGGAGGATGGTCCCCCCATATTCAGACAAAGTTTCTCGTGCTCCGTCCTACTCGATTTCATGACTAAGAGATTTTCGCGTACAGGGCTATCACCCACTATGGCCGCACTTTCCAGAGCGTTCCGCTAATCTCAAAGCCACTTAAGGGCTAGTCCCCGTTCGCTCGCCACTACTAAGGGAATCTCGGTTGATTTCTTTTCCTCAGGGTACTTAGATGTTTCAGTTCCCCTGGTTCGCTCCATACACCTATGTATTCAGTGTAAGGTAACCATCTTATGATGGCTGGGTTCCCCCATTCAGACATCTCCGGATCAAAGTCTGTTTGCCGACTCCCCGAAGCTTTTCGCAGGCTACCACGTCTTTCATCGCCTCTGACTGCCAAGGCATCCACCGTATGCGCTTCTTCACTTGACCATATAACCCCAAGCAATCTGGTTATACTGTGAAGACAACATTCGCCGAAAATTCGATAATACTCAATGCAGAGTAACTCACAAATTTTACCTTAGCCTGATCCGTTACCAGTGAAAGTAACGTTCAGTCTATCTTTCTATCACATACCCAAATTTTTAAAGAACGATCTAATCAAAGACTAGAAATCAACATTCACCATCACAATGATGGAATGCTCATTTCTAAGCTTTCATAACGTAGAAGCAGTAGTGGTGGAGCCAAACGGGATCGAACCGTTGACCTCCTGCGTGCAAGGCAGGCGCTCTCCCAGCTGAGCTATGGCCCCGTATTTCTACAGGCGTTTCCCACACAAAATTGGTGGGTCTGGGCAGATTCGAACTGCCGACCTCACCCTTATCAGGGGTGCGCTCTAACCAACTGAGCTACAGACCCAATTTCGGGCTGCTTCTTATCGTCTTCTTCAATGAATCAAGCAATTCGTGTGGGAACTTATGGAGCAGCTGATGTCGTCGATTAAGGAGGTGATCCAGCCGCAGGTTCCCCTACGGCTACCTTGTTACGACTTCACCCCAGTCA
>NZ_CAXAOJ010000030.1:0-1943 GCF_963970945.1 Pseudomonas sp. RA_5y_Pfl1_P24 | reverse complement strand
CCATCGAGTAGGAGGCGGATTCACATCCGCCGTCCTCTCACACCACCGTACGTACGGTTCCGTATACGGCGGTTCAGGTTATACGGTTAAGTCGGTTTATCGTGTCCAGTATCGAGACCAGGCCGAGGTTGTCCCATCGTTTCTTCGCCAGCGCCTGATTCATATGTGACGCTCCCGAGTTCCACCATGGGCCGCGGCCGTTGAACGCTGATTTGCAGGCCCGCTCCTCTTTGAGTCCCAAGCGCATCAGGTTGCGCGCCCTCGTGGAGGGCCACTTCCATTGACGCCAGAGGACGCAGCGAAGCTTGCGCCGCACCCAGCCGTCCAGTTCTTCAAGTGGCCTTCTGCTTCGGCTAAGCTGGAAATAACCCGCCCAACCGCGTAGTACCGGGTTTATTCGCTCGATGATCGTAGCCATCTTGCAACCCTGTGCGCCGTGCAGCAGCTCTCTGAGCCGATCACGCAAGCGATTCAGGCTCATCGTTGCCACTTTCAGCTTCGGCTGTTTATGCCAGCTCATCCCGTAACCTAAGTAATCACAGACCCATGGCCGTGCCAAGCGGCTCTTTTCCCGATTCAGCGTTAGTTTCAAACGCTGATTCAGGAAGCGCTCAACCCCGGCCAGCACTCGTTCGCCAGCACGGCGACTGCGCACATAGATGTTCGCATCGTCGGCATAACGCACAAAGCGATGCCCCCGCCGCTCCAGTTCGCGATCGAGTTCGTTGAGCAGGATGTTCGACAGCAACGGCGAGAGCGGGCCGCCTTGCGGCGTCCCCTCCTGCCGTCGGCTGACGATCCCGCCCGACATGATTCCGGCTTCGAGGTAACGACGGATCAGCCTGAGCACCCGCCTGTCTTCGATTTGACGCTCGACGTAGGCCATCAATACATCGTGGTTGACCCGATCAAAGAATTTCTCCAGGTCAAGTTCCACGCACCAGCGGTGGCCCGCCGCCACATGGGCACGGGCAGTTTCAATGGCTTGATGAGCGCTTCTACCCGGACGAAAACCGTAGCTGTAATCCGAGAACAGAGGGTCGAAGATCGGCGTGAGCTGTTGCAGCAGGGCCTGTTGGATCAGGCGATTCACGACACAGGGAATGCCCAACTGCCGTGTTCCACCTTTGGGTTTTGGGATTTCAACGGCGCGCACACCTTGCGGGTGATACACGCCGGCCAGCAACCGAGCCTTGAGAGTCGGCCAATACTGTTTCGTGTAGTCCGCCAGTTGATCGACCGTCATGCCATCGGCACCCGGTGCGCCCTTGTTGCTGACCACACGTTGATACGCACGCCTGAGGTTGGCCGGTGCAAGCACCCGCTCCATCAGCGTGTCCGGCTCCGCGTTCGTCCACGTCACAGACGCCGCCGATGCCTGCGCACTGCCAGCCGCAAACCCTGGATTCCGTCCAGAGCTTGGGGTTACAGCCCTCTTGTGGAGAGATTTCTGCTTTTCGGACATTCGACGAGACTCTGACGCCTACTGGCGGCATAACCTGTTCGGCCCTTGGTGGCGTGGTTTTTTTTCCGCCACTTACTACGGCCTCGGCTGACTTCTGCAGGTTCATCCCGTCGCCTCTCGGCGCTCGATAGCACGATGGCAAACCTGCAGATCTCCCAGGGTAATTCGCGCGACCTTCCTGCTTATGCCTGTCGGATATACGTCACAGCGCTCCGTGCAAGTATCGGGCTTTGACGATTGTGGCCGTCTTACCCCGCTGTGCCGCCTCATCCGCTTCCTGTTCGTCAGGCCAGCATTTCGCCTCGGGCTTCCTTCAGATTCGCAGTCACCCGCGACACCCTTGCCTCTGGCTAACACTTCCCCTTGCCGGGTGTGTAGAGGACTTTCACCTCCAAGTCGTTCGGCTCACCACCACAGTGAGCTGAACAGCGCCAGTCACGGCGCTACGCGCCATGCCTGGCGCACCACAAAAAAGCCC
>NZ_CAXAOJ010000029.1:0-2030 GCF_963970945.1 Pseudomonas sp. RA_5y_Pfl1_P24 | reverse complement strand
CATAAACCCCACCGACTACAAGATGGGTAGAGCGCTTAGCTGGGCGATACCGGCGAGCAGTTCCACGGCAACAGCGCTTCGTAATCTCCAACCGAGGTCGCCAGCGGTAGCCGTTCTAATGCGTGGCGCAGCCACGCATAGGGCTCTTGGCCGTTGGCTTTGGCAGTCTCGACCAAGCTGTAAAGTTGAGCACTGGCGGTCGCGCCTTTGGGTGTGTCGCTAAACAACCAGTTCTTTCTTCCGATGACGAAGGGTCTGATCGCGCGCTCGGCAGCGTTGTTGTCGATTGGCAGATAGCCTTCCTCGACATACCGCTCCAGTTTGTTCCAGTTACTTGCCAGATAGCCGATGGCCTTGCCCAAGGCGTTCTGAGACGTAACTTGTGGCTGCGTCTTTTCCATCCAGCTTTTTAACTGAGCCAGTACTGGCAGACTCCGATCATGACGGCCGGTTTTACGATCGTCGTCACACGCATCCTTTAGATCACGCTCTACGCCATACAGTTTGTTGATCAAGTTCAGCGCTATGTCGGCACGTCCTGTCTTGCCTTTAGGCTGCACTTTTTGTGCTTCCACGAACTTGCGACGAGCATGCGCCCAACACCCTAGACGCTCGACCCTGGCTTGCGCGCCCAGCGCGTTGTAACCGGCGTAATCATCGGTCATCAGATAGCCGCGATAACCTTCGAGCAGGCGCGTCGGTACCTCCTGCGCACGGCTGGTGGAGTAGTCAAAAAGGATCACTGGTTTATCTGGCGGGCCGCCGGTTTGCACCCACATCCAAGACTGGCTGCCTGGGTCTCGGCCAGGCTCTTTCAACACCTGTACCCGTGTTTCATCGCAGTGGATAACGCGGCTGCCCAGTAGGCTATCGCGCATTAAATTCAGCAGCGGCTGGAAGTGTTCACCGCACTGGATAACCCAGCGTGCCAACGTCTGGCGCGGGATATCGACGCCATGGCGGCCCAAGACTTTTTCGAAACGGTGAAGCGGTAGTCCATCGACGTACTTAGTGGTCAGCAACATCGCCAGAACACTTGGGCTGGCCATGCTTTTTTCAATCAGTTGAGCCGGCTTGTCAGCAGTGACCGGCGCCATCTCGCAGTCGCGGCAACCGTAAACTTTGCGAACGTGCCTCATCACACGGATCTGCATCGGCACGATTTCAAGCTGCTCGCTGACTTCTTCGCCAATCGTGTGTTTGCGGCAGCCGCAGACGCACGTCAGTTCATGTTCGGGAAGTTCGTGGATGATCTCGATACGCGGCAGATCGGCGGGCAGTGGCTTGCGTTTACCGCGGCGCTTGGTCGGGGCAACGACCTCTTCATCTGAGGCTTCGTCCACAGGCTCGACGACGCTTTCTACTTCATTGAAGAGGGCCAGTTGCGGCGTTGCCGCATCAGCTGTTTGCTCGGACTTACGTCCGAACAGACGCTGAAGCAGTAGGGCATTCTGTTCTTCTAGCCGAACAATCTTTCCTTTATCCATCTGACGCTCGTCGAGCATCTGCCCAAGCATTTGCTTGAGCAGAACGGGATCATCTGGAAGATTTTCGGGCAAGGAATTCATGCCCTGGATTATACCGAATCAGGCTACGAATCGCGGCGTCAAAACTTGATGAGGACGGTTGCGCCAGAGGTCAAAGCCATCGAGCATCCAGTTGAGTTCCTGCACGGTCAGAACGATAGCCTCGTCGGTGGCGTCCGGCGATGTTTTGAATCGTTCGGACTCGAGGCGCTTGAGCCAAAGGCAGAACCCGTTGCGCTCCCAGTACAAAATCTTCACCCTGTTGCGCGACTTGTTGAGGAAAACGAAAAGTACGGGGTCGAAGACCGCCACCTTTATATCCAACTCGACCAGCGCCGCCAGGCCGTCGATAGATTTCCGGAAGTCGACGGGCTTGGGGTACAGATACACTTTTTCGACTTTGGCATCGGGTCGCATCATGGCGAGCTGGCTCCTGAGGGAATCGGGAGCACAGCATCCGGGATCAGATCAGCGCTTTGAATGTGGGGTTTATGGAGCGCTTAC
>NZ_CAXAOJ010000028.1:0-2539 GCF_963970945.1 Pseudomonas sp. RA_5y_Pfl1_P24 | reverse complement strand
GAGATCGAACTTTCGGTTCTATCGTCTTCACACACCGCAATCTGATGCTCGTTAGAGAAGTCAAATTGCTTGGGTGTTATATGGTCAAGCCTCACGGGCAATTAGTATTGGTTAGCTCAACGCCTCACAGCGCTTACACACCCAACCTATCAACGTCGTAGTCTTCGACGGCCCTTCAGGGGACTCAAGGTCCCAGTGAGATCTCATCTTGAGGCTAGTTTCCCGCTTAGATGCTTTCAGCGGTTATCTATTCCGAACATAGCTACCCGGCAATGCCACTGGCGTGACAACCGGAACACCAGAGGTTCGTCCACTCCGGTCCTCTCGTACTAGGAGCAGCCCCTCTCAAATCTCAAACGTCCACGGCAGATAGGGACCGAACTGTCTCACGACGTTCTAAACCCAGCTCGCGTACCACTTTAAATGGCGAACAGCCATACCCTTGGGACCGGCTTCAGCCCCAGGATGTGATGAGCCGACATCGAGGTGCCAAACACCGCCGTCGATATGAACTCTTGGGCGGTATCAGCCTGTTATCCCCGGAGTACCTTTTATCCGTTGAGCGATGGCCCTTCCATACAGAACCACCGGATCACTAAGACCTACTTTCGTACCTGCTCGACGTGTCTGTCTCGCAGTCAAGCGCGCTTTTGCCTTTATACTCTACGACCGATTTCCGACCGGTCTGAGCGCACCTTCGTACTCCTCCGTTACTCTTTAGGAGGAGACCGCCCCAGTCAAACTACCCACCATACACTGTCCTCGATCCGGATAACGGACCTGAGTTAGAACCTCAAAGTTGCCAGGGTGGTATTTCAAGGTTGGCTCCACGCAGACTGGCGTCCACGCTTCAAAGCCTCCCACCTATCCTACACAAGCAAATTCAAAGTCCAGTGCAAAGCTATAGTAAAGGTTCACGGGGTCTTTCCGTCTAGCCGCGGATACACTGCATCTTCACAGCGATTTCAATTTCACTGAGTCTCGGGTGGAGACAGCGCCGCCATCGTTACGCCATTCGTGCAGGTCGGAACTTACCCGACAAGGAATTTCGCTACCTTAGGACCGTTATAGTTACGGCCGCCGTTTACCGGGGCTTCGATCAAGAGCTTCGCGTTAGCTAACCCCATCAATTAACCTTCCGGCACCGGGCAGGCGTCACACCCTATACGTCCACTTTCGTGTTTGCAGAGTGCTGTGTTTTTAATAAACAGTCGCAGCGGCCTGGTATCTTCGACCGGCATGAGCTTACGGAGCAAGTCCTTCACCCTCACCGGCGCACCTTCTCCCGAAGTTACGGTGCCATTTTGCCTAGTTCCTTCACCCGAGTTCTCTCAAGCGCCTTGGTATTCTCTACCCAACCACCTGTGTCGGTTTGGGGTACGGTTCCTGGTTACCTGAAGCTTAGAAGCTTTTCTTGGAAGCATGGCATCAACCACTTCGTTAACTAAAAGTTAACTCGTCATCAGCTCTCGGCCTTAAGATCCCGGATTTACCTAAGATCTCAGCCTACCACCTTAAACTTGGACAACCAACGCCAAGCTGGCCTAGCCTTCTCCGTCCCTCCATCGCAATAACCAGAAGTACAGGAATATTAACCTGTTTTCCATCGACTACGCTTTTCAGCCTCGCCTTAGGGACCGACTAACCCTGCGTCGATTAACGTTGCGCAGGAAACCTTGGTCTTTCGGCGTGGGTGTTTTTCACACCCATTGTCGTTACTCATGTCAGCATTCGCACTTCTGATACCTCCAGCAAGCTTCTCAACTCACCTTCACAGGCTTACAGAACGCTCCTCTACCGCATCACCTAAGTGATACCCGTAGCTTCGGTGTATGGTTTGAGCCCCGTTACATCTTCCGCGCAGGCCGACTCGACTAGTGAGCTATTACGCTTTCTTTAAAGGGTGGCTGCTTCTAAGCCAACCTCCTAGCTGTCTAAGCCTTCCCACATCGTTTCCCACTTAACCATAACTTTGGGACCTTAGCTGACGGTCTGGGTTGTTTCCCTTTTCACGACGGACGTTAGCACCCGCCGTGTGTCTCCCATGCTCGGCACTTGTAGGTATTCGGAGTTTGCATCGGTTTGGTAAGTCGGGATGACCCCCTAGCCGAAACAGTGCTCTACCCCCTACAGTGATACATGAGGCGCTACCTAAATAGCTTTCGAGGAGAACCAGCTATCTCCGAGCTTGATTAGCCTTTCACTCCGATCCACAGGTCATCCGCTAACTTTTCAACGGTAGTCGGTTCGGTCCTCCAGTTAGTGTTACCCAACCTTCAACCTGCCCATGGATAGATCGCCCGGTTTCGGGTCTATTCCCAGCGACTAGACGCCCTATTAAGACTCGCTTTCGCTACGCCTCCCCTATTCGGTTAAGCTCGCCACTGAAAATAAGTCGCTGACCCATTATACAAAAGGTACGCAGTCACCCAACAAAGTGGGCTCCCACTGCTTGTACGCATACGGTTTCAGGATCTATTTCACTCCCCTCTCCGGGGTTCTTTTCGCCTTTCCCTCACGGTACTAGTTCACTATCGGT
>NZ_CAXAOJ010000027.1:0-9664 GCF_963970945.1 Pseudomonas sp. RA_5y_Pfl1_P24 | reverse complement strand
AGCGGCTGGACAACGGCGGCGGGCGCTCGTTGTTTTTGCGCTATGCATCGGGCCGCATTGTCGCGGTGGATTACCAAGTTGAACGGGCAGTGGATGACGGTCCGTTTGTCTGGGTGACGGAGCAGAACGTTGTTTCCTACGCCTATGACGATGCCGGTCGGTTGGTTTCAGCGACTAACGCTGTAGGCGAAAGTGAGGTTTATCGGTACGACGATCAGCACGTCATTCTTGAGCGCGGACTGGCCGGCGGGGCGAGTTTCTTTTGGGAATGGGAACGGTCTGGTAAGGCGGCGCGGTGTGTCCGGCATTGGGCGAGCTTTTCGCAGATGGACACGCGGTATGTGTGGGATGACAACGGCCAGGTCACGGTTCATAACGCCGATGGCAGCCAGGAAGTCTACGTGCATGACCAGCGGGCGCGGCTGGTACAGCGCGTGGACCCGGATGGTGCCGAGCACTTCAAGTCCTACGATGAGAAAGGCCGGCTGACGGTTGAGCAGGATCCTCTCGGCGCGATCACGGCCTACCAGTACGACGAAGCCGGACGCTTGGTGGCGCTGTTTCCGGGTGATGACGAGCCGACTTCCTACGAGCATGAGAATGGGTTCGTACGGGTTGTAAGGCGGGGTCTGGCGGTTTGGAAATATGAGCGTAATGACCAGGGCGACGTTACGCGCAGGACCGATCCAGACGGTCATTACACGGACTACAGCTACAACAAATACGGGCAGCTAATTGGGGTTTGGTTTCCGAATCACAGTTGTCAGCGGCTGGTCTGGAATGAACGCGGACAACTGCTTGAAGAACAATGGCCGAATGGCGGTATCAAGCGCTATCGCTATGACGATCGTGGCCGACAAATTGCGCGTGAAGATGAGCATGGCGCACTGACCCAGTATCAGTGGGATGCAGCAGGCCGCTTGCTGAAATTGACTCAGCCTGACGGCGCAACGCGAGAATACAGCTACAACCCCTACGGAAAAATCACCGCTGAACGCGATGAACTGGGGCACGTCACCCGTTACGAATATGCGGACGGCTTGCACCTGATCAGTCGCCGCATCAACGCCGATGGCACCCAGGTCAACTACCGTTACGACAACGCCCGGTTGTTGCTGACCGAAATCGAAAACGAAGTCGGCGAAACTTACCGGCTCCAATACCACAACAACGGCCTGATCCAACAGGAAATCGGATTTGACGGCCAGCGCACCGCCTACGTCTATGACCTGAACGGCAACCTTCAGGAGAAAACCGAACACGGTGACGACGGCAGTCAGCTAGTCACTCGCTACGAGCGCGACCATGCCGGACGCCTCGTCAGAAAAACCCTGCCCGACGGTAACATCGTCGATTACGCCTACGACCGCCAAGGCAACCTCCTCAGCGTCGACGACGGCCACTGGGCGCTGGCCTACGAATACGACCCACAAAACCGCCTGACCGCCGAACACCAAGGCTGGGGCACCTTGCGCTATGGCTATGACGCCTGCGGCCAACTTCAAAAACTGCGCCTGCCGGATAACAACCGCCTCACCTTCCACCACGACAAAGGCGGACACCTTTCCACAGTTGAACTGAATGGTGCGGTACTGACCTCACACTTATTCAAAGCCGGCCAGGAACACCAACGCCAACAAGGCCACCTAATCAGCCACTACCACTACGACGACCAGCAACGCCTGCACGCCCACGCCGTTACCCAACAGGAACACTACCTTTACCAACGCCACTACGACTACGACAAAGCCGGCAACCTCACCCGCCTGAACGACACCCGCAAAGGCGAACACGATTACCACTACGACCCCCTCGCCCGCCTGACCCGGGCCGATCACTCTCAAAGCGAGCAGGAACACTTCGGCCATGACCCGGCGGGCAACCTGCTCATGCAAGACCGCCCCGGCCCGGACATCGTCGCCGGCAACCGCCTGATGATCCAAGGTGACCGCCATTACGACTACGACGCCTTCGGCAATTTGATCCGTGAACGCCGAGGCAAAGGCCACCAACTCGTCACCGAATACCGCTACGACTGCCAGCACCGCCTCATCGGCCTCACCCAAGCCAACGGCCAAACTGCCAACTACCGCTACGACCCCTTCGGCCGCCGCATCAGCAAAACCATCGACGGCATCACCACCGAGTTCTTCTGGCAAGGCGACAAACTCATCGCCGAACACCACGCGGACCGGCACCGCAGTTACCTCTACGAACCGGACAGCTTTCGCCCGTTGGCGCTGTTGGAAGGCTTCGGCCCAAAAGACACCAAGCCCTACCACTACCAACTCGACCACCTCGGCACCCCACAGGAACTCACCGCCCCGGATGGCGAAATTGTCTGGTCCGCGCATTACCGCGCCTACGGCGAAATCAGCCGCCTCGACATAGGAAAAGTCGACAACCCGCTGCGCTTTCAAGGCCAATACTTCGATCAAGAAAGCGGGCTGCACTACAACCGCCATCGCTATTACAATCCGGATGTTGGCCGCTACCTGACGCCGGATCCGGTGAAGCTGGCGGGTGGGATCAATGCGTACCGGTACGTGCCCAATCCTACGGGGTGGGTAGATCCGTTAGGGTTAAGTTCATGTCCTGGCGGAGATGATTGCAAACCGAATGCTAATGCTCAAAACTCTGCGCCAAGTGTTAATGACGGAGAGCCCGCTTTACCGCATCTGACGCGCGCGGAGCGTCAGGCAAGAATTGATGAGCTTGCTGAGGCAAACGCCTATAGGCGTCTAGAAGAACTTGAGAAGGCAACGCCAGGAGCACACTTTGTGGAGAAACATGGCGCGCAGACAACGCTCGAATCTCAGCTCGAACGATTGAGTACCGCAAGAAACCCGACGACAGGAATTATCGAGCGTTACACATCAGGTCCAAAGACAGGGAAACCTAAATACCCACCCGCTGCAACGCATTATCTCAGCCACAGGGATCAGTTAAACTCGATATACCGAGCCCAGCTCATTTTTAGAAGAAACGGACTCGCTGCATCTTTAAAACCAATGGACATGGGCAAGATCATTGGCGAAGGATATTCAAACGATGGAATGGAATATAGTCAACAACGCAAAGCAAGGGTGATATTAAACAACCAAGGCGCCCCAAAAACCGCGTACACCGAGAAATGACCGAAATGAAAAACAAGCCTAGCATGTCAATAATCCGGGGACTATTGTTCACTTACGACATTGAAAATACAGACGACCTACAGCGAGAGAAACTTATCGCATCAAAAGACATAAATAACAAAAGAGAGCTTATAGAGCTTTTTGACGAATTGACCAAACCAGAATTCCTAGCTTATACAAAGACTGAACAAGAGTGGTTCATTGATTCGATAACGCATTTTCTAGCTACAAACGACAGTTTTGATGCAGTTTTTAAAAACATGGAAACTTATTTCAGTGCGCCCCTAATTGATCAGAAGAAATTCATGCACGTTCTTTTGAGCTGTTTAAAAAGCTACTACAACACGCATAAGTTAGAAAGCTGAAAAGTAAACCCCGTTCTCGAAGACAACATCGCCGCTTGTGGCTTGCTCGCGCTGGGCCGCGAAGCGGCCCCAGTCCAGGCAATGGGTATTTCAGATAAATAGGCATTGGCTGTTTGGGGCTGCTTCGCGGCCCAGCGCAGGGCAAGCCTGCTCACTGCAAGAGAACCTCAATCAGCAGAGATCAGCGCTTCGAAAGCTCCATAATCATCCGACTCAACAAATAAACCCGCGGCGCCACACTCTCCACCTCCGCATACTCCTGCGCCGTATGAATACCACCCCCGACAATCCCAAACCCATCCAACGTCGGCGTCCCCACCCCGGCCGACAAACTCGCATCCGCCGCCCCTCCACTGCCTTCAATCGTCAGTTTCTTGCCCAACTCCCCATAAATCCCCTGAGCAATCGCCACCAACTTGTCCGACTCCGGCGTCTGCGGCGTCTGCGGCATCGGCGGTAAGCCGCGTTGCAGCGTGGTCTTCACTTCTGTCTGGGGAATCAGCTTGTTCGCCGACACCCGCGCCAAGTCTTTCTCGATCCGATCAAACTCCTCCGGCAACGCCGCACGCACGTCCGCCTTGGCGGTGGCTTGGTCAGGAATCACGTTGGTACGGTCGCCCGCGTTGAGCACGGTAAAGTTGATGGTGGTTTTCTTCTCTTCATCACCCAGCTTGCCCAGTTGCAGGATCTGGTGCGCAACCTCCATGGCAGCGTTGCGGCCGAGTTCCGGGGCGACGCCGGCGTGGGCGGCTTTGCCTTTGACTTCGACCAAGGCAGTGGCGCTGCCTTTGCGCCAGACCACCAGGCCGTCGGCTGGGCGGCCAGGTTCGAGGTTGAGGGTAACGTCGTGGGCCTTGGCGGTTTTGCGAATCAGCTCAGAAGCGGCGTCGGAGCCCGTCTCTTCGCTGGCGTCGAGCAGGAAGGTGATTTGCGCGTAGTCCTTGAAGCCTTGGTCCTTGAGGACTTTGAGCGCGTAGATGCCAGCGACGATGCCGCCCTTGTCATCCATCACGCCGGGACCGTAGGCGCGGCCGTCCTTGATGTGGAACGGTCGCTCGGCGGCCGAGCCTTCCTTGAATACCGTGTCCATGTGGGCCATCAGCAGGATCTTGGCTTTGCCGGTGCCCTTGAGCGTGGCAATCACGTGACTGTTGTTGGCCACTTTATCCGGCACCAACTCGATGCTGAAACCCAGCTGTTTCAGTTCATCAACAGCGATGTCGCGCACTTGGGTCAGGCCCGGCTCATAACCCGAACCCGAGTCAATGTTCACCAGGCGTTCCAGCAGTTTCAGGGCTTCGGCCTTGTACTGTTCGGACTGCGCCTGGATCTGCTTATGGGATTCGGCGCTGTAGGCTGGCACGGCGAAGGACAAGGCCAGGGTGGCGGCCAGGAGAGTACGCGGGAAATTGAAGTGCATGAACCGATCCTTGTTTTTTGTTGGATAGTGCCGCCACATCCTACCCCACCAACATGAAGCGGGGCCCGCCGATGGCCACGTTGTTCATGGTCATCATCGACAACGTGGTCACGCTGGGCAGTGCAGTGGCGGTGCGTAAGGTCAGTAGTGATTGCCTGGCGTCTATCAGGGCACCGGCAAATCGCCACTACCCCTCATAAGCTCAAAACCCTCAGTGGGAAAAGCCTCGCGCCAGCATCAACGCCACGCCCAGCAGCACTATTGCCGTGACCCGCTGCAACAACACGCGGCGCTTGGGGGTTTCCAGCACATGCTTGATGCGCTGGCCGAAGTAGCAATACAGGCAGCCGCTGGCGAATTGCAGCACCAGGAACGTCATCCCAAGGATGGCAATGTCCACCGTCGAACTCTGCCCACCGGTCCCGGCGAACTGGGGGAACACTGCGCTGAACATGATGAGGGTCTTGGGATTGGAAAACCCGGTCAGTAAACCCTTTCCGAACAGGCTGCGCGAGCCCTGCGCAGCGCCGATGCGATCGATCGACAGACCACTGCTGGTCCACTGTTTGTACGCCAGGTACAGAATGTAGGCCACACCGATAATCTGGATGCCCTGGGTGATGGCAAGGTTGCCCTTGATCAACGCCGAGAAGCCCACGGCGAAGATCAGGATCGATATCAGGTACGACACACTGGCACCGATCTGCGCCGGGATCGAACTGCGCAAGCCGTCGCGCAAGCCCAGGCTCAACAGCAGCAGGGTCATGGGGCCAGGGCTGAAGGTCATGGTGGCGCAAAACAGCAGGAAGTAGAGAAACGAAGAGAGGGTTAACGCACTTGTCATGGCCGGGGCACCGAGGAAGAGAGCCAGCAGTCTAGGCAGTAGGCGTTGCACAAGGCAGGTAAGGTGAGGCCTAATTCGCCCGAACTTCACCGGTAAAATAACCGGCAAAGACAAGGAAACTGCATGTTCGTATCGGCCATTGCCTTTATTGAGGGCACCCCTAAGGTGCAACAGATTGTCGAGGCGTTCAGCCAGGCCATCGAAAACAGTGAATGGGCGCCCGGCAGCAAGTTACCGTCGGTGCGCGAGCTGACCCAGACCCTGGGCGTGAGCAAATTCACCCTCAACGAAGCCCTCGACCGTCTGCGCGGGCGCAATCTGCTGACCTCCAGTCAAGGTCGTGGCTATTTCGTAGCAATAGACCGCGTGCGCCCGGCGACGGCGAACTGGGGTGATTTACTGCCTCAGGACCTGCTCAGCGTACTGCGCCGCCCGCTTGCCACGGCATATGGCGACCTGCGCCCCGGTGGCGGCCACTTGCCGGAAGCGTGGCTGGACAGCGAAGCCATTCGCCAAACGATGCGCAGCGTAGTGCGTGCGCCCTCGTTGCGCATCGCCGGGCTGGGCACACCGGCCGGGCTATTACCGTTGCGCCAGGCCTTGCAACAGAAACTCCACGGCGAAGGGTTGTCGGTATCGGTGGAGCAGATCATCACCACCCCCAACACCGTGCAAGGCCTGGACATGCTGATGCGCCTGCTGGCGCGCCCCGGGGACACCGTGCTGCTGGATACGCCGTGCTACTTCAACTTCCACGCCAACCTGGCCCTGCATGGCGTCAAGGTAGTGACGATCCAGCGCCGCCCCGACGGTTTTGATTTTACTGCACTTGAACAACTGTTGGCCGAACACCGGCCCAGCCTGTACCTCACCACCAGCGTGCTGCAGAACCCCACCGGCCAGTCCTTAAGCCCTGGCCAAGCGTTTCGCTTGTTGCAACTGACCCAGCACTACCAATGCCATATCGTCGAGGATGATCTCTACGGCGACCTGCACCCCAACCCACCGCCGCGCCTGGCTGCCCTCGCTGGCCTGGACCAGGTCACCTACCTGTCGGGATTCTCCAAGATCCTCAGCGCCAACGCCCGCGTCAGCTTCGTCGTGGCCGCGCCGCAATTGGCGGCCAACCTGACCAATATGAAGCTGATGAGCGGCGGCGTGACCTCGGAGCTGTTCGAACAGATCGTGTACCGCATGCTCAGCGAAGGCAGCTACGCCAAGCACCGCAAGCGCATGGTGCTGCGCTTGATGGAGGCCGGTGGGCGGGTCGAGCAATGGCTCAAGCGTTGCGGCTGCGAATTGCCCATGGGTTACGAAGGCGGGATGTTTATCTGGGCGCGCCTGCCGCCTGGGATCAATGGCGAGCTGCTGACCCAGGCGGCATTGAAACAAGACATGGTGCTGGCGCCGGGCGCGCTGTTCGGTTATGACCCGGCGCACCGCGACTCGATGCGCTTCAATGTGGCCCACAGTGATGAGCCACGGGTGCAGCAGGTGTTTGAGGCGCTGTTGCGAGGTGTCAGTTAAATCAACTCACGATGTCGCTCTGTTTCAATTTGCCGTGGACCATAAGGACCAAGGCGGGCTCGTCGGGCTTGGCGCTGATGCGCAACGTACTTATCTGAAGTGCCGGGTCATAGGTCACCATCGCTTCACCGCTGGCACCAGAAAATGCACTGACGAACTTCAGCGGCATGTCACCCAGTGTCGTGGTGATTCCGGACACGTCCACCCGGTCCTCACCGCTGACGAAATCCATGAGCTGGTCGGGGGCAGCCCAGGTGGACTCACTGGTCTTCCCATAAACAAAGACGTCATTGCCTTTGCCGCCCCACAAGATATCCGCCCCGCTCGCGCCGTATAAGCGGTCATCGCCATCCCTTCCCATAAGCGTGTTGACCGCTGCGTTGCCGACCAGCAGATCATTGCCCGAGCCGCCGATGGCGTTTTCGATGGTTGCGCCGTAGGCAATCGAGACATTGCCCTTGAGCTCGCCGACGTCAGAGAACGTCCCTGGCTCCAGGCTGACCTTTTGGTCCTGCTGATAGCCGGAAAAGTCCAATGTGTCATTGCCGCCACCGTCCCAGATGGCAGCGACCATCTTGTCTTTGTCGGTCTTTAGGCTCAAGAAGTCCCGGTTCGTATTGGAGTTGAAACCGTAGGTGGTGTCGTCTTTGCGGGTTTCGTAGTTGGCGCCGTATTTCTTTTGATAGGCACCGATATCGTCCAGTTGCGGCGCCGACGCGCGGGTATCGCCATGGTCCATATAGCCTCTACCTACGCCAAAATAACTCATGCTGGTATGGCTTTCAGAGTCCTCGAAATACCCCGGCTTCGCTGGCCCGGAACGGGCGTCATATCGGCTGGGATGGCTCAGCCCCAAGGCATGGCCCAGCTCATGCACGACGGTAAAGCGACCTGCGTCGCCTTGAACGGCATGGGAAACGGCTTGATCCTCCGTTGTATCGACAAACCACACTTCGCCGCTTCGCGAGTCCTTGGGGTTTGGCAAATAAGTCTGCGGGTAGGGCTGGCCCTCTTTATTGGCCAAATGGGTGTAATTGCCGATGGTCAGATGACCTTCGCTGGTTGCTGTTTTCGGTCCCTCGGTAAACGTGAGGTTTGCCACGTCGGAAATGGATCGCAAACTGCGTCGGACCTGTTGTTTTTGGAGGTCGAAGACAGGCGTGAACCCAGCTATTTTACGGGGCTTTTTATCCTTGACTTCAGAGGCCCGGAATTCATAGGCCACTTCATAATGACCATTCCCATTCTTGTCCGGCCAGCCGGCACTCCCTCGCCAGAGTCTCTCGATCGCCTCTTCAGGCGTTTTTGAAGGTAATCCGTTGTGTTGGCTGCCTCCACCGCGGTCATCTCGGTGCTGAAACTGTTCAATCATCTGGTATGTGCTGCTCGCGCGTGAAGTAACGACTGTCATGGATGCACTCTTATCAGGCAATGAAGCCTGATCTTCCGATCCAGGGCACACACCCGGATGTGCGTTGAAGCTGGAAGTTCGAGCGATTCCGGTCAAGTGAAGCCATCGCTTTATTCCCGGATGGCGTAGGACGTCGAGCAAAGCTTGGCGCTCCCCTGAGTATCCAACCCGCAATTTTGCTTCATCGTGTAGCGCCTTATCGCCCGATACACTGCAATACAAAGGGCACAAGGCAACCGCGTCGCCAATGGCTAGACTGCGCCGACCGCGACAAACTCTGGAGCGACCTGGACGAGATGGAACACCTGGTGCGCGCAGATCGAGATCAGTTTGTGAGGTTGAATCGGGCGCCCTAAGCCTTACTCAGTCCGCATGTATAAGCCGGCTTGCCGGCGATGCAGAAGCCCGGGTTCATCAGGCACACCGAGTCCATGCCTTCGCAGGCAAGCCCCCACAGGGAAACGCGTACGCCTCATCGATCAGGTCGGCTAGCAGGCCGCCTCGGTTTTTGCTTTTGATGCAAGGCGGCCGCAACCATTAGACGTCATGGGGGCTGTGAGTTTTGCCCATGGCCCCTGCGACATTCGCTGCCCTCTTGCGCGTTGACCATCGTAGCCACACACCATATAGTGTGCCCACAAACAGAACAGACCACTACATAGTGTGCGGTATCGGTATTTACCGACCACACTATGCGCAGTATTTCAATGCCTGAAGCCTGCAAATTACTTATTTTTTGGCGGCTCCAACGGCCGTCAAACCCGATCTGAAAGGAATATTTCGATGCTGAGTTGGGATGAAGTCGACAACGAAGACACCGGTGCAGCGGTGATCAAAGGCGCCAACGCCGGCCACGCCACCGAAGCCAACATGGACCGCCTCGACGGTGCCGGCGCTGCCGCCGCCATCGAAGCCCGCGCCGTCACCGCCAATGACTCCGCCGCCATCGTGCGCGCCAAG
>NZ_CAXAOJ010000026.1:0-27296 GCF_963970945.1 Pseudomonas sp. RA_5y_Pfl1_P24 | reverse complement strand
TACAGATACACTTTTTCGACTTTGGCATCGGGTCGCATCATGGCGAGCTGGCTCCTGAGGGAATCGGGAGCACAGCATCCGGGATCAGATCAGCGCTTTGAATGTGGGGTTTATGGAGCGCTTACGATTAACAAGCTGTATGGTATCGAACGTGAACTCAAAGAGGTCACGGGTGATCAGCGTTTTGTCGGTCGCCAGGAACAGAGCTTACCGGTGCTTGCCCAACTGCAAAGCTGGCTGGAGAAAACCCAGTCCCAAGTGACGCCGCAAAGTGCGCTGGGCAAGGCCGTTAATTATCTGGCCAGCAACTGGAGCCGGCTGGAGCGTTACGTGGAGGCTGGGTTTTTACCGATAGACAACAATAAAGCCGAGCGCGCAATAAAACCGTTTGTCATAGGGCGCAAGGCATGGTTGTTCAGCGATACGCCCAAAGGCGCCACCGCCAGTGCGCAGATCTATAGCTTGGTCGAGACCGCCAAGGTCAACGGCCAGGAGCCCTATACGTGGCTGCGCCACGTACTTGAGCGGTTGCCGCATGCATCCACGGCAGAAGACTACGAAGCGTTGTTACCGTGGAACTGCTCACCGGAAATGCCACGGTAAACGGAAACCGTACCTGATTGTAGGTGTGCTTGGTGGATCGCTTACAAATTTCCTTGATCCGATTAGGAGAAAATTCTACTTCTGATGAGTATTTTTTTCAGGGGGGATTACCGTAGACCGATTGGAGCGGACATTTCTTTTGGACAGGATAAAAAGCAACGTTAAAATCCAAAAAGAAATCATTGTTTCGAGAAAGCCAAAGACTTGGTTGTTTGCCGGGATATACAAAAATAGAATGCCAAATAAGGGGAGCAGCATTTTGGCATAAAGATTATCTTGCAGCGTGGCTGAAAGATAAACGTTTGAAAAGTAAGCGCCCAGTATCAGCATGACGATTGTGACTCCCCAGAATCCAACGTCATTGGCTATGTATGTATAGAAAGAGTGCCAAAAAACAAACTCGTCCCACTGTTCAGTGATTTTATGTGGGAAGGTTCTGTCTCTAACGTCAATGCCCAAGTATTGAGCGAAGGATTTTTGCAAAAAGACAGAGTGTCCAATGCCAAACGAAGATTGAAAGTCTTCGTCAAGCGAAATCGACATTCCGTAGTAGCCTTGAAGCATATAGCTGGTTAGTTTTTCGTAAAAGTCCACAACGTTAGATCTTTCAGCGCCTGGATCTTCACTTTTAAAGGTGATTCCCTTTTGTTTTAAGTAATCAAAGGACTGAGGTTTGCTGTTCTCGACCATCACTTGATAGGGCGAGTGTGCAGACTTAACGCTGTAGAACTGCCAGAAAGAAAATAGGAACATGACGGCAAGGAATGCTAGAAAAAACTTTCGCTGTTTGAGTGTGGAAATGACTCCCTTTGATTTATTTGAGGCAACTAGTACGCCTAAGCAGATCGAAATTATAAATACGTAAGAAAAATTTATCACGCTTAAACTGGCAATGATCCCTGTCAGTAGCGGGATCGTAATGACAAATATGCCAGCGACTTTACGGGTATTGCTAAGCGCGTGCCAATAAAATACAAGGCCTGGCAACAGTATGTATTTAAACGGGCCAGAAAATAAAGTTATCGCCGTTACATAGGGTTTTTTTACAAAGCCCACCATGGAGGCTTCTGATGCGTAGTAGGCCCTCGCTTCCCAAGGTATTACCAGTCCTCTGTACAGACCAGAAAAAAAATCATCAGGAATATATGAGTTTGAAAGCGTAGTGTTCCTATGCACCACCACATCCGCAGCGAATGCCAAGAGCAGTATGATCCAGAAATATCTGACAAATATATTGTCGTCTGTCGGCACCGGCTTCAGCGCGGGTTCGACTGTTTTGTTTTTGACAAAAAATGAACTTTGCAGAATATACCCTGCAATGAAGAAGGCATGGTATAGGGAAATAAAAGCGAGGAATTCACCCTTGTTTTCTAATGGCCAGTAAATGGGGCCAAAAAAGAATAACCACAAGCCAAATAATAAATAGGCCTCGACCAATAGTAGTGGTGCATAGGTCTTTGTGGTACTCATTCTTCAACTCCTGAAAGAAAGTGTCGCTTGGCACTGGTAGTGCAATAACAATGTGCTTCTACAATTATTGTGCTTACTGTGTGTTGTTAATTATGTGTTGCTGCGCTCTGTGCGTTTTGCAGAAAGGTGCGTGCTCGTTTAGCAATGAGGTCGTAGTGTGCTTGGTGTACGTGTGAATTTGAAGGTGATTGTGAACACGCTTTGATAATTGGGAATAAATTCACTACCACGTTAAACAGGTATAAATGATATCCGATATTCAGCAATTTTTTCAAAAGCGTATTGTTAAGTTTATAGCAATAAATTCTATTTTTCAGAATGAATCTGTCCAGCCAGTTTTTCTCATTAGAGAGCATGTAGTCAAAGACTTGCAATTTATCCACGTCGAAGTCAGAGCCCCGAATAAGATAAGTGGAGCCTGGGGTTCGCCTGTAGTAAACATATACTTCCTTGGCTTGGATAAAAGTAATGTTTTCGTAAGAGTTCGCGATTTTCACGATCATCGGAAAATCCTCAGTAACACTAAAGGTGTTTATAAAGCTGCACAGGTCTTTGTCGTCTAAAAATTTTCTATTACAAAATAAATTTGGCGTATTGATACTGCTGATTCCTTTTAGACGCTCTATAAATGTTCTTCCTTTATAGATAACGTCCGTCGCCAAAATATGGAAAATAGTAGAACGTGACTCGCCAATCCTTCCGTCAATTAACAGTAAGGGTAGGCCTGAGAAAAAATCGTTATGCCCTAAGCGTTCAATTTGATTGAAAATATTTACGCAAGAGTAAACATCGTCACCGGCAGTTATTTTGAAAAAATCACTCTTAATCAGCGGCCATAGGCGAGTGTAGTTAAAGCAGGTGCCGCGATTCGAGCCGTCTGCCAGAACGATGACATCGGAAAATAAGGCTTCGTGCGTCAATAGCCAGTGTTTGGCCAGTTCAATGGTTCGGTCTCGAGAGCCGTCATCCGCGATGATCAGGTTGACGTTGTACGCAGAACCGAAGTTTTCGATCAAATACCTTATGCTTTCAAGGTGTTCAATTATATACGATTCGTGATTGAACGTCAGAATCGCAAACGTAAAGTTGTCCTTGATCATGCTGTGTACCTTTGAAAACGTTTCGATAGCTTTTTGATTAAGACTCTATAGAGAAAAATGAAGGCACCGAATCTAATCATCCTGAACCCTAACAAGAAGAAATCAATTTTCCACTTCAGACTGTATTTGCCATTTGATAATGACTCGCTGGCAATTCCCCTTTGCTCTAAATCTATAGCAAGATTATATTTTTTTACGGCGGGTAATATCACACTTGAAACCCACTTGCCCCTGCGTATCGCCCCCCCCATTTTATAGTTGTAGATAAACGTATCTTCCTTATCTATCTGCGCGCAATAAAATTTATCGTTGCCACTGTAGGTCCGGGCGCTGCCAAAAAACTCCCAAGCCCATGGCGAGTCAAGTTCGCCTGTAAAGTTCAAGAGTCTTTGGGTCCTCCATAACGCGGGTGCGGAATTCAAACGGTAGTCGTTTCTACTGCCGATTAATTCAAATGCATCGTGTTTGGGGTCGGGCGAATTGATCCCTGGAATATTATTAAAATAAAACACGCTAATTTCAGCGTTATTTTTTATATCTTGAATGCACCTGGCTAATTTTTCCTTATTGACAGGTGCTTCTAAGATAAAGTCGTCAAATAGAGCGATTACGAACGGCGTGTCCACCATGGATAACGCTTTACGCAACCGCCACCCCCATGGCTTTTTACCGTCTGCAGGGCTCAAGTTTAAAGTGTCTATGTGCAGACCTTCAAAGCTGAAGCTCTTATGCTCCGTATTCAAGACGATTCTGCAGTCGCAATCCGGCCACATTTCCTTGAAAGCACTAAAAAAAGGCAGCCATACATCTTCATAGTTGTCACAAGAATTTATAATGACGGTGCAATCTATATTTCTGATGGGGTGAGCGTTTTGAATCATAACGTCCAAAGCCTACTATTAAGGAGCCGATACTCATTCAGACTGTTTTTATGTGGCGCCGCATAGGGACTGGTAGGGTCCGCTCTTCACGATCATGCCATTCTCTATTTCTACAACCGTGTCACATCCCTTGAGAGTGTTGAGTCGATGAGCTATCACTATCAGTGTTATGTCCTCTCCCAGCCCCTCTACGGCTCGCATCACCTCGAGCTCGGTTTTGCTGTCGAGCGCACTGGTTGCCTCGTCTAGGACAATGACTTTTGCTTCTTTGTAAAATGCTCGGGCAATCGCGATCCGCTGACGCTGTCCACCGGACAGAAAAACGCCTCTTTCTCCCACGGGCGTATCATAGCTATTCGTCCATGACTCGATAACTTCTGCCATTTGGGCTTTTTCCGCCGCCCGACGAACGCGTTCAAAGTCAATATCTTGATAAGGTATCCCAAAGGCAATGTTTTCGGCGACAGAGGCGTCGGATAGAAATATCAGCTGAGGGACATGTGCAATATTGGACTGCCAGTTGCGGCAATTGGCTGTTGTGATTTTTTGGTCGTCTACCAGGAAAGTACCTTCGGTCGGTGGCAGCAAGCCCATCAACATGTCGAGCAGCGTACTTTTGCCACTCCCAGTTGCTCCAACTAACCCGACACGGCCACCCTTAGGGATTTTTAGATTGATGTCCTTGAGAACCCACGGGCCATCTTCATCATAGCGAAAAGATACAGCGTTAAGCGATAGCGAATGATTGAACGGTTGATGGGTCCGGGGAGTGTCTGTGTCGAGCTGAACGTCTGTCTCTGGAAGCAGGTCGAGTACATCCAGCAAAGAATCATGCGCGCCTCTAATGCAGGCCCAGGCGGCATAGGACTGTTGCAATACTGGTAATAGGCGTTGCGCCGCCAGTGCCAGTGCTCCCAGCATAGGTATAGAAGCTAATAACCCTCCTGGTTGCTGTGCGAGCCAGTAGGCAAAGACAGCAACCATCAACATGCCAAACGATTCGATCGTATAGCGTGGTGCGTTCGCGATAATTTGTATGTTGGCTTTGGCTCTGCGCAACGTTGAATCGGTAGTGTCGAAGTCTTTCCGATAATTAAGCTGAGAAGAGTCGATGATGACGTCACGAATACCTTCAAGGCTTTCATTCAATAACTTTAAAAGTTTGTCAGAGCTTGAACTCACCTCAAGGCTGTCTTTGCCAAGTTGTTTTTTTGTCGCAAAAATGACTAATATGTAAACACTGCCAAAGCTGGCAAATGCAAGGAGCGCTACAGCCGGCTCAATCGCCAATACGATGATAAGTATCGCCAGCATCATAAACGCCGAGCTGGCAATCGTCAGCGTGGGGATGAGAAATTCACGGACAACAGTATCAACTTTGTTGAAGATCGCTGTAGTGACCTCACTGCTATTTCGTGACAGGTGCATGCTGTAGGGCTGATGGATGACTGACTTATATATGCCGCCCGCCAAGTCGCTGCCTACCGCGGAGCTGAAGCGGTTCTGTGCCCACATCAAGACAAAACGACTAACCCCTGACAGAATAGCTGCAAGTGCGAAGATCACAGTAAGCGGCAGAAGCAGTCCGTCAGCGGCATTGATACCAAGTGCTGAGAACATACTGCTCGCCAACGGCTGATCCATTATTTTTTCTGGATTGATCAGCACCGCTAGAAAGGGAACTATCGCGCCAATGCTCAACACTTCGGCAAACGAAGCGATGATCATAAGAACAAGGATAATAGATAGCTGTACCTTCCTTTTTAGTGTAAGACTCCTCCAGAGTCGCATTAACGATGCAATCATCAGTTCACACTTCACACTCAAAATTATTGACAGCTGTGATGACAAATTCAACTTCTGACGGTGTCATGACAGGGCTTATCGGCAGACTCAGCACTTGCTTGTGTATCGCCTCGGTCAGGGGGTAACTACGAGAGCTCCACTGCTTGTAGGCCTGTTGTTGGTGTGCTGGAACAGGGTAGTGAATGATCGTTTGAATCCCTTGAGCGAGCAAATACTGCTGCAATTCATCGCGTCGTTCGCATCGAATAACAAATACGTGCCAAACATGATTTTCAAGGGATTGCACGGGTGTTCCCGCTGCTACTGGCAGCGTTATACCGGGGTTGCGGATGCCCTCCATGTATTTCTGGGCGACATCTCGTCGACCTTTCGTCTGCTCATCCAGATACTTGAGTTTGACACTCAGCATGGCCGCTTGAATTTCGTCGAGGCGGCTGTTCACGCCTTGATAGAGGTTCTTGTATTTCTCGTGTGAGCCGTAATTTCGTAGTGCTCTCACGGTATCGGCCAGTTCGTCATCGTCTGTAGTGATCGCCCCCGCATCGCCCAACGCCCCTAGATTTTTCCCGGGGTAAAAGCTGAATCCGGATGCATCGCCCCAGCTACCCGCGCAGCGACCATTATCACGGGCGCCGTGTGCTTGAGCGGAGTCCTCCAATACAAGGAGGTTGTATCTTTCCGCGAGAGACGTTAACGCTGGCATATCGCACAGTTGGCCATATAGGTGCACCGGCATAATGACCCGGGTCCTTGGTGTAATAGCGGCCTCGACAAGCCGGGGGTTCAAGTTGTACGTCGTTGCAGTCGGCTCTACTAAGACGGGAGTCAGCCGATTTTCCGTAATGGCCAGAATGCTTGCGATATAGGTATTGGCGGGGACGATAACTTCATCTCCCTCCTTAAGCTTGCCTAATTCCTTCCATGCGCGCAGTGTCAGGTTCAGCGCATCTAGGCCATTCGCCACGCCGATGCAGTGGCGGCTTTGCGTATATGTCGCAAATTGTGCTTCAAAGTTAGATAGCTCACTGCCGCCGATAAACCAGCCTGAATCAATAACTCGAGTGCAAGACTCAATTAACTCTTCGCGCATCACCGCGTTGATTTTTTTCAAATCGAGAAAGCTGATCATTTATCGACATACCTGATGATTTTTGCGGGGTTGCCGATAACTACGGCGCGGTCTGGAACGTTCTTTGTTACAACGGCACCCGCACCAACCATCGCATAGGAACCGACAGTTACACCCGGCAGCAACGTGGCATTAGCGCCAATGCTGGCCCCCCTCATAACTGTTATGCCCTTGAACGTATCTGGGTAAATCTTTGATCTGGGCGTGGGGTCATTTGTGAACGTCGCATTGGGGCCTAAAAAAACGTCATCCTCAATGCGGGTCCCATCCCATAAGAACACACCTGACTTTATGGTTACATTATTACCAATGATAACGTCACTTTCGATTAAAGTATGTGCGCAGACATTACAGTTACTTCCGATGGTGGCACCTTCAAAGACAATGCTGAACTGCCAAATTCGTGTGGCGGCCCCAACTTTTTCGCTTTTAACGTCTGCCAGCGGGTGAATCTTAGGCATTTTTCGCCGCCTCTACGAAATCTTCATAATTGCGAATATAGTCCGACTCATCATAGTGCTCGCTGGCCAGTACTAACAAAATGCAGTCGTCGCTAAAGTCGTGCATTTCTCGCCATACCATGCTCTCAATCAGTATTCCCTTGGTTGGGTTTTCTATCCAGCATTCTTCGCGGACTAGCCCATTATCAAGGA
Organism: Pseudomonas sp. RA_5y_Pfl1_P24; assembly: GCF_963970945.1. Classification (NCBI taxonomy): domain Bacteria; kingdom Pseudomonadati; phylum Pseudomonadota; class Gammaproteobacteria; order Pseudomonadales; family Pseudomonadaceae; genus Pseudomonas; species Pseudomonas sp. RA_5y_Pfl1_P24. Next base: position 19,654 of record NZ_CAXAOJ010000026.1, on the reverse strand, counting down.
CCATTCTCAGTTTCCCCATAACGCAAATAGCAACTTGCTTTAAGTTACGGTGTGCATGAAATCCCCGGCTAACATCTTCAGCCGTCCGATAAATATAGTAGACACGCTTGATATCAAACGGAATTGCCTTTTCCATGCCGATTTCGAGCGCTACCAGCCCCCCCCTCTCGTCACCCAAACTAGGAAAGTCAATCCATCTGATTAAGCTCATCTTCCTTATCCCACCATCTGCGATAAATTTAACTAAAAATAAATAGAGTTGCGTTTTCAAGCATTTAACCGTTTTTTCAAGCAGGTCTTGAAAAAGTTCAAGATTACGCGAAGCTGTCTCGAGGTACACGAAAATTTTCGTCATATGTTCGATTGGGCGAGGAGTCGGCGCCGCTCGCCCTCTACAAGTCGGGCCCTCGTGACAGTGAGTCGCCGTAAGCCTCATGTGGGTGATTCCATTCCATGAATGGCTTCCGTACTCGAGACCCGTCATCAAGGGTATGCTAAAGGACGGCATCGTTCTTTAAAACGTTTCGACGATTGTACAGGGGGGCGTATGGCTGAGTGTCAATCAATCGCAAAGTCACCCCTAGCTTTCGAAATTTGCTTCGCCGCGTTGGATCTGCTTGCGGTTAAGCCGAGCAATATACCAGATGCCGCTATCCCTACGTGAGCGGTTCAGTCGCAGCTAGCGCTGCTCACCGTACCGCGCCTGCCTGTATACCCAGGTCAGGTCCTTGGCCTGGTTTCATCGGGAACGTTACTCTTCAAGCTAACCCTAGATCGATATCCCCGGGTTTTCATTCTGTTGGGTTGCTGGAAGGGGTCACTGAACGTGACATATGAGTGAATGGCAGCGAGAGGGGGGCAGCAGGACATTAACTCTAGGCAGATGTACTGTCTTGGCGCACTGTTAAACGCATAAGCGGGCGTTTTAACTGGCCCTTCGCGATCAACTGGTTGTGTTCCGGAAGTGCAGTCAATCGGGTCTGTGTCTGACACATTCTGAAATTGGTGAGCTGTTTGAATGTTGTAGTCATATAGCTGAACAAATTAAACGAAGTGTCTAGCTTGTTTGAACACGTATTCGGAGCGGTATCGCCGAGCAAGTTAATGCTCTGTAACATGAGTTTTTTTGACTTGGTTGAAGTTTCATCTAACGTGGAAATGCAGCTTCGGAAAGCTGCTTTTCTCTTACCCACGTCATGGAGCGTCAAATGCAAAACACCTTCCTCACCCCCCTAATCTTCGCCTTCCTCACCACCCTCTCCGTAACCACCACCGCAGCCCCCTCCATCAAACCGGAAGCCCCAACCCCCATCACCGCCCAGATGTCCAAAACCGAGCAATCCGCCAAGGTCAACCTGAACGCCGCCGACGCCGAAACCTTGCGTCGCGACATGTTTGGGATTGGCGCCTCCAAAGCCAAGGCAATCGTGGCCTACCGCGAAAGCAATGGCCCGTTCACGGCGGTGGATGAGTTGCTGGAAGTGAAGGGCATTGGCAAGGCGTTGCTGGAGAAGAATCGCGAGAGGCTTGTAATCAACTAAGCCAATAAGGGGAGGCCGGTCACCGACCGGCTTTTTCATCCTCTGAAACCTGGGTTCTCAATTTTTCTCGCACCACATCCAATATTTGCATCGCCAGTGCTTTGTCCTCGACGCTCCGGGCCAGTACCAAAGCGCCCACTAATGTCGATATCATCACCAGGCTGCGTGCATCATCCTATCTAGCCGCAACAGCCGTTCCAAGCTGCTTCATTCGTGCGTTTAGCAGTGCATCCGTCGTTGCACTGTGTTGGCCTCTCAGTTTCAGTTCGGAGGACATGGTTGGCAGCGGGCATCCCTGATCAGGAGTGGTCATGTGCCGCTCCGAGAGGTAGCTGCCGATGAACGCTTCCAGCGGTCGTTCCTGGCTGAACAGCATTTCGCAACGTACATCCAGCTCGGCAGCTGCGGCCAGCATGGCCTTTTCCACCAGTTCTTCCTGTGCGTAGAAGCCTTCATGCGTCAGGTTCAGCGCTTTCATCAACGGCGGTAGACCGGTGGCGCCGATGCCGTCGCGGCGAAAACGCACGGAGGCTTCCTTGATGATGCGTTGGTGGGGCTGGGCTTTGTGGTCGGATAAATAACGCATAAGAAGGCCTCGGTTACAGGAAGGTATTCTGACCATGTTGTATCGATTTATACGTATGTCCCCTGTCATGGACGTTGGCATGAAAAGTGGTTACCTCTAAGCATGAGATTGTTCAACAATCGTGAGGCAATCATGACATCCAGCTTGTCTTTAGCCGATCAAATCGCCTTGGAACTCCGCGCCGACATCATCGGCGGGCGGCTTTTGCCGGGGATGCCGTTGGTTGAGGTGGACCTGGTGAAAGCCTACAACGCATCACGTAACACCATCCGCGAAGCATTGCACCGTCTCGGCCAGGAAGGCCTGACCCGCTACGTGCGCAACAAGGGCGTCATGGTCCGGCGGCTGGAACGCGACGAGGTGCGTGATTTGTTTGTAGTCCGCCGCACCCTGGAGTTGCAGGCCATCGCCCAGAGCGGTCCGCTGACAGAGGCCCAATCCGAGCGCATGCAAAACGCTATCGACGCCACCACCCTGGCCCGTGAGCGCGAAGACTGGCGTGCGGTCGCCACCCACAGCCTGGTGTTTCACCAGCAGATCGTTGGGTTGATGCGCAGCCCGTTGTTCGATGAGTTTTTTGCCCAGGTCATCGCCCAGCTGCGTCTGGTCTTTTGCGCAGCGCCTGATGAGCAGCGTTTCCAGTCGCCATGGTTGGAGCGCGATCGTGAGATTTACACGTTACTGGTCCAGCAGGATAAACCGGCGGCAGGGGATGCGATGAGCCTGTACCTGGCTGATTCGGAACGCTTGTCGTTGGCTTTGTTTAATCACCCCTGATCGAGGATCCGCACCATGTATAAAGACTATCCGGCCGCTTATCAGGTCAGCAAAGGTTCGGCGCTGCAGGTCGACACGGCGTTTTACGAACGCATCCGTGACCATAAACAGCAACGTACGTTGCTCGAGCAATTCGAAGTGCCGATCCGAACCGGCAGGGCGTGGAAGGTGCCGGCCGGGCATGTGTTTCGTGTGACCACGCCGGTCGGTCCACAGGTGGGTGACTTCAATGTGTGGAACGCCAACGACCCTCGCGAACGCCTGTGGGCGGCGCGCACGCGTCAGTTGCAGGGCGCCCATGTGAGCACGCATGACCGGTTGTGGTCGAATCTGCCATTTTTAAGACCGCTGGTGACGATCACCGATGACAGCCTGGCCAGTTACGGCACCGATGAGCATGGCGGGCGCTTGCATGATTTGCTCGGCACGCGTTGCGATCCGTATGTGAATCGGATGCTCACCGGCGAGGACTTCCATCACCATTGCCATTCGAACCTGACGCGCGCGGTTTTACCCCACGGTCTGACGGAGTTCGACGTGCATGACGTGCTGAACATTTTTCAGTGCACGGGCCTGAATCACGACGACATGTATTTCATGAAGGCTTGCCCGGCGCAGAAGGGCGATTACCTGGAGTTCTTTGCAGAGATTGATTTGCTGTGTGCGCTGTCGACGTGCCCGGGCGGGGATTTATCGTTGCCGATGTGGGGGCCGGAGGCGCAAGACCCTCTGACGGTATGCCGTCCGTTGGGGGTTGAAATTTATAAGTTGGAAGATGAATTGCTGAACGGCTGGAGCCAGCCGGAGCGTGCTGCCTACAAGGGGCAGCACGGTTTGCAGATTACCAAGGCGGCTTGGGAGTAACCCAAGGCTCAGCGATCCTGCGCGTCCTTCGCATCCGCCTGGGCGTTACGCTCGTCCACGCGTTTGCGTTGTTCTTCGGTGAGTTCGACCTTGTTGGCGCTGTCTCGCAGCATCATCAGCCCACCGACGATCGACCCGATCGCGACCACCATAATTAACCACGCATACCACGGCATAAGGCTCTCCTTGAGGCAGATCCCCGTGGGAGAATTTTCCCACGGGGATAACTGCTTTGAGTAACAGGCTTTCTCAGGAGTTCAGTGTAGGCCTATTCCGCCTCGTCAACCTCAGAGTCCGGTCAACATCGCATCCGCAGGTGCATCCGCGCGGTCTTGCGCGGTCATCTGGAAGTAAACGAACCCAACGGCCATAAAGCCCAGGAAGATCAGCCCGATCAGCGTGTTAAACCAGGCCATGGCCACCAGGCACACCACCGCCAGCACCAGCGCAATGCCCGGCACGATGGGGTAGCCCGGTGCGCGGAAGGTGCGTTCCAGCAACGGTTCGGTCTTACGCAGTTTGAACAGGCTGAGCATGCTCATGATGTACATCACAATGGCGCCGAATACGGCCATGGTGATCATCGCTGCGGTCAGTGTCATGCCGCCTAGGTTGATCAGGCCGTCGCTGTAGATCGCTGCGATGCCGACCACGCCGCCGGCGATGATTGCCCGGTGCGGTGTCTGAAAGCGCGACAGTTTGGCGAGGAAAGACGGCAGGTATCCGGCGCGGGCCAGGGCGAAGAACTGGCGCGAATAGCCCAGGATGATGCCGTGAAAACTCGCTACCAGGCCAAACAAGCCGATCCACACCAGCATGTGCAACCAGCCGGAGCTGTCGCCGACCACGGTTTTCATGGCTTGTGGCAATGGGTCGTTGATATTGGAGAGGGTGCGCCAGTCGCCCACACCGCCGGCAAAGAACATCACGCCCATGGCCAGGATCACCAGGGTCAGGATGCCGCTGATGTAGGCTTTTGGAATGGTGCGCTTCGGATCTTTCGCTTCTTCGGCGGCCATGGCGGCGCCTTCGATGGCGAGGAAGAACCAGATGGCAAAGGGAATCGCGGCAAACATGCCGGCAATCGCCGGGGCGCCAAAGGTGTCGGAACCGGCCCAGCCGTTCAGGGCGAAGTTGCTGAAGCTGAAGGCGGGCGCTACGACGCCCATAAACACCAGCAACTCGGCGACGGCGAGTACGCATACCACCAATTCGAAGGTGGCGGCGAGTTTCACACCAAGGATGTTCAGGCCCATGAACACGATGTACGCGCCGACGGCCGCGTGTTTCGGGTCCAGCGCCGGGAATTGCACGTTCAGATATGCGCCGATGGCCAAGGCGATCGCAGGCGGCGCGAAGACAAACTCGATCAAGGTCGCGAGCCCCGCGATCAAACCGCCTTTCTCACCAAAGGCACGACGGCTGTAGGCAAACGGCCCACCCGCGTGAGGAATCGCGGTGGTCAGCTCGGTGAAACTGAAGATGAAGCAGGTGTACATGGCGGCGACCATCAACGAGGTCACCAAAAAGCCCAAGGTCCCGGCGACGCCCCAGCCATAGCTCCAGCCGAAGTATTCGCCGGATATCACCAGGCCGACGGCGATGCCCCACAAGTGCAGGGTGCCCAAGGTGGGTTTGAGTTGTGTGTTCATTGTGCTGCTCCCTGAACGGTTTGGAATGATTCAAGGTGTTGCAGCGTGCATGCCAGTTTGAGAATCATTGTCGTAAAGCCGTGCAACTGTCGCCACGGGAACGGTTTGGCGTTTGAATTTGCCCTGCGTTGCACCAGATAAGTGCTGTGTTGACTGAGCTGGCGCTTTCGCGGGCAAGTCGAATCGTCGCACCGCGATGAGGTCCTCCCATCCACAGCAAATCCCCTGTAAACCCCGCATAAACCCACTCTTTACGCCGTCTTTACGCCCCGCCCATACCCTCGCTCTCGTTCCTTTACACCACTCCTGCCGACAATTGACCCACACGCGGCACTCGCCGCTAAACGGAGAGACTTCCATGAGCGTTCTGGACGGGGTGTCACTGCTATTGGCCGTGGCGCTGTTCATTTATCTGCTGGTTGCGCTGTTACGCGCGGATCGGAACTAGGAGCTGGCCATGCACAGTTATGACTATTGGCTGATCATTGCCTTTTTTGCCTTGGTGCTGGTGCCGGCCCCGTTCCTGGGGCGGTTCTATTACAAAGTGATGGAAGGGCAGCGCACCTGGCTGAGCCCGGTTCTGGGGCCTGTGGAGAAAGCCTGTTATCGCCTGGCGGGCGTGGACGAGCAGCAGGAACAAAGCTGGCAGAAATACATGCTGGCCTTGCTCGCGTTCAATCTAGCGAGCTTTTTGCTGTTGTTCACGATTCTGTTGTTCCAGGACTATCTCCCACTGAACCCGCAGAAATTGCCGGGTCAGGAATGGACGCTGGCCTTCAACACGGCGGTCAGTTTCATGACCAACACCAACTGGCAGTCCTACAGCGGTGAGGCGTCTTTAAGCTACCTCAGCCAGATGGCCGGCCTGACCGTGCAGAACTTCGTCAGTGCTGCCACTGGCCTGTCAGTCCTGGTTGCGCTTTGCCGTGGGATCGGTCGCAAATCGGCGCAGACATTGGGTAACTTCTGGGTCGACATGACCCGCGCCACCCTCTACGGCCTGTTGCCGTTGTGCCTGGTGCTGGCGTTGTTCCTGGTGTGGCAGGGCGTTCCGCAAACCTTCGCCCATTACGTCGATGCCGTGACGATGCAAGGCGTGGATCAAGTGATCCCCTTGGGCCCGGCAGCCAGCCAGATAGCGATCAAGCAGTTGGGTACCAACGGCGGTGGCTTCTTTGGTGTCAACTCGGCGCACCCGTTCGAAGACCCGACTGCCTGGGCCAACCTGTTCGAAGTGGCATCGATCATCCTGATCCCGGTGGCGCTGGTGTTCACCTTCGGCCACTACGTGAAAGACCTGCGTCAGAGCCGTGCGATTCTCGGCTGCATGCTGGCGCTGTTCCTGATCGGTGGCGCGACCTCGTTGTGGTCCGAATACCAGCCCAACCCGACCCTGAAAAACCCGGCCGTGGAGCAGACCGCGCCGCTGGAAGGTAAGGAGGCGCGCTTCGGCACCACCGGCACGGTGCTGTGGTCGGTGACCACCACCGCAGCGTCCAACGGTTCGGTCAACGGCATGCAGGACAGCCTCAGCCCCCTCAGCGGGATGGTGGCGCTGGTCAACATGATGGTCGGCGAAGTGATCTTCGGCGGCGTCGGTGCCGGCATGTACAGCATGTTGCTCAATGTGTTGATCGCGGTGTTCCTCGCCGGCCTGATGATCGGCCGCACCCCGGAATACCTCGGCAAGAAGCTGCAGGCCAAGGAAGTGCAATTGCTGGTGGTGACGCTGCTGGTCATGCCGGTTGGCGTACTCGTGCTCGGCGCCATTGCCGCGAGCCTGCCAGGCCCGGCCGGTGCCATCAGCAACCCAGGTCCGCACGGCTTCAGCCAGTTGCTGTACGCCTACACCTCGGCCAGTGCCAACAACGGCTCGGCGTTCGGTGGCTTCAGCGCCAACACACCGTTCCACAACCTGATGCTCGGTCTGGGCATGTTGATCGGTCGCTTCGGCTACATCCTTCCGGTACTGGCCCTGGCCGGCAGCCTGGCGATGAAGAAGGCCGCACCGACTGGTCAGAACAGCTTCCCTACCCATGGCCCGCTGTTCGTGACCCTGTTGACCGTGACCATTTTGCTGGTGGGCGGCCTGACCTTCCTGCCGACGCTGGCACTGGGCCCTATTGCTGAACATCTGAGCATGGCTGCTTCTAAATGAAGAGCGAAGGGGATATGAAAATGAATATGCCTGTAAAAAATGCGGCTTCGGTGCAAACCCAAGAGCCCGCCAAAACCGCGATCTCCGCCCTGTGGCGCCCGGCGCTGGTCCAGGCGTTCGTGAAGCTGGACCCGCGCCAACTGCAACGCTCGCCAGTGATGCTGGTGGTCGAGCTGACCGCCATCCTTACCACCGTGCTGTGCTTTGTGCCGGACACGACGGTGCCGACCTACGTCGCCGTGCAAATCGCTGTGTGGCTGTGGTTCACCGTGCTGTTCGCCAACTTTGCCGAAGCCTTGGCCGAAGGGCGCGGCAAAGCCCGTGCCGACAGCCTCAAGGCCGGCAGCGAAGGCCTGAGCGCACACCGCAAAGAGGCCGATGGCAGCTTCAAAGTGGTGCCGGCCACCAGCCTGCGCAAAGGTGATGTGGTGCGCGTTACCGCTGGGGAAATGATCCCCGGTGACGGCGAAGTCGTTGAAGGCATCGCGGCGGTTAACGAAGCGGCGATCACTGGCGAATCCGCCCCCGTGATCCGCGAGTCCGGTGGCGACCGTTCGGCCGTCACCGGCAACACCCGTCTGGTATCGGACTGGCTGCTGATCCGCATCACCGCCAACCCGGGTGAGTCGACCCTGGACCGCATGATCGCCCTGGTGGAAGGCGCCAAACGCCAGAAAACCCCCAACGAAGTCGCGCTGGATATCCTGCTGATCGGCCTGACCCTGATCTTCCTGCTGGTGGTGGTGACCCTGCAACCGTTCGCCCACTTTGCCAATGGCAGCTTGCCGTTGGTGTTCTTGGTCGCACTGTTGGTGACGCTGATTCCTACGACCATTGGCGGCTTATTGTCGGCGATCGGTATCGCCGGTATGGACCGCCTGGTGCGCCTCAATGTGATCGCCAAGTCCGGCCGCGCCGTGGAAGCGGCGGGGGACGTGCATGTGCTGCTGCTGGACAAGACTGGCACCATCACCTTTGGTAACCGTCGCTGTACGGCGGTGGTCGCGGCGCCTGGCGTCAGCGGCAAGGAAGTGGCCGAAGGCGCGTTGTTTGCCTCCCTGGCGGATGACACGGCGGAAGGTAAATCCATCGTCGAATACCTGCGCGCCTTGCACCCGCAAGCCGAGCCGACTGCGGATGAGCTGACGGCCGTGCCGTTCAGTGCTGAAACCCGCTTGTCTGGCGTCGATTATCAGGGCCGTGTGTTCCGCAAAGGCGCCGTGGATTCGCTGCTGGCGTTTATCGGCCAACAACGCAGCGACCTGCAACCAGCACTGTCGCGGGAAATCGACAAGATCGCCCAGAGCGGTGGCACGCCATTGCTGGTGTGTGCCGATGGCAAGTTGCTCGGTGCGATTCACCTGAAGGACGTGGTCAAGCCTGGCATCCGCGAGCGTTTCGCCGAGTTGCGCAAACTGGGCATTCGGACCGTGATGGTGACGGGCGACAACCCGCTGACCGCTGCTGCGATTGCTGCCGAAGCCGGCGTGGACGACGTGCTGGCCGAAGCCACGCCGGAGAAAAAACTCGCCCGTATTCGTCATGAGCAGAACGACGGCCGCCTGGTGGCGATGTGCGGCGACGGCGCCAACGATGCTCCGGCCCTGGCCCAGGCGGACGTTGGCATGGCGATGAACGATGGCACCCAGGCCGCTCGCGAAGCCGCCAACATGGTCGACCTCGACAGCGACCCCACCAAGTTGCTGGACGTGGTGCAGATCGGCAAGGAGTTGCTGGTGACGCGCGGTGCGCTGACCACCTTTTCCATCGCCAACGACGTGGCCAAGTACTTTGCGATTTTGCCGGCGCTGTTCGCTTCGATCTACCCGCAACTCGGCGTGCTCAACGTGATGCACTTGCAGAGCCCGCAAAGCGCGATTCTCTCGGCCATCGTGTTCAACGCGCTGATCATCGTGGTGCTGATCCCGCTGGCGCTGCGCGGTGTGCGCGTGCAAGCGGCGAGCGCGGCGGCCTTGCTGCGGCGCAACCTGCTGATCTACGGGCTGGGCGGGCTTGTGGTGCCGTTCGTGGGCATCAAGGCGATCGACATGCTGCTGACGGCGTTGCACCTGGTGTAACCGAACTCGCTCTCGTAGTGAGCGGGCTTGTCGAATCGTCGCTCCTCCCGCGCTGGGCTGCGAAGCAGCCCTCTGCAACCACACCAGTGCGTCCAACAACTTGAGGAATCCAAAATGTCCAACCTAATCCGTCCGGCACTTAGCCTGCTGGTGCTCATGACCCTGATCACCGGCGTTGCTTACCCACTGGTGGTGACCGGCGTCGCCCAAGTCGCCTTCCCGGATCAAGCCAATGGCAGCCTGGTACGCGACGCCAGCGGCAAAGTGCGCGGCTCCAGCTTGATCGCCCAGGACTTTACCGGTGACAGCTGGTTCCACCCGCGCCCCTCGGCCGGCGCTTTCGCGACGGTTTCCAGCAGCGCCAGCAACCTTGGCCCAAGTAACCCGGCGCTGGCGACGCGCATCTTTGATGATGCGAATAAACAGCGCGTGCCCAGCCAAGGGCCGGTGCCTTTGGCGTCGCTGACTACCTCTGGCAGCGGTCTTGATCCACACTTGCCACCGGAAGCGATTGCCTATCAACTGGCGCGGGTGGCGGCGGCGCGGAGTGTGCCGGTGTCGACCTTGCAGCGGTTGCTGGATGAGCATATCGAAAGCCCGCTGGTGGGCCCGCCGGTGGTGAATGTGCTGGCTTTGAATATGGCTCTGGAAAAGTTATAGGCAGGAATACCGCCGCGATGGCGGCATAAAAGACTCCATATAAACACCTGAAGGAACCCCCAAGCATGAGCGACTCCGGCCGCGCCGATGCCCTGCTAGCCGATTTGCCCCGCAACGGCCGTGGCCGGCTCAAAGTCTTCCTTGGCGCCGCGCCCGGCGTGGGCAAGACCTACGCCATGCTCCAGGCCGCCCATACCCAGTTGCGCCAGGGCGTGAAGTTGATCGCCGGCGTGGTCGAGACCCACGGCCGCGCCGAGACCGAAGCCTTGCTCAGCGGCCTGCCGCAGCAACCGTCGCTGCGCACCGAATATCGCGGCGTGATGCTTGAAGAAATGGACCTCGACGGCCTGCTCGCCGCCCAGCCCAAGCTGGTGCTGGTGGACGAGCTGGCCCACAGCAACGCCCCCGGCAGCCGCCATGAAAAGCGCTGGCAAGACATCCAGGAACTGCTCGCCGCCGGCATCAACGTGTTCACCACGGTCAACGTCCAGCACCTGGAAAGCCTCAACGACCAAGTACGCGGCATCACCGGCGTGCAGGTGCGTGAAACCCTGCCGGACTGGGTGCTGCAAGAGGCCGACGAACTGCTGCTGATCGATCTGCCCTCTCGCGAGTTGCTGGAGCGCCTGCGCGACGGCAAGGTCTATGTGCCGGAGCAGGCCCGCGCGGCCATTGATGCATTCTTCACCCAGACCAACCTCATGGCGTTGCGCGAGTTGGCGATGCAAACCGCCGCCGCCCATGTCGACGATGATTTGGCCCAAGGCTACCGCCAACTCGGCCAGGCCGCGCCGGCAGTGCGTGGGCGTTTGTTGGTCGGCGTGGACGGCGATGCGCAGGCCGAACGCCTGGTGCGCCATGCCAGCCGTGTTGCCCAACGCCGGCATTTGCCGTGGAGCCTGGTGCACATCGATAACGGCCGTGCGCGGGATGAGCAGTTCCGATTGCGCCTGCAAAATGCCCAGCAACTGGCCGAACGCCTTGGCGGTGAAGTGGTGTTGCTGCGAGCCGGCGAGGTGGCCAAAACGCTGATCCAGCATGCCGCCGAACGCCGCGCCAGCCTGGTGTTGGTGGGGCAGTCGCGGATGCGTTGGCGGCGTCGGTTGTTCGGTGGCGGCCTGGCTGCGCGTTTGCTGCGTAATGCGCGTAGCTTGGAAATCAACGTCCTCGACAGCGATGACATCCCCGCACCGTCACGCTTGCCGGATGTGCGCGGGCTGGTGTGGTTCGACTATGCGCTTGCGGTCGTGGCGACGGTGGTTGCTGCGGCATTGGCTTGGGCGGTGTCCAGCGTCTTGCCGCTGCCGAATATCTCGCTGGTGTTCCTGGCGGCGGTATTGCTGGTGGCCGTGCGCAGCAGCCTGGGGCCCTCGCTGGTGTGTGCGGCGTTGTCGTTCATAACCTACGACTTCCTGTTTATCCCACCGAATTTTTCCTTCGCCATCCAGCGCGAAGAGGACGTGCTGACCCTGTTGTTCTTCCTGTTGATGGCGGCGTTGACCGGCAACCTCGCCGCACGTCAACGCCGTCAGTTGCAAGCGTTGCGCGACACCCAGGAAGAAACCAGCGAACTGCTCGACCTGTCACGCAAACTGACCGCCGCCACCGATCGCCAGGCGGTGATCAGCGCCGCGGCGCATCACCTGGAAGGCTGGAGTGACCTGGACCTGTGCCTGGTCAACCGCGATAGCCAGGGCGGTTGGGCGATTGAGACCGGCGGCCCGCTGACGCTTACCGAAGCCGAGCGCGCCGCTGCTGATTGGGCCTGGCAGCATGACCAACCGGCGGGCATGGGCACTGGCACCTTGCCGTTCGGGCGTTGGTGGTGGTGGCCGTTGTCAGCCGAAGAGGGCCCGTTGGGTTTGCTGGGCGTTAGTCCAAAACCCGGCCAGGAACTGAGCGGCCAACGCCGTCGCTTGCTGACTGCCCTGAGCCAGCCATTGGCCCAGGCGCTGGCGCGGGCGCAACTGGCCCAGGAGCTGGAGTCCGCACGGTTGCACGGTGAGACCGAGCAACTGCGCAGCGCCTTGCTGGCCTCGGTGTCTCACGATTTGCGTACGCCGCTGACCTCCATGCGCGGCAGCATCGATAGCCTTTTGGCGCTCGGTGAGGCCATCCCGCTGGAAGATCGCCGCGAGTTGCTTGAAGGCACCCGCGATGAGGCCGAACGTCTCGACCGCTATATCCAGAACTTGCTCGACATGACGCGCCTCGGCCATGGCGCTTTGAAACTGGCGCGGGATTGGGTGTCGCCGGGCGATATCGTCGGCAGCGCCCTCGGTCGTTTGCGTGCGGTGCTGGCGCCGTTGAAGGTGAGTACCGACGTGCCGCCTGAGTTGCCGCTGTTGTATGTGCATGCTGCGCTGATCGAACAAGCGCTGGTTAATGTGCTGGAAAACGCCGCGCGTTTTTCACCGTCTCAAGGGCGCTTGCAACTGAGCGCGGGCGTGCTGGATAACCAGCTGTTTTTTGCCGTCGCTGATGAAGGCCCAGGCATTCCCAAAGACGAGCGCGCAAAGATTTTCGACATGTTCTACACCGCCGCACGGGGTGATCGAGGCGGGCAGGGCACAGGCTTGGGCCTGGCAATCTGCCAGGGCATGGTCGGTGCCCACGGCGGGCATCTCAGCGTGGCCGACGGCATTGACGGGCGCGGCACCTGCATCACCTTGTTCCTGCCCTTGCCGACACAGCCTGGCCTGGAGCGCGAGGCATGAGCTACCCTGTTTTCTTCACGGATTTTGATTGGACACCATGAGCCAGACCGCGACGATTTTGGTCATTGATGACGAACCGCAGATCCGCAAATTCCTGCGCATCAGCCTGGCCTCCCAGGGCTACAAAGTGATTGAGGCCCGCACCGGCAACGAAGGCCTGGCCCAGGCGGCACTGAGCAAGCCGGACCTGCTGGTACTCGACCTTGGCTTGCCGGACATGGACGGCCAGCAAGTGCTGCGCGAATTCCGTGAGTGGTCGACGGTGCCGGTGTTGGTGCTGTCAGTCCGCGCCAGTGAAGGGCAAAAAGTCGAGGCGCTCGACGGTGGCGCCAATGACTATGTGACCAAACCCTTCGGCATCCAGGAGTTTCTCGCCCGGGTACGTGCGCTGCTGCGCCAGGCGCCCGCGGGTGAAGCCCAGGAAGCGGCCTTGCGGTTTGGCCCATTGACGGTCGACCTGGCCTATCGCCGCGTGCTGCTGGACGGTGCCGAAGTGGCGCTGACGCGCAAGGAGTATGCGGTGCTCGCGCAGCTCGCCCGGCATCCGGGGCGGGTGATTACCCAGCAGCAATTGCTCAAGGATATCTGGGGCCCGACCCATACTGAGGACAGCCACTATCTGCGTATTGTGGTGGGGCATCTGCGGCAGAAACTGGCGGATGATCCGACACAGCCGAGGTTTATCGTGACCGAGGCGGGGGTGGGGTATCGGTTGTTGAGTGCCTAGATGTTTGGCGTCGGCTCCGAGGCCATCGCGGGAAAGCCCGGCTCCCACAGGGGAGTGCATTCCAAAGGTGGGAGCTGGCTTGCCTGCGATGGCGTCATCAGCCGCACCTTAACCCTCAACTCTGCTCACGCTCATACCGATCCAACGTATCACTGGCAATCTCTCGCCCCAGCGCAATCAACTCCGGCGCTTTGTAGAACTCGAAAAACCGGCACACCCGCTTCGGCACGTTGATCAGCACATCCGGCGGGTAGCCGGCGATTTTGTACTGCGCCAGCGAGGTTTGCATCACCTCGAAGCTCTGGTTGATCAGGTCCAGCAGAGACGCCGGGCCGACGTTATCGATGATGAACGACCCGGTCGCCGACTTCGGTGCACCGGGTTTTTCCGGTGCGGCGTCGGGTTGTTGGGATTCCGGCTCGGCCGAGTCCAGCCACGGGTTGATCTCTGCCGCTTGCGCCTCCAACGCCTCTTGCTCCAGCTTCAGCAATTGTTCGGCCTGCTTGCGGCGAAACGGCAGGTGCGAACCGAGTGATTTGGCCAGGTTGTTGAAGCGACTCTTGAACGCTGGCGGGCGTTGGATCACCGGCAACCGGTACTGCTTCTGGTTGGTGGCGTTGAGGTTGACCGCGATGATCAAGTCACAATGGCTCGACACCACCGGCACGATGGGCAGTGGGTTGAGCAGGCCGCCGTCCACCAGCATGCGGTTGCCTTGCATCACCGGGGTAAACAGGCTGGGAATCGCCGCGGAAGCGCGCATGGCCTGGTGCAGGCAGCCTTCCTGGAACCAGATTTCCTGTTGGTTGGTCAGGTCGGTGGCGACGGCGGTGTAGGGGATGCGCAGTTCTTCGATATTGATCTCACCGACGATCTTGCGGATCTGCCCGAAGACCTTCTCGCCGCGAATCGCCCCCAGGCGAAAACTCACGTCGACCAGGCGCAGCACGTCGAGATAATCGAGGCTTTCAATCCAGTTTCGATACTCCTCCAGCTTGCCGGCGGCGTAGATCCCGCCGACCACGGCCCCCATGGAGCACCCGGCGATACAGGCGATGTCGTAGCCGCGCCGTTCGATTTCCTCGATAACCCCAATATGGGCGTAGCCCCGGGCCCCGCCGGAGCCCAGCACCAAGGCAACACGTTTTTTCATGGTCAATGTCCTTCCTAATGCAGGCGCCCACAATGCACCCATTGAGGTGGCAGCTTCAATCTTCGCTAGGCATGTAATATTTTTCCTGAATACTCGCGGCGCTCGGGTATGCTCGGGTGTATAGGTACTGTCGATTTCAGGCTAAGGATTAGGCACTTTTCCATGTAGGCAACGTCTACAACGTACGACTGTTTTTTCTTTATTTTGAGGTGTCATCGATGAAAGCCTGGATGTGTGTGCCTGTGATCGTGTTGGCCCTGGCCGGTTGTGCCGGTAAAACCGCGTACCGCGACAGCTGCGGCTCGCAATTGGACGCTGCCTGGAAGGAGCTCGACCTGGCCAAGGCTGAGGGTTTTGCCGGCACGGTGAGCTACTCCAAGGCCTTGTCTTTGTTGACCGGCGCCAAAACCCAGCAACAATTTGAAGCGTTCGAAGGCTGCTCCACTAAAGCCGAGAAAGCGCGGTTCTATATTCGTGAGTCTCGCGCCGGGCGTTGACGCGTAGCCGCTGTCGAGTGCAACGAGGCTGCGTCGGCGGCCATGAGTTACCTGGGAATTTTCGTCGTCAGGGGGAGGAAGGGATGTCAGCTTTGGTCGATCAGTTAGTCACTCAGGTCATTAGCCTGGAAGTAGGGTTACTGAGCTGCCAGGCTCGCCTCGCCGCCGTCACCGACGATGAAGCCTTGCATGACTTGCGCACCACCGTGCGACGACTGCGCAGCCTGTTGCGTCCCTTGCGCGGTCTACCTGGGGTAGAACAGCTTGAATTGGCAGCCAGCAAGGTCGGCCAACTGACTACGCCGCTACGCGACCGCGAGGTGCTGGCGGCGTATTTGCATCAGCATGGCCATCACGAAGCCGCGAGCCGGCGCCTGCGTTTGCAACCCGATGCCTATCGCCAGGTGGCGCAAAGCCCGGAAGTTGCCCATTTGCTGCAGATACTCGACGCCTTCCCACGTTTTATTCGTGCCTCTGAACACCAGAAACTGCTCAAAGGCCTGCGCCCACGCATCGAGAAACGTCTGGCCAAGCAATGGCAGAAACTCGGTGAAGCGTTGAAAGACCCCGACCATGATCGTCACCGCCTGCGGTTGCTGATCAAGCGCGTGCGCTACGCTGCGCAAGCGTATCCCGAGCTGGACAAATTGCCTGCCAACGCCATGTCACGCTTGAAAAAAGCCCAAGCTGCCCTCGGGGATTGGCATGACTGCTGGCAGTGGTTGGCCCAGGCCGAGCACCAGGCCGATCTGCAACCTTGTGTTGCGGTATGGCATCGCACCATGGCCAAGGCGCAAGGCCAGGCCGATCGCGTGCTCGCCAAATTCAGCGCCGATTGTTTCTGAGCCGGTCCGGCTTTTGGCCGGAATAGGCGCTGCACCTCACGGGCCCGATGATTAAGATCACCCATCTGTTCCTTCTGATGTGAGACGCGCCATGCGCTTTAGTGATTTGCTCGACGCCGCACGAAGCAACCCGCTGGATGTAACCATCCCCGCGGAATGGGCCCAGGGCCGCGCAACGTTTGGTGGGCTGGTCGCCGCATTGCAATACGAAGCCCTGCGCGCCCAGGTGCCAGCCGATCGGCCTTTACGATCCCTGGCAATCACCTTTGTTGGCCCGGTCGCGCCGGACGTTTCTGCCAGTTATCAAGTCGAAGTGTTGCGCGAAGGCAAGGCCGTCAGCCAGTTGCTCGGCCGCGTAGTGCAGAACGGTGAAGTGGCGACACTGGTACAAGCCAGTTTCGGCGCCTCCCGTGAGTCGGAAATTGCTGTCGAGAGTGAAGCGCCGCCCGTGTTCAAACACTGGGATGAGTGTCAGGAGCTGCCCTATATCAAGGGCGTCACCCCTGAATTCATGCGCCATCTGGCGATGCGCTGGAGTGTGGGCGGCTTGCCATTTACTGGCAACAAATCCCGCGACATGGGCGGTTGGGTACGTTTACGCGGGGATGTAAAAGAAGAGCCACTGACCGAGGCGCATATCCTCGCCTTGGTCGACGCCTGGCCACCGGCCCTACTGCCGCACCTGAAAAAGCCGGCACCGGGCAGCACCCTTACCTGGACCATCGAGTTCATCCAACCTTTGCAAAATCTCACGACGCTCGACTGGTGCCAGTACCATGTCAACATCGAGCACGCCCGCGACGGCTACGGCCATGCCGCTGCCGCGCTATGGAGCCCCACCGGCGAGTTGATCGCCATCAGCCGCCAGACCGTGGTGGTCTTCGCCTGACCTAAATGCCGGTGGCGCTGCTGTTCAACACAAACTGGCTTGGACTTCCACGCTATGACCCTGCCGCTGCAAGGCCAGACCAGCCAGGACACCGACAATGCCGACGGCGACACTGGCAGGGCTTGTGCTGAATACCCCGGATACGATCAACAGAAACCCGATAATGAACAGCGGCACCGCAATCAGGCGCAATGCCTGGTTGGTCGGGTGCTGATGGTTTTGCGGGTAGCTGCGCCATTGCCAGGCGGGGAGATTGGGGTGACGTTTGCCCATGATGGTGAATCCTCTGTCCGTTGAAATGCTATGGACAGAGTTTAGGTGGGGCGGGGTGAGTGGGCGAATTGGGGTTGGCTATGGGGGGCATAGGGAATACTCACCTGAAGTCTGCAAGAGCATTTTTTAGCGGATGTCGAGGCTAAATGTTCTGGGCGAGTCTAGCTGTGAATGTATTCGTATACCTCTGGATAGAGGATTTTTCTGATGTCTAAGGTGCTGATCGCAAACTCTAATTTTTCTGAATGTATAGCGTGACATATGATTTGAGCGACGCCATGCGTTTCAGTGTCATGAAATTTGAATAACAGATTTTCTTCGTCTGCCAATATTAATTTAAAATCGTCCGTTGTGGATATGTACTCTAAATGGCTTAGTCGTTGCCATAATAACTCTGGTTGGTAGTCTTGTCTTGTCATTAAAGTTGCACGGCTACGGTATGCCTTTAGTTTGTTTGGATCTATATGGTCTGGACGGGTGTCCAAATACTCTACTCCAGAATAAATTGAGGTTGCTTCATTTTTTCTGAATATGTCTTTGGGGCCTGAGTTTTTCGCAAAGCGCCTTAACGCTAAGTACTCCTGTGTCTTGCTGTACTTGGGAGTCCTAGTGGTATACCAAGTTAGTATCAGTGGCCATTCATGTGTCAACAGTGATGCGAGGGCGAGCCAAGTTTTCCACACATTTTCAAAGTCTTGATTAAGGAGTGTGAACGTGGCATACCCTCGTTCTTCTGTAGGGTGTAGGTGTGCCCAGGGGTGTATGCCGGTTTCGTGTATGAAGACTGTGTCCATTAATCACCTTTTAAAATACGTATGGGAGTCATTGCCGATGGTTAACGGAACTTTTACCCCCTCAACGGTAACCTCGGTATTGAAGTGTGGAGCATGATTGCCTTTTTCATGACCTAATGAATGCTCACGAATTTCTACATCTCTATAAAGTAATTCGAATTCGTAAACCCTTCCTTGAATGTAGCGATCTTGATCGGTGATGGTTTCTCGGTAAATATTTTTGGGATGCTGAGTCTTAGGTACACCTCCGATTGCTTTTGCTCTTTTAAAAGCTCCATTTCTAGAAAGTCTGGTATCAAAGCCTTTGGGTAGCTCAACGTCACCCTCATTGACGTCAACGTTTTCCCCCGGATTTTCTGGGCGATTTGTGGGTTTACATCCATCCTCCCCCGGACACCTGCTCAGCCCTAGCGGATCCACCCAACCCGTAGGGTTGGGCACGTACTGGTAGGCGTTAATCCCACCCGCCAACTTAACTGGATCTGGCGTCAGGTAGCGACCAATATCCGGATTGTAATAGCGATGGCGGTTGTAGTGCAGCCCGCTTTCTTGATCGAAGTATTGGCCTTGGAAGCGCAGCGGGTTGTCGACTTTTCCTATGTCCAGGCGGGTGATTTCACCGTAGGCGCGGTAGTGCGCGGACCAGATGATTTCGCCATCTGGGGCGGTGAGTTCTTGTGGCGTGCCGAGGTGGTCGAGTTGGTAATGGTAGGGCTTCGTTTCTTTTGGACCGAAACCTTCCAGCAGCGCCAACGGGCGGAAGCTGTCCGGTTCGTAGAGGTAGCTGCGGTGCCGGTCCGCGTGGTGTTCGGCGATGAGTTTGTCGCCTTGCCAGAAGAACTCGGTGGTTAGGCCGTCGATGGTTTTGCGGATGCGGCGGCCGAAGGGGTCGTAGCGGTAGCTGGCGGTTTGGCCGTTAGTTTTTTTAATACTGATCAGGCGGTGCTGGCAGTCGTAGCGGTATTCGGTGACGAGTTGCTGGCCTTTGCCTCGGCGTTCACGGATCAAATTGCCGAAGGCGTCGTAGTCGTAATGGCGGTCGCCTTGGATCATTAGGCGGTTGCCGGCGACGATGTCCGGGCCGGGGCGGTCTTGCATGAGCAGGTTCCCGGCGGAGTCGTGGCCGAAACGTTCCTGCTCGCCTTGGGAGTGGTCGGCGCGGGTGAGGCGGCTTAGCGGGTCGTAGTGGTAGTGGTGTTCGCCTTTGCGGGTATCGATGAGGCGGGTGAGGTTGCCGGATTTGTCGTAGTCGTAGTGGCGGCGGTAAACAGTGCCTTCGGCATCGGCGATGCCTTGGTTGAACAGGCGCCCTTGGGCGTCGTGTTGGTAACTGCTGAGCAGTTTTCCTTGGGCACGTTGCTGCTCGCGGCCGGCGCTGAATAGGTGTGAGGTCAGTACCGCACCATTCAGTTCAACTGTGGAAAGGTGTCCGCCTTTATCGTG
>NZ_CAXAOJ010000025.1:0-46422 GCF_963970945.1 Pseudomonas sp. RA_5y_Pfl1_P24 | reverse complement strand
TTCTGTTACACCGCTACGAGCCAGCAGATGATCGGTTGCCAAGCCTTGGGCGCAGATGTTGAGCCGCCTCGCGACCTCGTGCACCGGTTCGTCGCGAAACAGCGCCATGCCAAGCACAAGCCAGAGCTCTTGATCGGCAGGCAAACGACGGCGCCTGATAGTTGCCTGACTGGAGAGATCCAACGCAGATGCCACCCACTCAACGGGGATATTTTGAGTGAAGGTACTCAGGTCAGAAAAGTTGAAAAGGTCGCTGAGGTCGAGCAGGTGCTGCTGAACAGACATAAAAAATCCGATGCCAGATATCTGGCATCGGATTTTCTAGGAGCTTCGACGTGAGCTCAAATGCTTAAGTGAACAGCATTACTCTTACGAGGGGCTTCTTATGGAGCACGACTGCATCACGTCATCTGAATGATGGTCTGCATGATGGTGCTCTGGGTGGAGATGGTCTTGGCGTTCGCCTGGTAGTTGCTCTGGGCCTTGATCAGGTCCACCAACTCGTTGGTCAGGTTGACGTTGGAGTTCTCCAGGGAGTTGGCCACGATCGAACCCAGGGTACCGGATTGCGGAGTGTCGTAACCCGGTTGACCGGAGGCGAAGGTCTCTCTCCAAGTGGTGCCGCCCGACGGCTGCAAACCTTGTTCGTTGTTGAAGCTGGCCAGGGAGATCTGGCCGATGGCCTTGCTCTGCTGGTTGCTGAACGTGGCGAACAATACGCCGCTGCCGTCGATTTTCAGGCCGGTGATCTGCCCGGTAGCGTAACCATCGGTGGTCGGCGGGTTGCGGTAACTGGCCGAGTTGTACTGGGTGACATTGCCCAGATTGACGGCAATATCCGGCGCTGTAGCGTTGTTTGGCGCCCATGTACCGTTGGTCACCGTACCCGGGACCCAACCCGTGAGTGTCAGGGTCGTGCCGACCACACCTGTACCGGTGACCCCCAGAAGCTTACCGGCACCGTCAAAGGTATAGGTCGCCGGCACGGGGGCGGTGGCGCCGGTGGTTGTAGGCTTAGAGCCATCCAGGTTACGGCCGTCGATCAACGTGTAAGCCTTCCACTCGTTGGCGTCCGATTTCACCATGTACTGCACCATTTCGTGGGAGTTACCCTGGGCGTCATACAACGTGGTGCTGTTCTGGGTGGTGAAGGTGCTCGTATCAGTAGGATCAAACAGCTTGGTAACCTGGTCGATCACCGGCGACGACGAGTTCAGGTTACTGGTGGAATCCACCTTGGTGGACGCCTTGGGTGGCAGGTACGACAGGTTCAGTTGCAGGTCGGTCAAGCCGCCCTTGACGATGTTGCCGTCCGCGTCCGCGGCGTAGCCTTGCAAGCGCGAAGTGCCGGTATTGTTGGTGATATAGCCGTCTTTGTCGGCACGGAAGGCACCGCTGCGGGTGTACTCCAGCGAGCCGTCGCTGCCCTTCTGAACGAAGAAGCCACCGCCCTGGATCGCCATGTCCAGTACGCCGCCGCTGTTGTTGACGTCACCCTGGGTGAACTGCTGGGACACAGCCGCCAGGTTCACGCCGTTGCCGATGCTGTTCTGGCCGGTGCCCAGCTTGGAGGCCGCGTAGATGTCCGCGAACTCTGCACGGGACGACTTGAAGCCAGTGGTCGCGACGTTGGCGATGTTGTTGCCGGTCACGTCCAGTTGTTTGTTGGCCGCATAGAGGCCGCTAAGGCCGATATTAAAAGACATGTTTCTCTCCCTCTGCCGTAGTTAGCCGGCTCTATGTACCGATAGTCTGGATTTGCGACAGCCTGACGCTGCCCATGCCGCCGGCAAGGTTCAGCAGCATTTCGCCGCCGGTCTTGCTCAACGTCACGCTGGTTACCGTTGCTGGCAGCGAAGTTGCCAAGGCAACCGCGTCGCCCTTGTCATTCTTGGTAGTGGCCGCGAAGGTGTAAGTGCCCGCTGGGGCGACCTCACCGTTGTCATTCTTGCCATCCCAGATAAAGTCGGAGTTGCCTGCACTCTGGGCGCCCATGTCAATGGTGCGCACCACGTTGCCGTCTTTGTCGGTGATCTTGATGGCGACGTTGCCTGTCGCCGCAGTCACTGCAACCGAACCGGTCATGCTCTTGCTGGTGTCCACCAGCGCCTTGTCGGTCTGGGTGATGATCGAACGCCCTACCAGCGACGATGCCTGCAAAGCTTGCGACGAGCTGAAGTTGCTCGAGATGTTGTTCACCGAGTCGTTCAGGGTGTTGATGCCTTCCAGGCTGCTGAACTGCGCCAACTGGGCCACGAACGCGCCGTTGTCTTGCGGCGACAACGGGTCCTGGTTTTTCAGTTGGGTCACCAGCAGTTGCAGGAACGCATCCTTGCCCAGCGACTGGCTGCCCGTTGCCGTCTTGGCTGCATCGCCGACGCTGCTGTTGTCTGTCGCGGTCTTGACCTTGGAGTTGAAAAGGTCCTGGACTGCCGTGTTGTTACTCGTATCAACGATGGCCATTATTTGGCGCCCCTTATCACTGACCCAGGGTCAGGACCTTCTGCATCATGGTTTTGGCGGTGTTCATCATTTCCGCATTGGTCTGGAACGAACGGCTGGCGGAAATCATGTCGGCCATTTCCTCAACCACGTTGACGTTGGGGTAGTAGACATAACCCTTTTCGTTCGCGGCGGGATGGTTGGGTTCGTAGCGGGCTTCAAGGTTGCTCTGGTCTTCGACCACACCAAGCACCTGGACGCCAGAACCGGCATTACCCTGGTCCTGGAACAGCGAATCGCTGCCGCCAGCCTGACCACCCTGGAACATGGTGGCGAACACCGGGTGACGGGCACGGTAGGTCTGGTCAATGCTCGAAGACACGGTCTCGGCGTTGGCGATGTTACTGGCGACGGTGTTCAAACGCGTGGTCTGCGCGCTCATGCCACTGCCGGCAATATTGAAAACACTGGACAGGGACATGGCTTACTCTCCACGCAGGGCTGACATCAGCCCTTTGAATTTGCTGTTAAGCAGGGTGAAGCTGGCTTGAAAGTTCACCGAGTTCTCGGCATAGGCCGATTGCTCCAGCTGGGCGTCGACGGTGTTCTGGTCGATCGACGGCTGCATCGGCGTGCGATACAGCAACGACTCGTCACCATTGCTCAGGCCTTGCGCTTCAATATGACGGCTGTTGGTCATGTTCAAGGCGAAGGTGCCGTTTTTGGTCTTGTCCTGCTGTGCGGCGAGCACGGCGGAGAAGTCCAGATCCCGAGCCTTGTAGTTCGGGGTGTCGGCGTTGGCAATGTTGTTGGCCAGGACTTCGGCACGCTGGGCGCGGAAGCCCAGGGCTTGTTCGTGGATACCGAGCGCTTTATCGAAGCTGATGCTCATGGCGGAAACCTTTAGGCTGACCTGCTTTTCGTTAACAAGGTTATAGCAAGGTGCATGCCAATCTTGCGCAGGCCCATATATCAAGGGTTTGCGGGGCGGTTGCCGGCGGCAATGCCAGAAAAGCGGCAAGGGGTTTCCGCGTGGCGCCAGTAAAGCGGCAATGGAGGGTTGCCGCTACTGGGAGAATTGCCGCAAAAAAAAAGTGGGAGCGGGCTTGCCCGCTCCCACCTTTAGATTTGCGTACTATTTAGCCTGGTAGATGATCCCAGGGCTGCACTGCACCATCTGGTAATGATCCGGCAAACCGTTCAGCGCTTCGGATGCACCGAGGAACAGATAGCCGCCCCGCTTGAGCGTACCGTGGATGCGCAGCAGGATGTCCTTCTTCACTTCAGCGGAGAAGTAGATCAACACGTTGCGGCAGAACACCATGTCGAACTTGCCCAGGCTGGCGTAGCTGTCGAGCAGGTTGAACGAGCGAAATTCCACACGGTTCTTGATCGGCGCCTTGATCGCCCAACGTCCTGCCCCTTTCGGGTCGAAGAAACGTTGCAGGCGCTCCGGGGACAAGCCACGGCCCAGGGCCAGGCTGTCGTACTCGCCGGTCTTGCAGTTGGTGAGCATGGTGCCGGACAGGTCGGTGGCCACGATTTGCGCCCCGGCCTTCAGCTGGCCCATGTTGGTACGCTCGAACTCATCGATGGACATCGAGATCGAGTACGGCTCCTGCCCCGAGGAGCACGCCGCCGACCAGATGCGCAGGCGCTGGCCCGGGCTGGCCTTGATGGCCTCCGGCAGCACTTTGCTCTTGAGCACTTCAAAGGGGTAGGTGTCGCGAAACCACAGGGTTTCGTTGGTGGTCATTGCATCGACCACCATTTCCTTGAGACCGCTGCGCGGCTGGCCCTGGATGCGCTGGACCAGCTCACCCAACGACTTGATGCCCTGCTGCTCCATCAGTTTGTTGAGACGGCTGGATACCAGATACTGCTTGTTTTCACCAAGCAATATGCCACAGGCCTTTTCCAGGAAGACCCGGAACTGTTCAAAATCCAAATTACCTGTAGACACTGATACCGCCTCTTAAATCGTGTGATCGCCAGGGAAAAAGCCCCTAGCCGTGATCTGCTGCTTTGATCCGCTCGACGACCCGGGATGCCAGGTCATCGGGGCGGAATTTGGCCAGGAAGTCATCGGCACCGACCTTCTTGACCATTGCCTGGTTGAATACACCCGACAACGAAGTATGCAGGATGATATGTAATTTTTGCATGCGTGGATCGTTGCGTATCTCGGCCGTGAGGGTGTAGCCGTCCATTTCCGGCATCTCGATGTCGGAGATCATCATCAAGAATTCTTCCTCCGGCTTCTTGCCGTCATCCACCAGCTTGCGCAGGTAATCCAACGCCTGGCGACCATCGTTGAGAGCCACCACTTCCACGCCGACGGTTTGCAGGCAACGGGTCACCTGTTTACGTGCCACAGAAGAGTCGTCCACCGTCAACACGCGCAGGGAGACTGCCTTGTGCGCAGTTTCAGCGTCCACGACACCCACGGAAATCGATTCCGAGGTGGGTGCCACTTCGGCGAGGATTTTTTCCACGTCGATGATTTCGACCAACTGGTTATCTACCCGCGTCACTGCCGTGAGGTAATGATCGCGACCCGTGCCCTTGGGCGGCGGATGGATCTCCTCCCAATTCATGTTGACGATGCGTTCCACCGAGCGCACCAGGAAACCCTGGGTCTTGGTGTTGTACTCGGTGATGATCACGAATGGATTCTGGCGATCCTGCAAACCTGCAGAACTGGTGGCCAGGGCCAGATCAAGAATCGGGATCGTCGCGCCACGGATATTGGCAACGCCGCACACCACCGGGCTGGACTTGGGCATGATCGTCAGCTTGGGGCATTGCAGCACTTCCCGCACCTTGAACACGTTGATGCCATACAGCTGTTTGCCATCCAAGCGAAAAAGCAACAACTCCAGGCGATTCTGCCCTACCAGCTGTGTGCGCTGGTTTACTGAATCCATTACTCCTGCCATGCCCAGACTCCTACGCTAAAACCTTTGAGGGTGCGACGCGCACCCAACGCTAAACGGCACGAGCTTTGCTATTTATTGATTATGGACATTAAAACGACGGTTTCCCGACGCCCCAACCCTACACGGTTTTGCAGATTGTTCTGCACACCGCTGGCGATACTCGCCCTCGCCTTGGGCCTGAGCGCCACAGCCCGCGCAGATAACGTCACCCTGCCTGATCTACTTATCGGCGTCACTCAAGGCTTTCTTGAGTTCACTGTAGAAGATTATCTGGCGACCACCCAGACGCCAGGGCGTTATGAAATCCAGGTCAACCAGTTGGACCCGCGTTTGCGCATGCCAATGTGCGACAAGGAATTGACAGCCACCCTGGAAAGCCCGGCACAGCCCATCGGCCGCGTGACGGTCAAGGTTCGCTGCGACGGCGCCTCGCCCTGGACCGTGTTCGTGCCGGCCCAGGTCAAGTTGTTTCGCGATGTGGTGGTGGTGGCCCGCCCACTCAAACGCACCGGCATCATCGGTTTCGAGGACGTTGTGTTGCGCGAGCGCGACATCAGCATGATCAGTCAGGGCTACCTGACGTCCCTCGATCAGGCCATCGGGCAGAAATTGACCCGACCAGTGGTCACTGACCAGGTGATCACGCTGGTGCATCTTGAGCAGGCAGAGGTGATTCGCAAAGGCGAACAGGTGGTCATTTCCGCCAGCAGTGGTGCACTGCAGGTAAAAATGCCGGGGGAAGCCTTGTCCAACGGCGGTATGAGTGAACAGATACGCGTCAAGAACCTCAATTCCAACCGGGTAATCAGGGCCAGGGTAACGGCGCCGGGGCAAGTCGAGGTCGCTTTATAGATTGCTGGTAGTGGACGCTAGCTTTTTCTACACTGTGCACGAGATGTTCCGTGCGGAGATTTATTGTCATTCGCGCCTAAAGTTAATCCGGGTATTGCCGAAAACATGGCAAGCGTCCAAATACCCAGAGGTTTTTTATCATGGTCATCGATTTCAGTCGTTTGAATAACGCCCCATCAACGGCAGGCACTACGCGCGCCAAGGAAAGCGTGGAAGCCAAGGCCCAGCCACTGCCAGCCAAGGCAGAACAGGCCAGCGCCAGCCAGAGCGGGGAATCCGTACACCTGAGCAATGAGGCTCAACAGTTGCAGAAGGTCACTGACTCGCTGCGCGATCAACCGGTGGTCAATAAAGCCCGTGTGGCTGAATTGAAACAGGCAATCGCCGATGGCAGCTATAAAGTCGACAGCAACCGTGTAGCCAGCAAGCTGCTTAACTTCGAAGCCGAGCGCTAGGCAAAGGCCTGCGCCGGGCTTTTGGACGCTTAAAACCCAAGGCCAGCCATGCATCACGACGAAAATCTGCTTCAGCTGATCATTGATGATCTAGCGCCGACGCAACAGTTGCTAGAGCTGCTCAGGGAAGAATCCCTGGCCCTCTACGGCCGCGATATGCCCTTGCTGGAAGAAATTCTGGCGCGCAAACAGTCGTTGATTGTCCTGCTGGAACAGCACGGCAAAAAACGCAGTCAGATCCTCATCAGCCTGGGCCTGCCCGCCGACCAGGACGGCCTGGCGCAGCTGGCCAGCCACTCCTCGGTCTGCGACCAATTACTGGCCCAGAGCAAAGAACTCAATCAATTGCTCTCCTTGTGCCAGGAAGCCAACCGGCTCAACGGTCAGTCGATCCAGCTTCAGCAAGCTACGACCGCCAACCAGTTGCGTATACTTCACGGCGGTGAGCCTCCGGCGCTATATAACGCGCAAGGCTCCACCTCGCGCCTGGTCAAGCCAAGCACCCGCAGCCAAGCCTGACGCCCGTTTACAGCGCGGCCTATCCAAGGCGCGCAACATACTGGCAGAATGCCTGCTCTTGCGTGTAGTCGTATTTTGTCTGGAGATGGAAGAACCGTGTTCAACGCCCTTAATGCGGAAGATGCCCCGCAGCCACCCAAGGTCCTCACCACCCCTCTGGAAATCGCCAGCACCTTGCGGATGCTGCAAGAAAGCCATGACCCGCTGATCATTACCTTCCATGAACGCAGCCAACGCTTCCAGAGCTACTTGGTGGACGTCAATCGGGACGGCGGTACCCTGGCCCTGGATGAAATGATCCCCCGCGACGGTGAACGCCACCTCGAAAATGGCGAACCGTTCCGCATTGAAGGTTTCCATGACGGTGTGCGTATCGCATGGGAAAGCAACGGTACGCTTACCGTAAGCGAAAAGGACGGCCACCGTATTTACACCGGCGGCCTGCCTGACGAGGTGGTCTACCATCAACGGCGCAATGCCTTTCGCGCCGCGTTGAAGCTGGCGCAACTGATCAACATCGAATTGGGCGGCGAGAAACTCCAGGCGCCGGTCAACGGCAAGTTGCTGGATATTTCCGCTACCGGCTGCAAACTGCGTTTTGAAGGCGACATTTCCGAGCGCTTGCAACTGGGCCAGGTCTACGATCGGTTTATCGCGGCACTGCCCTTTGGCAGCATGACCACCTCGGTCGAACTGCGTTATCTGCATTTCGAAGAAAGGATCAACACCACCTTCGCCGGCGTGCGCTTCCATAACATGACTGGTTTGGTGCAGCGTCAGGTCGAGCGTTTTGTATACCAGCTCCAACGTGAAGCACGGCGCTTCGACAAAGACGACGATTTTTAAGGCTTAACAACCGCCATAAAAAACGGGCAGATCCTTGAGGGTTCTGCCCGTTTTTGCTTTCAGGGACGCGCCCTGCTCAAGTCATGCGGATGCTCTTCGGGCCCCAGCGGCTCCGGCGGCCCCTCAAAGGGCGGCTCATCCGTGGGTGGTTGCGGCTCGGTCTCCGGCTCCGGGTCGGGAACGGTGTTTTGCATCTGCTCTTGCACCACCTGCTCATCAACCCGCGGGTCCAGGGCAGCGACCAGCGGTGAGCTGGACATACTGTCAGGCATCGCCACGTGATGCAGTGGCGCATCTTCCACTTGGTGCAGGTTGGTCACGGCTTTCGGGCGGATACGCCATACCAGGATCACCGCGCACAGACTGAAGAACGCGTACAGCATCTGGCTGCCAAAGAGCTTCATCACCACGCCCGCCAACAAAGGCCCGATGCTGGCGCCGACACCGTAGGTCACCAGCAGCATCGCTGTCAGGGAGACCCGACGATCACCTTCGACGTGGTCATTGGAAAACGCCACGGCCAACGGGTACAGGCAAAACTGCACCAACGAGCACAAGAACCCAGCGACAAACAGCACTTCCAGCGGGACTTTGGACATGATGGCCAGCGGCAACGCCGCCACCGCGAGGCACAAGGCAAAACAGCGGATCAGCAGCGCCCGGTCATACCGATCCGACAACCAGCCAAGCGGCCATTGCACCAGCAGGCCGGCAAAAATGCAGCTACCCATGAACAAGCCGACCTGCTCGGTGCTGAGCCCTTGCTGCGACGCATAGAGCGGCGCCAGACCGTAGAAAGAACCGACAATCAAGCCCGACCCCAGCACAGTACTCAGTGACTGCGGCACGCGCTTGATAAAGAAGCGCGGCTCCATCGGCGCCGGATGCAGCGGTGCCGGGTGAATACGCTGGGTCATGGCCACCGGCACCAGGCACAGGGCAAAACACAGCGCGACCAGCATCAGCAATTCAAGGCCAAGCTGGGGGTGCATGACCAGGATCAGTTGACCGAGCACCAGGCCCAGGTAGGACGCAATCATGTAGCCGCTGAACACCACCCCACGCTGCTTGACGTCAGCCTGCTCATTGAGCCAGCTTTCGATCACCATGTACTGGCACATCATCCCCAGGCCTACGATGATCCGCAGCACAATCCAGGCCGGCAGCCAGTCGACCAGGCCATGGCCCAACACCGCCGCGCCGACAATGCCAGCACAGGTGGCATAGGCGCGGATATGCCCGACCCGGGCAATCAGGCGGTGCCCGATCTTGCCTCCCAGCACCAGGCCAAAATAGTTGGCCGCCATCAGCGCACCCACCCACAGGCTGTCGACATGGTCGGCCGCCAGGCGCAACGCCAGGTAGGTACTGAGCAAGCCGGAGCCGATCAGCATCATCAAAGAGGCGAAATAAAGGGCTCGAAAAGATTTCCAGATTTGGCGCATCGGCGTTCCGAGCGGCTCCTTGCAGTGAGAGGTAGGGCTATCGGCATGATAGTCCGGGGTGGCCGGGTCCGGACAGGCAACATTCGCTGTTTCCGGGGATTATTGTGCGTAGTAGCTCAGACGCTGCCCGACCGCTTGCAAGGTACATAAGTTGAGATAAATACACCGCGCACATGCTGAGAACCCTGAACACCGACAAGGTTCGACAAAGTATCGAAAATGCTCGGCCGTCAGGGCTTATGGCTTTCACAAAGCGTCACTCCACGTAACGCAACCACAGGTGCGTGCGACCGGAAATCGCCTCCGTGACTGCACGAACCCGTGCTGGCAGGCTTTCATCGCCAGTGTTGTAGAGCGCACAAAAATCCTTCGCAACGCGGTCAGCCAGGGATACATCGGGCGGCTCAGCACGAATGAAGCCGATGTAAGAGGCACCGACGCCCATCAGCTCATAGCCATGTAATTCTGAGAAGTGACGCGCAACCGCATGGTTTTTCGCTGGGTCCAGGTCGCAAGTGAAATAGCCGTTCGGAAAAGCAGCGAGCGTCTGAAAGGACTGCTGAACGGGCACCAAAAGCGCTGAAAGCGGCTGGTCCAGTAGCGAAACAGGATTTTCCTGGTAGGCCACCCATTCTTGCAGGGCCTGCTCATCAAGCGTCAAGCCATGAGTGCAAGCCTCTTCAAAAGACGTGGCTGAGACCAGGTTCGTAAAATTGCGAAAGCACATCGCAAACTCCGCTTTTGTCGTCGGATAACCGATGTATTCACCCTTCTCGAAGCACGCTGGAGGCAACCCGATGATGTCCTGCGCCGATGCGTCGTCCATCCCCAGATTATTGCGCGCATGCCCTGAGGTGTAACGGGCCTGGGACAGATCATCAAGCGAGAATAAGGGCTTAAAACCAGGATGGGTGTCAGCCAGCTTACGATAAGCCCCGGTCAGATCATCGATGCTGGTAATGCCGCTCACGCGGTATTCATCGCATGTACCTATAGACGGGTTATCACGCGTGCCATTACCGCAAAATTGAATATCCATCAAAGGTCGCCTACTCCCTGCTGTCACTTGATCAAACGGATGTGGGGGGTGCCGTGAATAGGCCGCGATAATGCCCCTGATTAACATCACGCGCCCGCAAAGATGTAGCACCTGTGGCGAAATAGCGCACCCTGGAAAAATTTACTTCATCCGTTAAAGCGGGCTAAATAGTGGCCCCTTTACGGCGATTTCATTTATGGCTTCGTTGAAGCGCATCAGCCCCTGGATCGCCTGCCTGGCGGTCTTGCTGAACCTGTTCGCCATGCCCTTGAGCCGTGCGATGCAGACGCCCGACACGCGCCTGATGCTCTGGGGCGGGTTCTGTTCGGGTGGAAACTCGAGCGCGTTGCCTCAAGCATTCAGCAAAGTGATCGATGCCTTACAGGTACCTCAGTCGAAATCGGTCATGCAACACGGCGACTGCTGTTGTGGCCACGCCGGACTGGCAGCATTACCCTCCAACTATTACCGGCATTTTCTGCCGCAGTACACACCCGACACCTCCCTCGAAAATCCAGAGTTGCCAACCCGGCACCCAAGGATTCGTTGGCCCAGCCTCAGTCCACGCGCCTCCCCCCTCGCCTGATCACAACACCGCGACATTGTCCGGTGCAGCTCTCTTTAAATCCTTTTAGCGGCCCGCGAAGGACGCTGAACGCCCTTAGAGTTTCTTGATCATCAGGAAGTGCGTGCTATGCCTGCTCCATTGACTTTGCGTCACGCAAAGCGTTTGCCTGTGCCCCGTCCCCTGTGGCCGATGATGTCCGCTGGTTTATTCGCAATAAGCCCCTTGTGCTCCGCGTTGGCTGACGTCGGTGACTATGAGCGATTCTTTTTTGTTAAGCCCTGCAGAGGTTGCCGAGCTGACTGGTTATCAAAAACCAAATGCTCAATTCGGATGGCTTGAAAGGGAGGGGTTCCCCTTTCTAATCGGCGGCGATGGCCGCCCGAAGGTGCTTAGGGAGCTCGTGGTGCGCCGCCTGGGAGGCTCAGCGCATGAGAAACCCAGGCCTAGCCCCCAGTTGAGGCTGACTTAATGTTTGGGAGCGAATTTGGGGGCAAACCGCCGGGCCCTAGCGTCACTACAGGTGCAAACCAATGGCGATACCCTCACTGTCAGAAGGGTTCTAAGAAATTTAAAATGTCATCCAGCGCTGTTTCTACCCCCATGGCACTTCGACGGGCTGCATCGTGCAACCTTCTCATGACATCAAACGGTCTTTCCATCACGCTTCTCAGATCTGGGTCAGAGACCTCCTCAACTATGTCTCCCAGTTCGTTAAGAATCTGCAAAATGTAGTCAACCTCAATCGGATTTCGCTCGTGCGGATACAATCTTACTGAGTATCTCGGAAATGATGCTTGAAACATGTCCGACTTTTCAGTCGCCGCCCAACGAAGCACACCGCTCTCTGTCTGTGATAGCAAAACATCGACTAGCTTCGCTATTTTTGGGTAACTCATGACTCACCACCTTTCGTAATCTCAGATTTGATCCTAACCAAAAGCTCTTGAATTGCCTCAGAATGCTTTGAAACAAGCGAATTCATTCTGGCTACCGAAATAGAACCCGCCCCCTCAAGCGCCTTTTCCACTATGCGCTCAGAAGCAGAGAATTGGGTTATGGCATTTTGGATAGTGCCCTGGTCAGCATCATTCAATAGTGGATTGGAGGAGCGGATACTGACGAGGAACCTGCGCAGCTGTGAGTATCGATCAGGTAATAATTGGAGGTTCGGCGATCGATGCATTCGCTTTATTTCGTCCATTATCGCAAGCGCACTCGAGAAGTCGGCAACGGTGTCACCCTTCCTCAAATCCTCCCTCATGCTTTCAACGGCGGCAGTGGCTTGGGTCGCCGCCGCCCTTGCTTTGAGCGAGGTTTTGATAGTGATGAAGAAACCCACAAAAGAGATTAGAAGACCAAACAGGCCTGCATAATCGCCTATCCGATAAATTTCCAAAAAATGGTTTATCTGGGCGAAATCCATAACCGTTAGCACACTCCTTGGCCTTAATTATCAATCTAAGCAGTGCGAGAAGACCGAGCACGTTCAGGAATTAAACTTTTAGTGCTGGTACACAACTGGTACCTAAGAGCGATAAGACACGAGTTTTCTCACGAAACCCTTTTAAATATGGCGTCCCAGGGCCGGTTCGAACGGCCAACCTTCCCCTTAGGAGGGGGATGCTCTATCCAATTGAGCTACTGGGACAAATGACAGTCGTCTGGCCAAGGACACGGCGACGGACGGCGTGCATGTTAACGGCCGAGGTGGGTTTTGTCATGTCGTCCGTCGGCTTTTTGAGTGTAGGTCGATCCCTGCCGGGCTGATCGCAGTTTCGACCCGTAAATCCGGGCACTTGCCGCCATCGTGCAAAATGCACTCCCTCAAAATGCCATCATTGCAAATTGCAACCTTTCGGTCCTTTAAAGTACACTCAACCCATTGATTTTAATGGATTAATAGATTGGCACGAGACCTGCAATACCTCTCCTACAAACCCAATAGGCCACGGCGTTAAGCGGAGAACATGACCATGAACAGTGCCCTTCTGTTAGCCCTCAACACCGTAGCCTTGGCTGCATTAGTAACATTCCATTTTCAATCGACTGGCGCTAACGATCCTGCGCAGATCGGCCAGGCTGTCCCGCATCACCTGCAACAGCGGCCGCAACTGGCGGTAATGACGCCCAACGCGCAATCGCCGGTACGCCTGACCGAAGTCACCCAGGCTGCACCTGCATCTGAACACTGGGTTTTCTAAGGAAATCGTAAATGACCAAATCTGCCTGGCTGTTTTTGTGCCTGACCGCCTTCACCGGCGCTGTGGGCTTGGGCGCCGAATCGCAAGACGGCCAAACAACCGCATTCATTGCCACGGGTGTGTTTGCCAGCCTGTTGTTGATCTCCCTCATTGTCGGTCGTCGTATCAAGTTCGACCCGGTCCTGCGCTGATTCCCTCCTACCTTACGTCGCCTGGCTTTGGCTAATCGGCAGATTGCCACTATTCTTAAAACTAAGGGCAAAGTGCCACTTTGCTATAAGATGTGCGGCCTCAAGCCCTGTGCTGGTTTGGAGTTCTGGGAAGTTCCCTCGCGGAATCACCCGTAGAAGATTTTTCCAACCAGTCCGCAAAAAAACAAATGAATGCTGGCATAAAGCCTCTAGTCAGTTCAATATTTGTCACAGAATTGACGCCAAGGAACTGGCAAATCTGAGGCATGATGCGGCCTCTTTGCAATTCGGGTTGAACTTTGGTCGTGAGCCTTGTCTTAACATTCATCTTGCGGCCAATTCCAAAAACCGCTCCCCTGAACTAACCGGTTAAATATATGCGCCCATTGAAACAGGCAATTTATTCCAGCCGTACGGCTGACAAGTTCGTCGTACGTCTGCCAGACGGAATGCGTGAACGCATTGCCGAGGTGGCTCGCAATCATCACCGCAGCATGAACTCCGAAATCATCGCGCGCCTGGAACAAAGCCTCATTCAGGAAGGTGCGCTGGGCGACGAGTTGAGCATGCGTCTGGACAGCCCCGAGCTGTCGCTGCACGAACGCGAACTGCTGCAGCGTTTTCGCCAGCTTTCCCACCGCCAGCAAAATGCTCTCGTCTCGCTCATCGCGCACGACGTTGAGGCGGCCGCAGAAGCCAATTGATTTGCAGCTGAAAGCCAAAGCCAGCCATGTGCTGGCTTTTTTTTGCCTGGAATTTGTATAGGCATCCAAACATTTTTGATGTGCTGGTGCTACGCGGGGAGCTCGTTAGGGGGCAGACTTGCCCCCCCGCCGAAAGGGATCAGAGCAGGAAAATTGTTGCCAAGCCCAGGAAGATGAAGAAGCCACCACTGTCGGTCATGGCTGTGATCATCACGCTGGCACCCATCGCAGGGTCCCGTCCAAGACGCGCCAGGGTCATGGGGATCAACACCCCCATCAGGGCCGCCAACAGCAGGTTGAGGGTCATGGCAGCAGTCATCACCACGCCGAGCGACCAACTGCCATATAGCAAGTAGGCCACCACACCGATCACCCCACCCCACACCAACCCGTTGATCAGGCCCACAGCCAGTTCTTTGCGCAACAGACGCGATGAGTTAGCCGTACTCACTTGGTCCAGCGCCATCGCGCGCACGATCATCGTGATCGTCTGGTTGCCGGAGTTGCCGCCAATACCGGCCACAATCGGCATCAATGCCGCCAGGGCTACCAGCTTCTCAATGGAACCTTCGAACAAGCCGATCACACGCGAGGCAATAAAGGCGGTAACCAGATTGACCGCCAGCCAGGCCCAGCGGTTACGCAGCGAACGCCAGACCGACGCAAAGATATCTTCCTCTTCACGCAAACCCGCCATGTTGAGGACTTCAGTTTCACTCTCTTCACGAATCAGGTCGACGATCTCATCGATGGTCAAACGGCCAATCAATTTGCCGTTCTTGTCGACCACCGGCGCCGAGATCAAGTCATAACGCTCGAATGCTTGCGCCGCGTCGTAGGCATCTTCATCTGGGTGAAAACTCACCGTATCGCTGGCCATTAAATCCGCAACCATCTTGTCCGGATCATTGACCAACAGACGCTTGATCGGCAGTACACCCTTGAGAATGCCTTCGTAGTCGACCACGAACAGCTTGTCGGTGTGACCAGGCAGCTCTTTCAGCCGGCGCAGGTAGCGCAGGACCACTTCCAGGCTGACGTCTTCGCGGATGGTGACCATCTCGAAGTCCATCAGCGCGCCGACTTGGTCCTCATCGTAAGACAACGCAGAGCGCACGCGCTCGCGCTGTTGCGTGTCCAGCGCCTCCATCAGCTCATGGACAACATCACGCGGCAGCTCGGGGGCAAGGTCAGCCAGCTCATCGGCGTCCATCTCCTTGGCCGCAGCCAGGAGCTCATGATCGTCCATGTCGGCGATCAGGGTTTCACGGACTGAGTCGGATACTTCGAGCAGGATGTCGCCGTCACGATCAGCCTTGACCAATTGCCAAAGGGCCAGTCGGTCATCCAGCGGCAGGGCTTCGAGAATATAGGCGACGTCGGCGGAGTGCAGGTCATCGAGCTTGCGTTGGAGCTCGACGAGGTTTTGCCGGTGGACCAGGTTTTCGACCAAGTCGTTATTCGGGCCATCCTGGCGGTGCGTAAGGTCTTCGACCACGCGCTGGCGCTGCAGCAGCTCAATGACTTGAGCCAAGCGATCCTGCAGGCTGTCTTGTGTTTTTTTCTTTACTTCTACTTCGGTCATAGGCGAACTCCACTCCCAGCAGCGGGGCACGCCGGAAGGATCAATCAGTCAATTCATGATTGGTAAAACGGGGTACTGAGTAACTACTGGGTAAGTCCATGGAGGTATTCCACAAGCCCCGGCGGGGCTGACGGGCGCAATGATACACCGCCCGGCCACTTTAAACGTTAAAAAACTGGAAAGAACAAGCGCTTGCGAGCCAAAGCTAAGCATTGGCTGCATCTATGAACTGCGACGACGCAGTGTGGAAGGAAAACACATGAGAGAAGAGAAAAAGAAAAAATCCTACACAAACTCCAGACGGCAAAAAGCCCGCACTAGGCGGGCTTTTTGTTTGTATGGTGCACTCGACAGGATTCGAACCTGTGACCGCTCGGTTCGTAGCCGAGTACTCTATCCAGCTGAGCTACGAGTGCATATTGTGTTTTTAGACCAGATCACAACTGGTTCCAACCGAATCAACTGCATTGCTGCAATTGACTCTTAAATGGTGCACTCGACAGGATTCGAACCTGTGACCGCTCGGTTCGTAGCCGAGTACTCTATCCAGCTGAGCTACGAGTGCATTTGTTGCCGCGCATTATAGGCCGTTCAATCTCTATGTAAAGCTATTTTTTCGAGTAACTTCAACAACTTACCGAAAAAACCAGATTGCAACGTACTAAGCAAATAATGGCGGAGAACGGGGGATTCGAACCCCCGACACCCTTTTGAGGTGTACTCCCTTAGCAGGGGAGCGCCTTCGGCCACTCGGCCAGCTCTCCGCAACACGGGGCGTATATTAACCACGTTCATCCCCGTTTGCAAACATAAAAAACGATAAAAATTAAAGGCTTGGTTCTTCGTCCTTCTCTTTCTTGATCCGCAGGTAGATTTCCTCGCGGTGCACCGCTACCTCTTTCGGAGCGTTAACCCCGATACGTACTTGATTGCCTTTGACGCCAAGCACGGTCACGGTGATTTCGCCATCACCGATAATCAGGCTTTCTGCGCAACGACGAGTCAGAATCAACATACCTTTCTCCTCACGCATTTCAGTTCAGGAACAACAGTCTGCAAAAAAAAGGCATTCGACCTACAACCCAAAAGCCGTAGCCCTACCACCTAAGTATTGTCGAGCCCACGCAAAAGAACATGCGCCCTACAAAAAAATGAAAGGCGCGGTAAACCGCGCCTTTCTGGCACTGCATCACTCGCCCTGTCGGGCCGGAGCGTCCAGCTCAAAAGCGGTATGCAGCGCACGTACAGCCAGTTCCAGGTACTTCTCTTCGATCACCACCGAAACCTTGATTTCTGAGGTAGAGATCATCTGGATATTGATGCTTTCCTTGGCCAGGGCCTCAAACATACGGCTGGCAACGCCGGCATGCGAACGCATGCCCACACCCACGATCGACAGCTTGGCAATCTTGGTGTCGCCGATCACTTCGCGGGCACTGATTTGCTTCGCAGTGTTCTGCAGGATCCGCTCCGCCGCATCGTACTCGTTGCGGTGCACGGTGAAGGTGAAATCGGTGGTGTTATCGTGCGATACGTTCTGCACGATCATGTCGACTTCGATGTTCGCGCCGCTGATAGGGCCCAGGATCTTGAACGCCACGCCCGGGGTGTCTGGCACGCCACGGATGGTCAGCTTGGCTTCATCACGGTTGAAAGCGATACCGGAAATGATTGGCTGTTCCATGGATTCCTCTTCATCAATAGTAATGAGGGTGCCCGGACCCTCTTTGAAGCTGTGCAATACGCGCAGCGGAACGTTGTACTTGCCGGCAAACTCCACCGCGCGGATCTGCAACACCTTGGAACCAAGGCTGGCCATTTCCAGCATCTCTTCAAAGGTGATCTTATCCAGGCGCTGAGCCACGGACACTACACGCGGATCGGTGGTATAGACGCCATCCACATCGGTGTAAATCTGGCATTCATCGGCCTTGAGCGCCGCCGCCAGCGCCACGCCGGTGGTATCTGAACCGCCACGCCCGAGGGTGGTGATATTGCCCTGCTCATCCACACCCTGGAAGCCCGCTACAACTACCACGCGGCCGGCTTTTAGATCAGTGCGAATTTTCTGATCATCAATTTGCAGGATGCGCGCCTTGGTGTGCGCGCTGTCAGTGAGGATACGCACCTGGCTGCCAGTGTAGGACACCGCCGGCACACCGCGCTTATTCAGCGCCATGGCCAGCAAGGCAATGGTCACCTGCTCACCGGTGGACACGATCACATCCAGCTCACGCGGGAGCGGCTGTTGATCACCACTGATTGCCTTGGCCAGATCGATCAGGCGATTGGTCTCGCCGCTCATGGCCGACAGCACCACCACCAAGTCGTCGCCAGCATCGCGGAATTTCTTAACCTTGTCGGCCACCTGCTCGATTCTTTCGACAGAGCCGACCGAGGTGCCTCCAAATTTCTGTACGATCAAAGCCATTTCTAAGCCGCCTCAGCCCGTAAAGGGGCGCCTGATAACCAATCAACCAGCACCGAACCCGCCCGCGACTAGACCACGGGCTGATTAACAGTGCCTTAAATACCTGCCTCGACAAACGGCACGGTCAGGGCCAGGGCTGCGTCCAGGGCGCCAGCGTCTACACCACCGCCTTGCGCCATGTCCGGACGACCACCGCCCTTCCCGCCCACTGCCGCGGCGGCTTGCTTCATCAAATCACCGGCCTTGAGTTGGCCAGTCAGGTCCTTGGTTACACCGGCAACCAGAACGACCTTATCCTCATGGACACCGCCGAGCAGGATCACTGCGCGGCCGAGCTTGTTCTTCAACTGATCGACCAAGGCCAACAGCGCCTTGCCGTCCTGACCGTCCAGGCGCGCAGCCAACACTTTCACGTCCTTGACGTCCACCGCAGAAGCCGACAAATCGTCGCCCGCCGCACTGGCCGCCTTGGCCTGCAACTGCTCCAGCTGTTTCTCCAGCGTACGGTTGCGCTCCAGTACAGCGGACAGCTTGTCGATAAGGTTGTCGCGGCTGCCCTTGACCAGGCTGGCCGCTTCCTTGAGTTGTTCTTCAGCCGCATTGAGGTAGGCCAGGGCTGCAGCGCCAGTGACGGCCTCGATACGACGCACACCGGACGCTACACCCCCTTCGCTGATGATTTTCAGCAGGGCGATGTCGCCGGTACGGTTGGCGTGGATACCGCCACACAGTTCCACAGAGAAACTGCCGCCCATGCTCAATACACGCACGTTGTCGCCGTACTTCTCGCCGAACAGCGCCATGGCGCCTTTGGCCTTGGCGGTCTCGATGTCGGTTTCTTCGGTTTCTACCGCGGTGTTCTTGCGAATCTCAGCGTTGACGATGTCTTCCAGGGCCTTGATCTGCTCGGGCTTGATCGCTTCAAAGTGGCTGAAGTCGAAGCGCAGGCGCTGGCTGTCGACCAACGAACCTTTCTGCTGGACGTGCTCGCCCAGTACCTGGCGCAGCGCGGCGTGCAGCAGGTGAGTGGCCGAGTGATTCAACGCGGTCGCATGGCGTACATCGGCATCGACCTGGGTGTCCACCGGCGCACCAACCGTCAAGTTGCCCAGCACCAACACACCGTGATGCAGGAACGCACCGCCGGTCTTGGTGGTGTCGCGCACCTCAAAACGGCCGGACGTCGAACTCAGGAAACCACAATCACCAATCTGGCCACCCGACTCGGCGTAGAACGGCGTCTGGTCGAGGACCACAACCGCCTCTTCGCCTTCACTCAACACGTCGACCGACTTGCCGTCTTTATAGATGGCAACGATCTTGGCAGCGCCAACGGTAGCCTTGTAACCGATGAATTCGGTGGGCACGTCAACCTTGACCAGGGTGTTGTAGTCAAGGCCAAAGGAGCTGGCGGAGCGAGCACGCACGCGCTGAGCTTCCATCTCACGCTCAAAACCCGCTTCATCAATGGTCAGCTCACGCTCACGGGCGATGTCGGCGGTCAGGTCCATCGGGAAGCCATAGGTGTCATACAGCTTAAACACCACATCGCCTGGCACCACGGTGCCTTTGAGTTCAGCCAGGTCCTGCTCGAGGATTTTCAGGCCGTGTTCGAGGGTCTTGGAGAACTGCTCCTCCTCAGCCTTGAGCACGCGCTCGATATTGCTTTGCTGCTGCTTGAGTTCCGGGAAGGCTTCGCCCATCTCGGCAACCAGTGCGGCCACGATTTTGTAGAAGAAGCTGCCAGTGGCGCCCAGCTTGTTACCGTGACGGCAGGCGCGACGGATGATACGGCGCAGCACATAGCCACGGCCTTCGTTGGACGGCAACACACCGTCGGCGATCAGGAAACCGCAGGAACGGATGTGGTCAGACACCACCTTGAGGGAAGACTGGCTTTCATTGGCACAACCAATGGCCGCGGCCGACGCGCTCAACAACTGGGTGAACAGGTCGATTTCGTAGTTGGAGTGAACGTGCTGCAGCACCGCACTGATCCGCTCCAGGCCCATGCCGGTATCCACCGACGGCGCAGGTAGCGGATGCAACACGCCATCGGCGGTGCGGTTGAACTGCATGAACACGTTGTTCCAGATCTCGATGTAACGGTCGCCGTCTTCTTCCGGCGAACCCGGGGGGCCACCCCAGATGTCGGCGCCGTGGTCGTAGAAGATCTCGGTGCAAGGGCCACACGGGCCGGTATCGCCCATGGTCCAGAAGTTGTCGGAAGCGTACGGCGCACCCTTGTTGTCGCCGATGCGAATCATGCGCTCGACGGGCACGCCGACTTCCTTGGTCCAGATGTCGTACGCTTCGTCGTCCGTGGCGTACACGGTAACCCAGAGTTTTTCCTCTGGCAGCTTCAACACGCCGGTCAGGAAGGTCCAGGCGAACGTAATCGCATCTTTCTTGAAGTAGTCACCAAAGCTGAAGTTACCCAGCATTTCGAAGAACGTGTGGTGGCGGGCGGTGTAGCCCACGTTTTCCAGGTCACTGTTCTTGCCGCCGGCACGCACGCACTTCTGGCTGCTGGTGGCGCGGGTGTAGGCGCGCTTTTCCTGGCCCAGGAAGCAGTCCTTGAACTGGTTCATCCCCGCGTTAGTGAACAGCAGGGTTGGGTCATTGCCTGGGATCAAGGAGCTGGAGGCGACACGGGTGTGACCTTGCTCTTCGAAGAAGCGAAGGAAGGCTTCACGGATTTCTGCGCTTTTCATTAGGTTCTTCCACGGAGGCTGCGGCCAAAGGCCAGTGCGCAACATCATCAGACGGAGCGACGGCAAAGGGCCGCATTATATCGGCCCTTTGCCGGGGGTACAGCGTGTTTATACGATTGAAAGGTTCAATTAGACGGTCTGCACGCTCATTTGCGCGAAAACTCGACGAATGCCTGCACGACTTGCTCGATCTGCGCCCGACTGACATCCCTATGCGTGACCATGCGCAGGCTAGGCGCAGTGCTCAACTTGATCCCACGCTCGGCAGCAAAAACCTTCAAGGCTTCGGCCCGATCACCGATCTGCACGTAGACCATGTTGGTCTGTACCGGCTCCACTTCATAACCCACTTTGCGCAGCTCATCGCCCAGCCATTGGGCGTTAGCGTGGTCGTCGGCCAGGCGCTGCACCTGGTGATCCAGCGCATACAGCCCGGCCGCCGCCAGGGAACCGGCCTGGCGCATGCCGCCGCCGACCATCTTGCGCAGGCGCCTGGCCTTGGCGATCAACGCCGTGGAACCGCACAACACCGAGCCAATCGGCGCGCCAAGGCCCTTGGACAGGCACACCGACACCGAATCAAAGTGCTTGGCAATCTCACGCGCCTCCACGCCCAGCTTGACCGCGGCGTTGTAGAGCCGTGCGCCATCCAAATGCAGGGCCAGACCCTGTTCCCGGGTGAATGCTCGTGCCTTCGCCAGGTAGTCCATCGGCAATACCTTGCCCTGCATGGTGTTTTCCAATGCCAGCAGGCGGGTACGGGCGAAATGGAAGTCGTCCGGCTTGATCGCCGCCAGCACCTGGTCCAGGTCCAGGGAGCCATCCGCCTGCACGTCCAGCGGTTGCGGTTGGATCGAACCCAACACCGCTGCCCCGCCACCTTCGTATTTGTAGGTGTGGGCCTGCTGGCCGACGATGTATTCCTCGCCACGCTCACAGTGAGCCATCAACGCCAGCAGGTTGCTCATGGTGCCGGTGGGCACGAACAGCGCAGCGGCAAAGCCCAGGCGCTTCGCCAGCTCGGCCTCCAGACGATTGACGCTGGGGTCTTCGCCATACACGTCATCGCCGCTGACAGCAGTGGCCATGGCGTCGAGCATGCCGGGAGTGGGTTGGGTCACGGTGTCACTGCGCAGGTCGATCACAGACATGAAACACGCCTCTAGGGGTTCAGTAAGTTCCTTTTCTGAGTGATTACTGCGGGCAAAGCCACGGAATATCAAGCCCCCGCTGCATTCAATCGAATACCAACCAAACAAACCGATATAGCTTATCGATACGGTGATCGTGCAGTTTGCGAAAAACCGTGTTAAAAACTCTCCGCCGCCAGGGTTCTGGTGGCAACGTTCTCAGGGCGGGGTGCAATTCCCCACCGGCGGTAATTACACGCAATGTGTATAGCCCGCGAGCGCTTGGCGCCTTGAACTGCTCACGCAGGACGGCGACAAGGTCAGCAGACCCGGTGTGATCCCGGGGCCGACGGTCATAGTCCGGATGAAGAGAGAACGGGATTGGCGCCTAAGGGCCGCGCACGAACTGTGCTTGCGTACCCTTAAATCCCATTCGATTCATAACGCCCTGTTTTTTTCTTAAACAGGAGTCAGAACATGCAACCCACCGCAATCGACAGCAAAAGCAAAAACCATCACGGCGAGCGCGTCGCGTTTATCCAGGCCTGCTGGCACAAGGATATTGTCGACCAATCCCGCAAAGGCTTCCTCGCCGAAATGATCGCCCAGGGCTACCAGGAATCGGATATTGATTTCTTTGAAGTCGGCGGCGCCTTTGAAATGCCCCTGCACGCCAAGCTGCTGGCCAAGACCGGCCGCTACGCGGGTATCGTCGCTGCTGCGCTGGTGGTGGATGGCGGCATCTACCGTCACGAATTCGTGGCCCAATCGGTCGTCAGCGGCCTGATGCAGGTGCAGCTGGAAACTGAAGTGCCGGTGTTCTCGGTATCGCTGACACCGCATCACTTCCATGCGGGCACTGAGCACCACACCTTTTTCTACGAGCACTTCGTGCACAAAGGCCAGGAAGCGGCGCGGACCTGCGCCGATACGCTGCACAAAGTGCGTGCGATCCGTCGCAGCGAGCCGCGTGCTGTAGCGGTCTAAACAATACCGCCAGGCCCAGCCTCAGAGCTGGGCTTGTGTGGGAGCTGGCTTGGAATTCAGGCCAAACCAGCGTCCGTCGTCGGCACAATCAATATCCCCGCCCGCAAGCCATTCTTTACCTTCGGGTTGGGAAAGATGATGCGCGCGCCCTCCTCTTCGATCACCCAACGGGTCTTGGCCACGTCTTCGGCCAGCAGATAGCCCTTTTCCAGTTCCGAAAAGTTTTCCACATCCGCCGGCAAGTGCATCAGGAAGGCATCGCTGTGCTTGATCACTTCGCGCGCAACGGCGAACAGCTTCAAGCCTTCAAGGCTATCGGTCTCAGGCTCAGTGCCTTCAATGATCTGCTTGAGGCGAGTTTCCAGGCGCGACACATCCACACTCTGGTTCTGCCCAAACGGTCGCGCCTTGCCCAATTCCAGCGTGAAGGCCTCGGCTTCCAGCTGCTCGTAGGTAAACGCGGTGAAGGTGATCGAGGTCTTGTTTTGCAGCAGCACCGCTTGCATGCCGGCAGCGTTGAGGCGCGCCAGTTCGTGGCGAGCGTGCTGGCGACCTTCCTTCCACGGATACAGGGCAAACTGCTCGATCTTCGAGCCGCGAATGGCCGTGTGCAGGTCGTAATGCAGGCGCGAACGGTCAGGCACGCTGAAGAAGCTGCGGGCCAATTGCTCAAGCTCGGCGGCACGCATGGCTTCAGGGCCGATGTTTTTTTCATGACGGCCGTTGAACAGCCGGTTGACGTCCAGTTCGAGGTAACGCTCGCCGCGGCGCATGGCCTCGGGGTTGCCGAACAGGAACAGAATACGATTGCGGGGTTTGATCTCCCCACGGGCGATGCCATGCAACAGGCGGTCGAGCAGTTCGATCGGCGCGGTTTCGTTGCCATGGATGCCGGACGACAGCAGCAAGTCGCTGCCTTTGTCCTGGGCTTGCGGCGGGCGCACTTCAAGTGCGCCCTCGCTGAGCCAGCGCATTTGCACGCCGTCGACAGTCAGTTGAATTTTTTGCGCCGGTTCACGACCGGCGAGGGTCAGTTCAAGCAGTTTGCCGAGGGCGAGCATACGCAGCTTCCTTAGTGGTTGCAGCCTGGGCCGTGGACGTGATCGTCGTCATCACCTTCGACGTCGGCCGGTTCCATTTCCAGTTGCAGGCTCATCAGGTTGGTGGCCAATGGGCGCATGAGCAGGTTGGCGTATTCCGCGTCACCTTCTTCCACGTCTACGCCGATCAGCAGTTGGCCACGGCCGTCGTGCTGAATCCAGATTTCCT
Organism: Pseudomonas sp. RA_5y_Pfl1_P24; assembly: GCF_963970945.1. Lineage (NCBI taxonomy): Bacteria > Pseudomonadati > Pseudomonadota > Gammaproteobacteria > Pseudomonadales > Pseudomonadaceae > Pseudomonas > Pseudomonas sp. RA_5y_Pfl1_P24. The sequence goes on along the minus strand of NZ_CAXAOJ010000025.1, from coordinate 22,105 downwards.
TGCCCTGCCAGACCACAGCGACGCGGGTGCAGGAGGTTTCCAGCTGGGTGCCGTCGGTGTCTTCAAGGATCAGTTTCAGGGTGTCGGTGGTCATAAAATAACTCTCAGCCATACGGCATTAATTGATCTGGAAAGGATAAACCGAGCCCAGTTTAAGGATTTGCGTCAGTTCATCCAATGCCGTCCGGCACTCCAGCAGCAATTGCGGGTCAGCCAGGTCGGTTTCACGCAGGCTGTCGCGGTAGTGCTTGTCGACCCACTGGGTCAGGGTTTCGTACAACGGTGCAGTCATGATAACGCCTGGATTCACCGCCGCCAGCTCGGTTTCGTTCAAGGCTACGCGCAAGCGCAGGCACGCCGGACCACCGCCGTTCTGCATGCTTTGCTTGAGGTCGAAGACTTTCACTTCACGAATCAGCCCGCCTGAAGCCGTGAGGCTTTGCAGGTAGTGCCAGACGCGTTCATTGACGCGGCATTCTTCCGGCACGATCAGCAGCATTGAGCCGTCGGCACGGGTCAGCAACTGGCTGTTGAACAGGTAGGAACGCACCGCGTCCTCGACGCTGACCTGGGCGCGGGGCACGCAAACAGACTGGAAGTTGCCGCCCAACTTGCCCAGTTTGCGTTGCAGCTCGCCAAGCATCTGCTCGGTATTGAGGAACGCGTCCTCGTGATAGAACAACACTTCACCGTTGCCCACCGCGATCACATCATTGTGGAACACGCCGGCATCGATCACCGCCGGGTTCTGCTGGGCGTACACCACACCGTCATCCTTCAAGCCGTGCAGGCGTGCAACTGCCTGGGACGCTTCAAGCGTCTGGCGCGCCGGGTACTTCTGCGGCGCCGGGTAGCGGGGGTCGAACGCACTGCGACCGAACACGAAAAACTCAACGCCGGCCTCACCGTATTCCCGGCAGAAGCGCGTGTGGTTGGCCGCGCCTTCGTCGCCGAACTGCGCCACTGCCGGCAACGCAGTGTGGTGAGCAAAGTGCTTTTCATCGGCAAACATCGCGCCCAGCACACAGCTGGTGGTGGGGTGTTCGATGCTGCGGTGGTATTTGCAATTGAGGTTGGCAGCGGTGAAATGCACGCGGCCGTCAGCCGTATCAGCGCTTGGGCTGACGGTCGCGGCATTGGCTACCCACATGCTCGACGCCGAGCAGCTCGCGACCAGCAAAGGCATTGCCTGCTTGGCCGCCTGCTGAATCACCTGAGCATCGGTGCCGCTGAAACCAAGGCTGCGCAAAGCGGCCACGTCCGGGCGCTCCTGCGGCGCCAATACGCCTTGCACAAAGCCCATGTCCATCAGGGCTTTCATTTTTTGCAGGCCCTGCAACGCCGCTTCCTTGGGGCTTGAATGCTGCTGGCTGTTGCTCTGGGACGCGACGTTGCCGAAGGACAAACCGCCGTAGTTATGGGTCGGCCCCACTAGACCGTCAAAATTGACTTCATAGGATTTCATCGGCGAGGCTCCACGAACATCTGTTTTTATAGGCTTCAAATTACTTGAATACACCACAAATCAAGTGGGAGCGGGCGTGCTCGCGAATGCGCTGGATCAGTCACCTGAACTGTTGAATGACACACCGCTTTCGCGAGCAAGCCCGCTCCCACATTTAGATCAGCGTAATGCCGGGGGTTAGTGTGGCTGGAACAACCAGGCTAGGCGTTTCCAGCGACGCCACCGGGTACGCGCAATAATCCGCCGCGTAATACGCACTGGCGCGGTGGTTGCCCGACGCCCCTACCCCACCGAACGGCGCGGTACTGGCGGCGCCGGTCAGCTGTTTGTTCCAGTTGACGATGCCAGCGCGGCTTTCCAGCCAGAACTGCTGGTAGCGTTCCTCAGAATCCGACAACAAACCGGCGGCCAGCCCGTACTGGGTGTTGTTGGCCTCGACAATCGCCGCTTCAAAATCAGCGTAGCGGATCACTTGCAACAGTGGGCCGAACAGTTCTTCGTCTTCGCGCTCGGTCACGGCCGTCACGTCGATGATGCCCGGGGTCAGCAAGGCGGCCTGATCCTGAGGCTGAGTCATTTCCAGCAACGCCACGGCACCGTTGGCCAGCATCAGTTCCTGGGCGTCCATCAAGGCCTTGGCGGCGCCAAGAGAGATCACCGAGCCCATGAACGGCGCCGGTTGCTGGTCAAACGCACCCACTTCAATCGTCGCGCTGACCGCCACCAGGCGCCCCAGCAACGCATCGCCCCAGGCGCCTTCCGGCACCAGCAAACGGCGGGCACAGGTGCAACGCTGGCCGGCGGAGATAAACGCCGACTGAATGATGGTGTAGACCGCCGCGTCCACATCGGCCACTTCGTCCACCACCAGCGGGTTATTGCCGCCCATTTCCAGGGCCAGGATCTTGTCCGGGCGCCCGGAGAACTGCTGGTGCAGGTGATTGCCGGTGCGGCTGGAGCCCGTAAAGAACAAACCGTCGATGCCAGGATTGGCCGCCAGCGCGATACCGGTCTCCCGCGCGCCTTGCAGCAGGTTCAGCACACCCGCCGGCAGCCCCGCGTCGATCCAGCACTGCACGGTCAACTCGGCGACTTTGGGGGTCAGCTCACTCGGTTTGAACAGCACAGTATTGCCCGCCAGCAACGCCGGCACGATATGCCCATTCGGCAAGTGACCAGGGAAGTTGTACGGACCGAACACCGCAACCACACCGTGAGGTTTATGACGCAATACGGCGGTGGCGTCGCCCAACGGGCCGCTCTTCTCGCCGGTGCGTTCGCGGTAGCTTTGCACCGAGATCGCGATCTTGTTGGCCATGCTGGTGACTTCGGTGGCCGATTCCCACAGCGGCTTGCCGGTTTCTTCGCCGATACAACGGGCCATTTCATCGGCGCGGCTTTTCAGGGTGGCGGCGAAGGTTTCCAGCACGCTGATGCGTTCTTCCAGCGGGCGCTTGGCCCACGCAGGGAATGCCTGGCGTGCGGCCTGCACGGCGGATTCGACCTGCTCGGCAGTGGCGCCATTGCCGGCCCACAGTACTTGCTGGGTCACCGGGTTGCGCGATTCGAACAGTTCACCCTGGCCTTCCAACCAGCTACCTGCGATATACAGCGAATTCATTATTTCGACTCCCGGGCAGCGGACAACGGTACGGCACGCACTTGATCGCCGGCGATCAGTTGCAGGCGCTTGGCGGTGAGCGGGTCAACCACCAGGGTGCCTGCCGCCAGCCGCGCGGGGGCGGCGGTGATGCGGCAATCGTCGCGTTTACGGTTATGGATCAGGAACGGGGTGGCGTCGTCGCCGGGGGTGCCGATCGCCAGCACCAGCGCTTCGCTGTCGCGGACCGCGCGGATCTTACTGGTCTCGCATTCCACCGCAGGGCCGGCGTCGAAGATGTCGACATAGCCCTGGTAGCTGAAGCCTTCACTCTTGAGCATGCTCAACGCAGGTTCGGTGTCCGGGTGGACCTTGCCGATTACGTTGCGTGCGTCTTCCGACAGGAAGCAGCTGTACAGCGGAAACTTCGGCATCAGCTCGGCGATAAACGCTTTGTTGCCCACGCCGGTGAGGTAATCGGCCTGGCTGAACTCCATTTTAAAGAAATGGCGGCCCAGGCTTTCCCAGAACGGCGAACGCCCGGCGTCGTTGGACACACCGCGCATCTCGGCAATGATCTTGTTACCGAACAGTTGCGGAAATTCAGCGATAAACAGCAAGCGCGCCTTGGCCAGCATGCGGCCGTTGAGGCCGGTGCGGTAATCGGCGTGCAGGAACAACGAGCACAGCTCGGAATTTCCGGTCAGGTCATTGGCCAGGAACAGCGTCGGAATCTCGCGGTAGATATTCAGCTCCTGGGAGGCGCTGACAGTCAGGCCGACCCGGAAGTTGTACCAGGGCTCACGCAGGCCAACGGCGCCGGCGATGGCGGAGATGCCCACCACGCGGCCCTCGTCGTTTTCCAACACGAACAGGTAGTCGGCATCGCCGCGCCCGGCGCCGCCGCGAAAGGTTTTTTCCGCCCAGCCAACCCGGTGGGTCAGGCGCTCTTCGTTGGCCGGCAAAGTGGTGAGACCGGTGCCGGTGCTGCGCGCCAGATCAATCAGGGCTGGTAAATCGCTGCTGCGTACGGGACGAACGATCATGCTATCTCCTCAGACGGGCCGCCTGCTTCAGGCCACCCGCGAAACTCTGCTTTTAAACCGCTACCAAGCGCACGCTCGCGCCTTCGCCGACGCCCAAGGCCTCAGCGGCTGCCATGTCCAGGGTCACCGGTTTGCCGGGCGCATAGTCCAGCTCCAGCATCACCGCACGGTAATCCTGCAGCTGCACGTTGCTCACCAGGTACTGGCGGCCCACACCCTTGACCCTCTCGCCGATCTTTACCGGTACCACGCGGCTCTGGGCAATCGAGCGAATGCCCGAAACCCGTGCGTGCAGCGTCGGGCCGCCGTCGAAAATGTCGATGTAATGGTCGGTCTCGAAGCCTTCGCGCATCAGGATGTCGAAGGTGATCTGCGCCCGTGGGTGCACCTGGCCCATCGCTTCCTGGGCTTCGTCCGGCAGCAGCGGCACGTAGATCGGGTAATGCGGCATCAGCTCGGCGAGGAACGTACGGCTTTTCAGCCCGCACAGGCGCTCGGCGGCGGCGTAGTTGAGGTCGAAGAAATTGCGGCCGATGGCGTCCCAGAACGGCGAATCACCGTTCTCGTCGCTGTAGCCGACGATTTCGGTCACCACCGAGTCGGCAAAACGCTCGGGGTGGCTGGCGACGAACAACAGGCGGCCACGGGAGTTGAGCTCAGACCACGCTGAACCGACCAACTCCGGCACCACGTAGAAACTGGTGAGCAGGCTGTTGCCGGTGAGGTCATGGCACTGGGAAAGCACGTGGATCTTGTTGTGGATCTTCAGCTCGCGGGAGGCGTGCACGAAGGTCTCGTTACGGAAGCTGTAGAACGGCTCCGAGTAACCGGCCGAGGCGACGATGGCCGAGCAGCCGGCCAGCTTGCCGGTCTCGGTGTCTTCGAGCACGAAGAAATAGCTTTCTTCACCGTTGAAACTGACCTCGGCCGCGAAGGACGCTTCGCTGGCAGCGATCTTGTCGCTCAGGCGTTCCACATCGTCCGGCAAGGAGGTGACACCAATCGGGCTGTCCGCAGCCAGACGCTGTACCTCGCCCAGATCAGCCATTTGCGCGGGGCGCATCACCAGCATGGTGTCACTCCTTAACTCGAAAACTTCATAGAGGGAAAAATGCCGGACACGAGATCTGAGTTCACATACATCTCGATGTGCAAGCAGATCCATGTGGGAGCTGGCTTGCCTGCGATGCAGGCAACTCGGTCTGTCAGTTGCACCGAGGTGATGCTATCGCAGGCAAGCCAGCTCCCACATCTGACTCGGTCCGGCATATAGAATTTTTGCTCGACGCCCGATCGCCAGGCGCCGAGCGGTAGATCAACCTTGCGTCAGTGCTTTTACAGCACGCTCAAAACGGTCCAGACCTTCGTTGATATCCGCTTCTTCAACCACCAAACTCGGTGCAAAACGCACAACATCCGGGCCGGCTTGCAGGATCATCAGGTTTTCTTTCTCGGCCGCGTTGAACACGTCCTTGGCCTTGCCTTTGAACGCATCGCTCAGCACGCAACCAATCAGCAGGCCCATGCCGCGCACTTCGGTGAAGATGCCGTATTGCTTGCCGATCTGCTCCAGGCGCGCCTTGAACAGATCGTGCTTGGCGTTCACACCGGCCAGCACTTCAGGCGTGTTGATTACGTCGATCACTGCCTCGGCCACTGCGCACGCCAGCGGGTTGCCGCCGTAGGTGGTGCCGTGGGTGCCGACGACCAGGTGCTTGGCCAGCGCTTCGGTGGTGAGCATCGCTGCGATCGGGAAACCGCCGCCCAGGCTCTTGGCGCTGGTGAGGATGTCCGGCGTCACGCCGTAACGCTGATAGGCGAACAGATGGCCGCTGCGGCCCATGCCGGTTTGCACTTCGTCGAACACCAGCAATGCGTTGTTCGCGTCGCACAGTTCACGGGCACCTTGCAAGTAAGCCAGTTCGGCCGGCAGTACGCCGCCTTCACCCTGGATCGGCTCCAGCACCACGGCGCAGGTCTTGTCAGACACGGCGGCTTTCAGCGCAGCCAGGTCGTTGTAAGGCACGTGGGTGATGCCGGTGATTTTAGGCCCGAAGCCATCGGAGTACTTGGACTGGCCACCGACGTTAACGGTGAACAAGGTACGGCCGTGGAAGCTGTTCAGCGCCGCGATGATCTCGTACTTCTCGGTGCCGAAACGGTCGAACGCGACGCGACGGGCCAGCTTGAACGCGGCCTCGTTGGCTTCGGCGCCGGAGTTGCAGAAAAACACCCGCTCGGCAAAGGTGGCGTCGATCAGTTTATGCGCCAGGCGCAGGGCCGGCTCATTGGTGAAGACGTTGGAGACGTGCCACAGCTTGTTGGCCTGTTCGGTCAGAGCCCCGACCAACGCCGGGTGGGCGTGGCCCAATACGTTGACCGCGATGCCGCCGGCAAAGTCGATCAGCTCGCGACCGGCCTGGTCCCACACGCGCGAACCTTCGCCACGTACGGGAATGAAGGCAGCAGGTGCATAGTTGGGAACCATGACCTGGTCGAAATCGGCACGTTGCACCGGGGCTTGCTCAACGGACATCGGAGTCTCCTGAAGAGGAACGCCTGCCTGGAACTGGCGGGCGATGCAGGGATTGTAAGGACAGTTTTCAGTAGGGCCTTGCCGCCAAGCGACAACTTCTTATAGCGCCAACCCGCGATTTTGGCGGGTTTACGCCAATGCGACAAATAGCATCGCAATGGCGCAGTTTAAACTAACTATCTAGAGCAGGCCGGGGGAAACGCACTGATCTACTGATGTGCTTTGTTGCCATTCAGAGTTGCGCCCATGAGCACGCCAACACCCCCTACTGATACTGTTCAGCCCGACAGCCACTATCACCTGCTGCAAACCGCCATTCCCGACTGGCTGGGCAAGGCCTCCAGCGCCAAGCACCAAGCCATGTCCCAAGCCAAACCAACAGCCCTGCACACCCGCCCCGCGCTGCTGGGCGAACTCAAACGCCTGAACGCCGCTCACTGGAGCGCGCAAAATACCGTGGATGACGCGCTTAACAATGTGCAGGACCCCAGGACCTACGCACGCAGCATCCTCGAAGAAGCGCTGCTGACGCGTTACGGCCTGGACCTCAACAGCGAAGCCGTCTACCTGCGCCTGTACATTCCCCAGACCATCACGTTGTTTAAGATACCGTCCGGTGCCGCGCGCACCTGGACCGTGTCAGTGCTGGACGCCGCGCTGCACAACTTCGAGCAGGGTGAAACCGTCGAGGGCGCCTACGAGGCGGCATCAACCTTCATCACCCGCCCCACGCCCAGTGGACAGTTCGATACCCTGCCGGCCACGTTGGAAAAAATCAGTATCCGTGCGTTTACCGGCCTGTGCCGCGAACTGGATATCGGCGCGCGTTACAGTCGTTACCTGCGCCTGCAACTGGGTCTGACCGAACCGCTGAGCGCTGCTGTCATTCAGAACAAAGTCGAAACCAGCCAAAAAGCCGCCCTGCGTGCCGCACTGCATTTGGCGAAAATCGGTGCAGATATCAAGGACGACTTTGCGCAACAGGTCGAGGGGTTATTACAAGGGCGCAGCGACCTGACGCTCGGCAACCTGCCACTGCGTTGCCACGGCTTGACGCTGATGGGTGCGCCGCTGGCCGGCATCCTGCTGCTTGCCCCAAACCTGGAAACCACGCGCACCGTGCAGCGCCTGGTCGCCTACGTACCGGATGACCCGCTGCATCCGCTCAAGGAATACCCATCGGCGCTGGCGTTCAAGCAGGAGCTCACCCGTCAACTGCGTAATGCCAATTACCAGACGTTTTTCAGCCGTTTCGTCTCCCATGAGCGCCGCGGGGTGTTTTTCGCAGGCCTGAGCCAGCGCCTGGCGCGCATTACCTGGCACCCGCCCGAGCATGGCAGCGGCCAGGCGCCGTGGCGCAAGGAGCCGACCGACGACCCCAAACTACAGTTCGTTGCCACCCCGATTCAGGACGATGCCTGGCAGCACCTCTATCAACAAAAACTCAACCAGATCCTCAACGACGCCCGCTCCCAGGCCGTGTCGACCGCCGAGGCCGATCGCGCAGCGCGGTGGGCGCGCTGGGACTCGTTCGTCAATGTGGCGTCGTCGATCCTCAACGCCGCGCTGCTTATCGTTGCACCGTTCATTCCCGGGCTGGGCGAGCTGATGCTGGCGTACATGGCCTATCAACTGCTCGATGACCTCTTCGAAGGTGTCATCGACTGGGCCGAAGGGCTTGAACAAGAAGCCTTTGGCCACTTGATGAGTGTGCTGCAATCCTTGGTACAGCTGGGTATTTTCGGCCTGGGGGGCCACATCGGCGTCGCCGAGCTGCGCAAAGTTTTGCCTCAGGAAGTGCTGACCTTTATCGATCGCTTCAAGCCCGTCACCTTGGCCAATGGTGCCAAGCGCTATTGGAAACCCGACCTTGCCCCTTATCAACAAGACATCAAACTGCCGCCGAAACTGGGCCATGACCGCCTGGGTCTGCACCAGATGCGCGGCGAGCCCATGCTGGCACTGGAAGACAAGCTGTACACCGTGCAAAAAGCTGCTGGGGACGAAGACTATGTGATCAAACACCCTACCCGCCCCGACGCCTACACCCCACGTCTGCAACACAACGGCGCAGGCGCATGGCACAGCGAACTGGACACGCCCTTGCAATGGGACGAACCCACCCTGCTGGGGCGCCTGGGACATGGCGCGCGCGGTCTGGGTGAGGCCGACCGACGCTTGGCCTTGAACCTCAGCGACGTCAAGGAAAACGCCCTGCGCCAGATGCACGTACGGGGTGAGCCGATACCGCCCCTGCTGGACGATACCCTTGAGCGGCTGCGCATCGATCGCGACCTGCAAACACTGATAGACCAGCTCAACAGCGACAACCCTGACGACCATGCCCAGATCGACCCCCAGGACACGCTCCAGTTGCTGACCACCCACGGCAACTGGCCCAAAACCCGCTCCCTGCGCATGCTCAACGCCGAAGGCAGGGCTGCCTGGGAGTTTGGCGACATGCGCATGCCGGTCGTGCAGATCCATGAAACCCAACTGGCCAATGGCGAACTGCTCAAGACCGTACTGCAAGCCCTTAGCCCGGAAGAAATCCGCGCCCAGTTCGGCGAAAGCGCCGCTGACCCGCAACTGAGCCTGGATAACCGCGTCAAGCAACTGCGCAAAAAGCTTGGGCGACTCGCCGAGCAAAATCGTATCGAGCTGTTCGAGTCGCGTTACGCCCAGCAGCAACTGGGCCAAGGTACGTCGACGCAGCGGTTGGTTCAGGCGGCGCCAGGCTTGCCGGCCAAGGTCGCTACACACTTGCTGGACCACGCCAGCGCAAATGAACGGTCTGAGCTCGACCATCAACGCACACCACCGCGCCTGGCAGACTTGGCAAGCGCCGCACTGGCCGAACTACGCCTGAACCGTGCTTACGAGGGTCAGCACCTAATCGCATCCCCCAATCTGGACAGCGAAAGACTGGCCCTGAACACGCTGAGAGTCCAACCGGGCTGGTCGCCAAATATGCGCATTGAAGCCCGACACCTGACCGTCGACGGGGAGACATGGCTGCACATCGGCTCGGATGATGCGCCGCTCTTACGCACGCTGGTGCGCACCGCCGACGGACGCTATGTCCCTCACGACGAAAAAGGCCCCCTGTTTGGCGAAACCGACCTCTATACCGCGACGCTCAACGCGCTGCCCGACGCACAACGAAGCGCCCTAGGGTTCCACGTCAATCAAGGCCCGGCGCTGCAACAACGCCTGCGGCAACACCCACTGCCCCGCGACGAACTGCGAAAAGTCCTGGATCCCGAGGTGATCCGCCCACCGAGCCGGGAAACACTGCACGCACTGGGAATGGATGCGGGCTACCGCGTCCAGGCAGGGCCGGCAGCGTTACCGTTGACCTTGGAGCAACGCGCACGGGCACTCTACCCGGCATTCGACGCGCGACAAATCAACGACGTGCTCAACTATCTGCGCAGCCAACCGGAAGGTGCTGCTAACGGCCTTGCGGCACTGGCCGAGGAGTACCGCCAACTGGACAGTGACCTGAGTACCTGGCGGCGACACGTCATCGACGTCCACCCCGACACAGGTCAGCCTTTAACCGCGCTTGAACGCAGCAACGAGCGCCAGAACCGGCGCATGCTCGCCCAAGCGTTGCGACGCTGCTGGCGACGCGAAACCGAAGTCGACGACTACTTCGACGACCCCTCCGTTGATGGCCACAGCCTGCGACTGGAGTACCCGATCCTCGGCGCGCTGCCGGAACTGAGGGCCAACTTCAACCACGTGTCGCTGCTGACGCTGAGCGGACACCCCCACACCCCTGGCGCCAACGCGTTTGTGCAATGCTTCCGGCAACTGCGTCACCTTTCGGTCAGGGGCTTCAACCTCGGCAGCGTTCCAGACTCCATTTTTACCCTGCCACGCTTGAATTCCCTGAGCTTGAGCAATTGCCAGATCCGCCTGGACCCGGCCAGCCAGGCCCGGATTGCATCGCTGCGCCGCTTGCAGACGCTGGAACTGGCTAACAACCCTCTGGGCCTGGCCCCCAGTATCGAAAACATGCCCGATCTGATTCACGTCGACTTCTCGAACACGGGTATCGCGCAGTTGCCCGCCGGTGCCCTGAGTCGCGCCGAACTACAAGTGGCGCTGCTCAACGACAACCAAATCCAGACGCTGCCATCTGGTTTTTTTGAGATCACCCCGCAAAAAGCCAATACTTTCTTCCTGAGCGACAACCCGTTGTCGCTGCCCACGCTGGAACAGGTCAAGAACTACTACCAACGCCACGGCGTTGATTTCGGAGCCGACGCACCGCCCGCGCAGGTGCTCGAGGCACATAGACTGTACCCAAGCCTGGCAGAAACAGAGCTCAACCGATTGATCTACAACCTGCCAGGCACACTCGAAGCCGGCCGTATCGAACTGGCGCGCAGGGCGGCTGAGCTGGAAACACTGCAAGGGCAACTCACCCAGTGGGAACAGACACCAGGCACTGCCCCACAAGAGGTTGCACGCAGAATCGCGCTGCGCCGGTTACTGGAAAGCAGCTGGCGACGCGAATTGACCACCGGCAGCCAACAACGGCACTCGCTGATCATTCCCCACAACCTGGCTGGCGAACTGCCCACTTTGGACGCTTCGTTCACGCACATTACCTCGCTGATGATCCGGGGCAACGACGCATTCATCAACGTCGAAAGCTTCCTCAACCGCTTTCCCGAACTGCGGGCGATCAGTCTTTATCGAGCGAGACTGGGCGATATCCCATCCGCAATTTTTGCGCACCTCAAACTCGAATTCGTGGATCTGGAAAACTGCTCAGTCCACCTGACGCAAACCAGCCGCGCGAACCTGGAACGCATGACCCAACTCAACTACTTGAACCTGAGCAACAACCCCTTGGGCGAGACAGCGGACTTCAGTCAACTGACCCACCTGACGACCCTGCTTCTGCGGGACACTGGACTCTCGGCCGTGCCCCCCAGCCTGTTGACGGAAACACCGCGCGCCCTCATTGATCTGTGCGGGAACAGCATCACGGAACTGCCCCCCGATCTTTTCGCGCTACCAAGCCACGTCAGCCAAGCATTCGACCTGTCTGCCAACCCACTGACGCGCCAGGCCCTTGAGCGGGTCAAAACCCACTGCCAGCGTACTGACGTATTTTTTAATATCCAGACACCTGCCATACAACGACGTCGCGCTAAACAGCTCTACCCCAAAAAACAGGAAAAAGACCTGAACAGATTGATTTTTGGACTACCCGGCGACCTGGACGGCATCGATAACGCACTGATTGCACTTGAGGCTGACTACCATCAACTGGTCGCCGACCTCCAGCGTTGGACTGATGCTATTCCTGAGCAGCATCCACTGGTTGGCGGCGTACTGGGCGACAGTCTGCGCGTCGAAGAAGAGCTCAATCGCCGGCGCCTGAAGCGTCAGCTTGAAAAGGCGTGGCGCCGCGAGACCCCGGAAGACACAGAAAGCCTGGACGATCGTTTTTCTCACGCCGTAGTACTCGACGTGTCGATCATCGGCGCAATGCCAGTCTTGAGGGCAGGTTTCGAACATGTGACATCGCTCGAAATCAAAGGCGCATTCACCGTCACGGATGTGAATGGCACGCTTACCCGCTTCGGTGCCCTCCAGACCTTGATCGTCAGCCATTGCACGCTCGGTGAGTTGCCATCTGCGATTTTCAGCATGCCCCATCTGAACACGCTGGACCTGTCGCACTGCGAGATCAGCCTGACAACGACCGCGGCCCGCGCAATGGGTGACCTGCACAGCCTTGAGTATCTGCGCTTAGGCAACAACCCACTCAATAACGCGCCGGACGTCACCCACCTGCAACAGTTGAGCTCACTGCACTTACCGCACACGAAAATAAGCGAAGTGCCTGCCGGTGTGTTTCAACTACCCCTGCTGCAAAGCCTCGACCTGAGCAGTAACTCCATTACGAAGATCCCAGCGCAACTGATGGAAATGCTGCAGGTGTTCGACGCGGACTCGGATTTGAGTGGCAACTCCTGGTCGCCAAAGAGCATGAGGCGCTTGCGCGCGTACTACCAACAGACAGGGATCGATTTCCAGATCCAAGGCGTGACCGTGGATGAACACGGTGCCCCATTGGTCACGGAATCAGACGACGCCATGGATGAGGAGTAACGGCTAACCGCGCTCGGACGGCACTGAAGACAACTCGAACGGACTGCTGCTGCGCCGCTGGTTGCGGTCTTCACGCGGCGTGGCGCCGAAGAAGTTGCGGTAGGCGCTGGAGAAGTGCGGCCCCGAAGAGAAGCCGCATGACAGGCCGATCTGAATGATCGACTTGCTGGTTTGCATGAGCATCTGGCGCGCCTTGTTCAGGCGCAATTCCAGGTAGTACTGGCTGGGGACGCGGTTGAGGTATTGCTTGAAGATGCGTTCGAGTTGTCGTCGCGATACACAGACGTGCTGGGCGATTTCATCGGTGGTCAGCGGTTCCTCGATATTGGCCTCCATCAACAAAACCGCCTGGGTCAGCTTCGGATGACTGGAACCCAGGCGGTTTTGCAGTGGAATGCGCTGGCGCTCGCCGCCTTCGCGAATGCGCTCCACCACCAGCTCTTCGGAGACTGCACCGGCCAGTTCGGCGCCGTGATCACGGGCGAGTACTGCCAGCAGCAGATCGAGCACTGACATGCCACCGCAGGCGGTGAGGCGGTCGCGGTCCCAGTCGAACAGATGGCTGGTGGCGATGACCTTGGGGAAACGCTCGGCGAAATCGTCCTGCCAGCGCCAGTGCACGGCGGCGCGGTAACCGTCGAGCAGGCCAAGCTGGGCCAGCGGGTACACACCCGCCGACAAGCCGCCAATCACGCAACCGGCGCGAACCAGCTGCTTGAGCGCGGTGCTCAGTTGCGAGGCGATGACGGTCGGCGGTTCGTCCGCCAGCAGGAACAGTTTCTGGAAGCCCTCGAGCTTACCGGCCCACGGCTCGCCCGGCAGTTGCCACGCGCCTTCGGCCGCCGGTTCCGCGAGCAAAAACGACAGCTCGTAGACCACGTCCGGATGCACCCGCTGAGCAACGCGCAAGGCCTCCTCAGCCAGCGCAAGCGTCAGGGCTTTTGTGCTGGGCCAAATCAGGAAACCAATTTTATGGGCGGTCATGGAGGGCTATCCGAAACGAAGAACGGTAATGAAGACAAGGGCTAATGCTAGCCCGTAAACCAACACAAATCTCTAAAGCTGATGAAGATCCAAATGTGGGGGCGGGCCAACCTGAAGACTGCCGAGCATGCACTACTTCAGTGCACAAAAGCAGCCTTGATTATTTCAAGCTGCCTGACAAGAACTGCTGCAGACGCTCCGACTGCGGGTTCACCAGCACTTCACGCGGATCGCCACGCTCCTCAACGATACCTTTGTGCAAGAACACCAGTTGGTTCGACACTTCACGGGCAAAGCCCATTTCGTGGGTCACCACCACCATGGTGCGGCCTTCCTGGGCCAGGTCCTGCATCACCTTGAGCACTTCGCCGACCAGTTCCGGGTCGAGCGCCGAGGTGGGTTCATCGAACAGCATCACCTCCGGCTCCATCGCCAGGGCACGGGCGATTGCCACGCGCTGCTGCTCACCGCCGGACATATGGCCGGGGAACGCATCCTTACGATGGCCCACCCCAACTTTGGCCAGGTAGTGCTCGGCCTTTTCACGGGCTTCTTTTTTCGACATGCCCAGCACGTGCACCGGCGCTTCCATGACGTTTTCCAGCGCGGTCATGTGCGACCACAGGTTGAAATGCTGGAACACCATGGACAGGCGCGAACGCATGCGTTGCAACTGCTTAGGGTCGGCGGCCTTCATGGCGCCGTCTTTGTTGGCCACCAGTTTCAGCTCTTCGTTGTTGAGCAGAATCTTGCCGGCGTGAGGTTGCTCGAGCAGGTTGATGCAGCGCAAAAAGGTACTTTTGCCCGAACCACTGGAACCAATGATGCTGATTACATCACCGGCCGCGGCGGCCAGGGACACGCCTTTGAGCACTTCATGACTGCCATAGCGTTTATGCAGGTCTTGGACTTCAAGTTTGTACATGCGGTCGGTTCTCACAAAAACAGGTGGTCAGTCGTTGAGCAAGCGCCCGTGACGCAGCGCTTCGCGCCCCGCCACCTTGGCCAGCCAGAAACCCGCTTGGGCATAACGTAGCCGTTCAACGGCAAACAACACCCCCGAGGTGCCCGCGCAAACGGTGCTCACGCGGTCGTCCAGGGGGTCAATCACTTCAAAAATCGGCTCGCCTTTCTCGATCCACTCACCGGCTTTACGCAGGTAGCTGATCACCCCGGCGTGGGGGGCGAACAGCAGCTCGGTGCCTTCAAAGGGCATGCCTTCGCACGGTGCGTGTTGCGCAGCCGGCCATTCACCCTTGATCAGGCCTTGCTCGGCGAGAAACGCGAGAATGCCTTCCGCGTGGAAGATCGCCTCGTCACGACCAGTGTCGGCCTGGCCGCCCAGTTCCAGGGTCGTCGCCAGGCAGGCCAACGGGATCTGTGCTTCGGGGAACGCCTGGGACAAGCGCAGCCACGGCAGCGAGCAGGCTTCATCAAACGAGCTGCCGCCGGAATCTTCCGCCAGCAGGCCGACCTTCACACCCAAATGCGCCGACAGCGAGCGCCACTGCGGCCAGTGCTGCGGCAGCGCATACATGTGCAGTGCGGCTTCAGCGTCGCAATGCAGGTCGAGCACTACATCGGCGGTGCAGGCGTGGCTCAGCAGGATGCGTTGCATGCCTTGCAGCTGGCTGCTCGGCTCGGGCAACGCGCTGAGCGCATCGGTCATCGCCTGGCGGATCATGCGCACATTGGCGTGAGGATCATCGCCCAACTTGCCGTCCAGCAACGCAGCAACCGGCTCGCTCAACTCGACGAAATCGCGGTTGAAGTTCTTGCCGCTGCCCACTTCGAAACGGCCCTGGTGACTGCCTTGCAGCAACTGGCCCAAGCCCATCGGGTTGGCTACCGGCACCAGCTCGATCACGCCATTGAGCGCACCTTGCTGTTCCAACTCGGCCAGGCGCTTTTTCAGCTCCCACGCAGCGCGCATGCCGGGTAATTCATCGGCGTGCAGGCTGGCCTGGATATACGCCTTGCGCTCGCCCTTGCCAAAGCGAAACACGCTCAGTTGGCGCTCGCACCCCAGGTGGCCCCAGGGCAACAGGTGATCGATACGTTCCATATCAGTGCTTCCGCGGAGCCAGGTAGCTGAGCCAGCGGCGCTCGGCCAACTTGAACAGGCGCACCAGGATAAAGGTGAGGCACAGGTAGAACACGCCTGCGGTGATATAGGCTTCGAACGGCAGGTAGAACTGCGCGTTCACCGTGCGCGCGGCACCGGTGATGTCGATCAGGGTGACGATGGAGGCCAGGCTGGTGGTCTGCAACATCATGATCACTTCGTTGCTGTACTGCGGCAGCGCACGGCGCAGCGCCGACGGCAGCAGGATGCGGCGATACAGCTTGTAGCGCGACATACCCATGGCCTTGGCCGCTTCGATCTCGCCGTTGGGCGTGGCCTTGAGGCTACCGGCAATGATCTCGGCGGTGTAGGCGCTGGTGTTGATCGCAAACGCCAGGCACGCACAGAACGTGGCGCTGGACAGCAGCGGCCACACGAAACTCTCGCGCACCGCCTCGAACTGGGCCAGGCCGTAGTAGATCAAGAACAGCTGCACCAGCATCGGCGTGCCGCGGATCACGTAGGTGTAGAGCCAGGCCGCGCCATTGACGATCGGCTGCTTGGACACACGCATCAAGCCCAAGGGCAAGGCGGCGAGCAGGCCGAAGAACAGCGAGATGGCGAGCAGTTTCAGAGTGATCAGCAGGCCGCCGAGGTACAGCGGCATGGCTTCCCAGATGACGTTGTAGTCGAAGATCATAGATCAGCCGCCCTTACGCCTACCGAGTAGCGTTTCTCAAGATAACGCAAGGCCAGCAACGACACGCTGGTGATCACCAGGTACATCGCCGCCACTGCGAGGAAGAAGGTAAAAGGCTCGCGGGTGGCATCTGCCGCCTGCTTGGCCTTGAACATCATGTCTTGCAGGCCCACCACCGAAATCAGCGCGGTGGCCTTGGTGAGTACCAGCCAGTTGTTGGTAAACCCAGGGATAGCCAGCCGAATCATCTGCGGCACCATCACCCGGAAGAACACCTGAAAACTGCTCATGCCATACGCAAGGCCGGCTTCGGCCTGGCCCTTGGGAATGGCCATGAAGGCGCCACGAAACGTTTCCGAGAGGTAGGCGCCAAAGATGAAACCCAGGGTGCCGATGCCGGCGGCCAAGGGGTTCAAGTCGATATAGTCGTCATAGCCAAGCATCGGCGCGACGCGGTTAAGCAAGTCCTGACCGCCGTAGAAAATCAGCAGGATCAGCACCAGGTCGGGGATCCCGCGGATCACCGTGGAGTACAAGTCACCCAGCCAAGCCAACCAGCGCACCGGCGACAGGCGTAATGCGACCCCGATCAGACCCAGAACAATGGCCAAGGCCATGGACGACAAGGCGAGCTGAAGCGTCAACCATGCGCCATCGAGGATGACGGCCCCGTAGCCTTTCAACATGATTCAGGTCCTCGAAAAGGGGATGAAAAAATGGCGCAAACCTCAGGAACTCTGTTGCTTGCGCCATTTAGGACAGACAGCTACGACGGTTTACTTGGCTTCAGCGCCGTAAATATCGAAGTCGAAGTACTTTTTCTCGATTTCTTTGTACTTGCCATTGGCACGGATCGCGGCAATCGCTGCGTTGATGCGGTCCAGGTTTTCCTTGTCGCCTTTACGTACCGCAATGCCTACGCCGTCGCCGAAGTATTTGACGTCGGTGAAGGCCGGGCCGGTGAACGCGTAGCCTTTGCCGGCTGGGGTATCGAGGAAACCTTCCTGCAGCAGGGTAGCGTCAGCCACGGTGCCGTCGAGGCGACCGGCTTCCACGTCCAGGTAGATTTCGTTCTGCGAGCTGTAAGGCACAACCGTGGCGCCTTTAGGGGCCAGGACTTCCTTGGCAAAACGGTCATGGATCGAACCGCGCTGCACGCCGATTTTCTTGCCTTTCAGTTCATCCAGACTGTCGCTGACCGCAGTGCCTTCCTTCAACACCAGGCGCGCGGGGGTCAGGTAGTAGCGGTTGGTGAAGTCCACGGACTTCTTGCGGTCTTCAGTGATGGACATGGACGACAGGATCGCGTCGATCTTGCGCACTTTCAGCGCGGGGATCAGGCCGTCGAATTCTTGCTCGACCCAGGTGCACTTGACCTTCATCTCTTCGCACAGCGCGTTGCCGATGTCGTAGTCAAAGCCGACGATGCTGCCATCGGGAGCTTTAGAGGCAAACGGAGGGTAAGCCGCTTCGATACCAATTTTCAGCGGCTTGCCTTCAGCGAAAGCCTGCATGGACAGCACGGACAGCGCCAGGGCGCCCAACAGCACGAGTTTCTTCATCTTGGGACTCCATCGGTATAGGGCAAAAACAGCAGTATGAGCCATGGCCCACGATGCGACTTAAAGGAAACCGAATTGCGGTGCTACGTCCTACGCCAGTTAAACCTGCGACGACGAGCGAGTGATCGGCATTCTAACGACAGGCTGGAAGCCGATATTTCCTCAATGCGACAACAATTTACAGAAGCACCGAGAAAGCCGTTCCAACTCATTGACAGCCTCTGGATTTTATGCAGAGACAAAAGACATTAAACCTGTAGACGCTGCAAGTTGCGGGCCTATTATTCGCAAACCCTTCTAGCACGGCAAGTGTGGCGTTTAATCTAATTTGTTGGGGTGTCTGGAATGCGGCTTTTGCGGGCGGGGACGTAGCACTTTGCCTCATGTTTGGGCGTGAGGTTACACATTTGCGTTCGACGGTAACATTCAGAAACCTCCTAGGTGAGAAACCGATATTTATTGGCTTGGATGGAATGAAGATCTGTCAGACACCATAAGGCCTGCTTTGAAATGCCGTCAAAAGGTGGGCGCTGGCTTGCCTGCTCCCACCTTTGATCTTCATTGTTTTCGGGATCCCACAAAAAAGCCCCACCCGGCTCACACCGAATAGGGCTCTGTCCCACCAACCCGCCTTACGCGACGTTCATAGTCTTGTGCGTTTCAATCAAATGCGCCACTACACCCGGGTCTGCCAGGGTAGAGATATCCCCCAAGCCGTCATACTCAGCCGTGGCGATCTTGCGCAAGATGCGACGCATGATTTTGCCCGACCGCGTCTTCGGCAACCCGGGTGCCCACTGGATCACATCCGGCGAAGCAATCGGCCCGATCTCTTTGCGCACCCAGTTTTTAAGCTCCAGGCGCAGCGCTTCGTTCGGCTCTTCGCCATTTTTGAGCGTGACATATACATAGATGCCCTGGCCCTTGATGTCGTGCGGCACACCCACCACCGCCGCTTCGGCGACTTTCGGGTGGGCAACCATGGCACTTTCAATCTCGGCGGTGCCCATGCGGTGGCCGGACACGTTCAACACGTCGTCCACGCGGCCGGTGATCCAGTAGTAACCGTCCTCGTCACGGCGCGCACCGTCGCCGGTGAAGTACATGCCACGGAAAGTCTTGAAGTAGGTATCAACGAAACGGTCATGGTCGCCGTACAGCGTCCGCGCCTGGCCTGGCCACGAATCGAGGATCACCAGATTGCCTTCGGCAGCCCCTTCAATCAGGTTGCCCAGGTTATCCACCAACGCCGGCACCACACCGAAGAATGGCCGCGCGGCCGAACCCGGCTTGAGCGCGTGAGCGCCCGGCAGTGGGCTCATCATGTTGCCGCCGGTTTCGGTCTGCCACCAAGTGTCGACAATCGGGCAACGGGATTGGCCGACGTTCTTGTAGTACCAATCCCAGGCTTCCGGGTTGATCGGCTCGCCCACCGACCCCAATAAACGCAGGCTGCTGCCATCGGCACCTTCACAGGCAGCGGTGCCCGAAGCCATCATCGCGCGGATCGCGGTCGGTGCAGTGTAGAGGATGTTGACCTTGTGCTTGTCGACGATCTTCGCCACCCGGGTGATGTCCGGATAGTTCGGCACGCCTTCGAACAGCAGCGTGGTCGCGCCATTGGCCAGCGGGCCGTAGACAATGTAGGTGTGGCCAGTGACCCAGCCGACGTCGGCGGTGCACCAGTAGATCTCGCCTGGGCGGTAGTCGAATACGCGCTCATGGGTCAGGGCCGCGTACAGCAGGTAGCCACCGGTGGTGTGCTGCACGCCTTTGGGCTTGCCGGTTGAACCGGAGGTATAAAGGATGAACAGGGCTTCTTCAGCGCCCATCTCTTTGGGTGCGCACACAGTGCCGGCCACTTTCATCAGGTCTTCGTACCAGATGTCGCGATGCTGGTTCCACTTGATCTGGCCATTGGTGCGCTTGCACACGATGACTTTCTGGATGCTGCTGGTTTCCGGGTTGGTCAGGGCGTCGTCAACGTTGGCCTTCAGCGGAATTTTCTTACCGGCGCGAATGCCTTCATCGGCGGTAATCACCACCTTCGACTTACAGTCGATAATACGACCGGCCAGAGCCTCCGGCGAAAAACCGCCAAACACCACCGAGTGAATCGCACCGATGCGGGTACACGCCAGCATGGCGACCACGGCTTCGGGGATCATCGGCATATAGATCGTCACTACATCGCCGCGGTGCACATCCTGGCCGCGCAGGGCGTTGGCGAACTTGCAGACTTGTTCATGCAGCTCGCGGTAGGTAATGGTGCGACTCTCGGCTGGGTCATCGCCCTCCCAGATGATCGCCGCTTGGTCGCCACGCTCAGCGAGGTGACGGTCCAGGCAGTTGTAGGAAACGTTCAGCGTGCCATCGGCGAACCACTTGATGTCGACATGGTGATCGTCGAAAGAGGTCTGCTTCACCGTGGTGAAAGGCTTGATCCAGTCAAGACGCTTGGCTTGCTCGCGCCAGAAACCATCGGGGTTGACCACCGACTGCTGGTACATGGCCTTGTAGGTTGCCTCGTCAGTCAGCGTGTTGGCCGCTACTTCGGGGCGAACGGGGTACAGGGAAGCCGCACTCATCTTTCTTACCTCGGTGACATAGTTGTTTTTGTATGGCCCTGTTGTAGCCGGGGCTGGCCTATAGAACCATTCGACGATGGTAGTAACAAGCCCCTACAAATTACCCTGACATCCCCGTTCGCGCCTCTAGCCCGCGGGCTGCGGCGCTTGGCGGCTGTGTGAAAAAAGCTTTACCACGGGATTGTTACAAAAACCGCCAAAAGTGTTTATCAAAAGTGCGGGTATATGAATATAACCCACACGCCTAGAATCACTTCCGCCAACAAAGGCACCGCGATTGACAACGCAACAGCCCCCACGAAGGCAACGTTAATCCGAACTCACCAATCCTAAGTGACACACGTGGCCTCACAAGGGCCCCGTGCCCCCTTTCGCCCTGAAGAAGGTAAGTAAAGAAATGAAAGCTTTATTAGTTATGGCCTTGAGCAGCTTGTGCGTCACCGCCGCCCTGGCCGACGAGGCCCCGACTGAGCTGGCTGGCCAGAACCCGCCGATTGTTGAGGACTACACTTACAGCACCCACCTGGACGTCGCCAAAGTAGTGTCGATGAGCAATGTCCCGGAAGTTTGCGAAGTTGTACCGGTGAAGATGGAATATGAAGACTCGCACGGTCAGCGTCATATTCTTAATTACCACGTGATGGGCAATGGTTGCTCTAACGGGTAATAACTTATAAAGACAGGTTTAACCCCGGATCTTGGCCGCCGCAAGAAATTGTTCTTGCGGCCAAGAACCAGTCTTGAATACACCGCAAATCAAATGTGTGTGTGGCTTGCCGGCGATAGCGGTTTTAGCCACAGCCACGCGCCAAAGCCATGCTTGCCTTCCACTCTCCCTCCCCCACAAAAAACTCCCGCCGTCCGTCAAAAATTTCGAGCCCCAGCAAAGCCTTATAAAACCGCGCTCTGGCCGAAAAACACGCCATTCTGACCGGTCTGCGTGACCACCCGTCCCAACACAAACCCATTTTTTTCCCCTACAATGCGCGGGTAAATCGGGCCTGCAATATCCCTTTACACAGGGACGAAGAGACAGACCTGAGGCCTCCGCAGGAGCAAGCACGCACCGCTCCGCACCTCAAGCCTCACGCAGAGTACCCGTAACCCTATTCCGTTTAATGCCTGCGCTAGCTGCTGCAACAAACGATTCCTTAAGATCCACCGCGGCCTCTGGGCCGTGTGAACACCCAACCATCCGGTTTCACACGGGCACCTTTGAGCCCTCACGCAGGAGACGACACGTCATGCTGAGCTGGGACGAATTCGACAAAGAAGAAGAAGGCGAAGTAGCCACCAAAGGCGCCAACGCCGGCCACGCCACCGAAGCCAACATGGACCGCCTCGACGGTGCCGGCGCTGCCGCCGCCATCGAAGCCCGCGCCGTCACCGCCAATGACTCCGCCGCCATCGTGCGCGCCAAG
>NZ_CAXAOJ010000024.1:0-64048 GCF_963970945.1 Pseudomonas sp. RA_5y_Pfl1_P24 | reverse complement strand
GGTACAGATACACTTTTTCGACTTTGGCATCGGGTCGCATCATGGCGAGCTGGCTCCTGAGGGAATCGGGAGCACAGCATCCGGGATCAGATCAGCGCTTTGAATGTGGGGTTTATGGAGCGCTTACAGATCAACCAACGGCGTCTGCCGTACCTCAGTCTCCCGCCCACCCTGAATCTCGCTAATCTGCTTCAAGGCTCTATCCACCGCCGCCTTATCCGCCAACAAGCTATAGCTGATGCGGAACTGCTTGTGTTCCTTGGGCCCAATTGTCGGTACTAGATTCAGTGGCCGCTGATAACGGCGGTTGTAGGAAAAACTTGTCCCCGGTTCCAGCCCTGTGACATAGCCCTGGCCTTCGGTGTCGGTGTTTTTCCACAGGGAAAACACGGGCAGTGTCTGGGTATTGAAGCCGACCGAAACGCCCAGGCTGCCGGCCTTGTTATGCAACACGGTCAACGTATCGCCCTTGGCATCGGCATACGGCACCACGTTGTACACCGTTTCGTCGTAGTCCCTGGTCGGTGCGCGGTAGGTTTGCCAGTCGGGGAGATCGTCCTTGGCCTTGTCGTTGAACGGCGACACCTGTTTCACCGGCGCGGCGAAACGAGCGCCCTGCTCCAGGAACGGGGTGCTGAAGTTGCTGTGATACAGCGCCTGGTATTCCTTCGGATAGTCGCCGTTGTTGGTCAGGGTGTCGTTGAGGGCGAACACGACGCTGCCGGGTTCGGTGACCAGTTCGGTCGCGACCGAGAAGTCGACCTTCTTGAACGCCTGCTCTTTCAGCTCGCCGCGCAGGGTAATGGCGTACGGTGGTTTTTCATCGATATGCAGCGTGACTTTGTTCGCAGGAATGTTGGCGGCCCGACCGTGCAGGGTCAGCAGTTCGCCGTTGTCGACGCCGGGGTGGCCGACCCATTCGTATCCGCAGCGGGTGACCAGCTCATTGAAACCTTCCAGCCAGCCCAGACCACCGCGGCCATTGAGTTCGATGAAAGACGGATTGACCACTTCCTTGACCGGCGAATCCCAGCCCATGCGTACATTGCCAACCGAGGCCTGCAAGACGTTCATTCCGCGAGTCGGCACTACCGAGAGTTTCATCGTGCCGTTATCGATGTCGACGATGCTGACGCCTTCCTGCCGACCGCCGTGCAACGTGCGCAAGGTAACGCTGAAGGGTTTGTCGGTTTTTATTCCGAGTTGCTGACTGGTGATCTGCCAGCTCTGGGCGGCTTTGTCAGTGTCGAGCAGAACGTAATCCCAGGCCATGGCGTGGGAGGCAGCGGACAGTGCGCTGATGGCAACAAAAAGTTTGAGCGGGGTCATGGCGACAGCCTTTCTTGGAGTTGTGCCATTTTTATAGACTTGATGAAACGTTTCAGCAAGCTAAAAGATCGACAGGGTAATGTCGCTGATAGCCGATTTCTGCCTTCTGTGACCGGCTAAAATCGGCCCTAAGCTGATCTTCGCGAAAGGCAGCAACAGGCCGACTGTGTTGAAAAATTCGGCCATGGTTTGCGCATCAGAAAAGTACGCGTCCGAGATTGAAATCTTTACTTTTGGCAGAGGCTTCCGGACCCGGATTTCAGGTAACAGCGTGCAAAAAAGGCATTTTCACCGGTCAATGATCAGGCACTTTGGGCAGGCCGACTTTTTCAACAGAATCGGCCAATAGCGGTCTTCATGAATTTCGCTCAAACAACATCCTTTCCAGCGTATTGTCCTTCATCCAATAGTGATGAAACAGACCCGCCACCGCGTGCAAACCAATCAACCAATATCCTGCAGTGCCAACCAGCTCATGCCAGTACTTCAGCTGTTTGGCGAAGTCCGGGGCAATGGCTACCGGTGCCGGCACGTGAAAGCCAAAGTAAGGGAACGGCTTATCGCCAGCTGCGAGCATTAGCCAGGCGAGGATGGGCGTTGCGATCATCAGCCCGTAAAGCGCAAGGTGTGTCAGATGCGCGATAGCGGTCTGCCAAGCCGGTGGTTTTGGGATGATCGGTGGTCGTGGGCTCAGGCGCCCGACCAGGCGAACCCACACCAGGGCGAAGATGCTTGTACCAAACAAGCCGTGAAAGCCCATGAGCAAACCCCGCGCTTCGCTGCCTTTGGGCAGATAACCCTTGATTTCAACACAGGCATATACCCCGACGAACAGGGCGAGCATCAGCCAGTGCAGGGTTATTGAAAGTTTTCCATATCGGGTTACGGCGGTGTCGCTGGTCATAAGAAGCGCCTGTTGATTGTTGTGAGGAACGGTTGATCCGGTTGCCTTGAACCGGCTGCGTCACCCTGCTCGTTCTATCTTAAGAGAGTCTGAAGATCGACTCACAGGCTAATCTTTTTTCACCTTCAGACTTCGTTAAGAAATGGCTTGGATACTTCGCTCAAACTCATTGAGGGAGGCGTTTGGCCCATGCCCGATTTTGACTGGAACATCCCCCTGCCCTTGCATTTCGGCCAGGCTGAAACGTCACCGTTAACCCTGGCTGGTGCTTTGCCGAACGACGCTTTGCGAGCGACGTTCGAAGACTTTATCCAGCAGCGTTTTCGCAAGGCCCACGGCGCCGACATCCGCCACTTCATGCCCGAGCTGTTCGGTATGCACAACGGTGAGGGCCAATTGTGCGCAGTGGCCGGCGTGCGTCGCGCGCACCTTGAGCCGCTGTTTCTGGAGCGGTATCTGGATGAACCAATTGAGCCTTTGATCAGCGCGGCGGCTGATCACTCGGTAGACCGAAATGCCATTGTCGAGGTTGGCAATCTGGCGGCCAGCGACACCGGCAGCGCGCGCCTGAGCATCATCGCCATCACCTATTTGCTGGCCATGGGTGGCCTGGAATGGGTGACGTTCACTGGCAATATCGGACTGGTCAACAGCTTCCATCGTCTCGGACTGAAACCCGTGACCTTGTGCGCCGCTGATCCAGATCGACTGGGCGACGAGCGCCAACATTGGGGCAGTTATTACGAGAGCAAACCCTGGGTGCACGTCGGCAACATCCGCGCCGGGTTCGTCCACCTACGCACTATCGGCCTGTTCAGCCGCCTAGGTTTGCCGACCTCAATTGAAGGAGCCTGTCATGTCGCTTGAACTGCAACGCTTTCAGGAAACATTGCGCGAGCACGCCCAGCGTAATAACAACGCGACCGCACTGTGGGGCGACACGCTGAAACTCGATTACGCCACCGTATATGCAGAAGTGCTGTATCGCCAGGAGCGCCTGCGCGATGAGCAGGTGCAAGTCGTCGCCCTGGCGCTGGACAACGGCGTCAACGCAATGCTCTGGGATCTGGCGGTGTTGTTCGAAGGGTTGACCTGCGTAACGCTGCCGCCGTTTTTCAGCGCGGCACAACGCGCCCATTGCCTGGAGCAGAGTCAGGCCGAACGCGTGATTGCCGAACCGGAGTTGGACCCCGAACTGCGCGCTGCCGGCTATGAGCAACGCGGCGAGTTCTGGTGCCGCGCCTTTAGCAGCCAAAGACACATGCCGATTGGCACCGCCAAACTGACCTTCACGTCCGGCACCACCGGCACGCCGAAAGGTGTTTGCCTGAGTGCCGACAGCTTGCTGCGGGTCGCACGAGAGCTGGATCAGGCGAGCGAAACCACCGGCCCGCAACATCACTTGGCGCTGCTGCCATTGGCGATACTACTGGAGAACCTAGGCTGTTATGCCGCGCTGTATGCCGGTGCGATGCTCAGTTTGCCGAGCCAGAAAACCCTCGGTATTCAGGCCGCCAGTGGCGTCGATGTGCCGCACCTGTTGGGTTATCTCGCCGGGCGTGCGCCGGAGAGTCTTATCCTGGTGCCACAGCTGTTGCTGATGCTAGTCAGCGCCGCCGAACAGAAAGCCTTCGCCCCGCAAACTCTGCGCTTTGCGGCGGTCGGTGGTGCAAGAGTTTCCAAAGATTTGCTGGACCGTGCGCAACGGGTCGGCCTACCGGTTTTTGAAGGTTACGGTTTATCCGAATGCGCGTCAGTGGTGTGCCTCAACCGCCCCGGCGCACTCAGACCCGGCAGCGTCGGTCGACCGCTGCCCCATGTCGACGTGCGGTTGGCCGAAGACGGTGAAGTGCTAATCAAGGGCTCGACGCTGCTCGGCTATCTAGGGGACACATCGTACGCCGATGAGTGGTGGCCGAGCGGCGACCTGGGCGAGTTCGACCCGGAAGGTTTTCTTTATCTCAAGGGGCGCAAGAAGCATCAGTTCGTCACCAGTTACGGGCGCAACGTCAACCCGGAATGGGTCGAGTCCGAGCTGACCCAGCGCCGCCACATCGCCCAGGCGTTCGTTTACGGTGAGTCCTTGCCGCGCAATCACGCCCTGCTCTGGCCGCATCGCCCGGACTGCACCGATGCCGAACTAGCCGCTGCCGTCGCCGAAGCCAACGAGGCATTGCCCGATTACGCACAGGTGCATCAGTGGACGCGTCTGCCACAACCCTTCACTGCGGCCAATGGCTTTCTAACCGCCAATGGCCGCCCACGCCGCGACGCCATCGTCACGCAGTACCACGCCCAATTGACCGAATCCGTTGTCCGAGAGGAATCCGCATCATGAGTTTTTTCGACACCCTGCAAGAAGCCACACAGCGTGAACGCGACGAGCTGTTTAACCTGCCGATTATCCACGATGCGTTGCACGGTAAGGTTAGCCTCGATAGCTATCGGGCTTTTCTCGCACAGGCTTACTATCACGTGCGCCACACCGTGCCATTGATGATGGCATGCGGCGCACGTTTGCCGACGCGTCTGGAATGGTTGCGCAAAGCTGTGTGCGAGTACATCGAAGACGAATACGGCCACGAACAATGGGTACTCAACGACATTGCGGCCTGCGGAGGTGATGCCAAGGCCGTGCATGATGGCCAGCCTTCGCTGCCGATTGAGCTGATGGTGAGCTTCCTTTATGACCTGATTGCCCGAGGCAACCCGGTGGGTCTATTTGGCATGGTCAATGTCCTCGAAGGCACGAGTATCGCCCTGGCCACACATGCGGCAGGGAGCATTAGGGAGCGCCTGGCGTTGCCGGAAACCGCCTTCAGTTACCTGAGCTCTCACGGTTCGCTAGACATCGAACACATGCAAACCTATCGCCGCCTGATGAACCAATTGGAAGATCCTGAGGATCAATCAGCAGTGATTCATGCTTCAAAAGTCGTGTACCGACTGTACACCGACATGTTTCGTGGCCTGCCGCGTGACGCGGAGACCGAACATGCAGCTGCGTAACGCGCGCGTGGTCTTGACCGGTGCTAGTGGCGGTATCGGCATGGCTATCGCCGAAGCCGTGTGCGCCGCCGGTGCTCGAGTATTGGCCGTGGCACGGCATCAGGAAGCCTTGGCTCCACTGCTCAAACGCTACCCTGACGCCCTGTGCTGGGTCGCGGCTGACCTGACACTCCCAAGCGACAAACGCAAAGTACTCGCCGCCGCCGAAGAAATGGGCGGAGTCAATCTGTTGATCAACGCCGCCGGGGTGAACCACTTCGCTATGCTCGAACAGCTAGAAGACAGTGATATCAATGCGATGCTCGCGGTGAACATCAACGCGCCGATCTGCCTGACCAAGCTATT
Organism: Pseudomonas sp. RA_5y_Pfl1_P24; assembly: GCF_963970945.1. Classification (NCBI taxonomy): domain Bacteria; kingdom Pseudomonadati; phylum Pseudomonadota; class Gammaproteobacteria; order Pseudomonadales; family Pseudomonadaceae; genus Pseudomonas; species Pseudomonas sp. RA_5y_Pfl1_P24. Next base: position 58,461 of record NZ_CAXAOJ010000024.1, on the reverse strand, counting down.
GCTGCCGCTACTCAAGCAGGCCGATAGCGCCATGGTAGTTAACGTCGGCTCGACCTATGGCTCGATCGGCTATGCCGGTTACGCCAGCTATTGCGCGACCAAGTTTGCCCTGCGCGGATTTTCCGAAGCGTTGCGCCGAGAGCTGGCCGACACCCGGGTCAGCGTGCTCTACGTCGCACCGCGGGCCACCCGCACGTCGATGAACAGCGCGACGGCGCAAGCCCTGAACGACGCGCTCAAGGCCAACGTTGATGATCCGCAAACCGTGGCCTCGGCGGTGATCCACGCGATTGCCGGTGACCGCCGCGACCTGTATCTGGGATGGCCCGAACGCTTCTTCGTGCGCCTCAACAATCTACTGCCGCAACTGGTCGACCGAGGGCTGCGCAAGCAGTTGCCCCTGATCCGTCGCTTCAGCGAAAAACCCGAAAACGAGACCCTCAAGCCATGAAAAAAATCTTCGCGTGCCTGTTGATAGCAACCCTCAGCCAAAGCGTTTGGGCCCTGGAGGCCGCCGACCAGCAGCGCCTGAGCAGCATTCAACAAACCTGGGCGCACATCCAATATGAAGTGGCGGAGAAACAGCGCGCCGCCGCGTTCGAGCAGTTGTCCAGCGAAACCCAGGCGTTCACTGCGCAGCGCCCGGCGGTGGCCGAAGCCTGGATCTGGAAAGGCATTGTCACCAGCAGCTGGGCCGGCGCCGAAGGCGGACTCGGAGCGCTGGGCAAAGCCAAGGACGCTAAGGCCGACCTGGAGAAGTCCCTGACCCTCGACCCCAAGGCTCTGCAAGGCTCGGCCTATACCAGCCTGGCGGCGCTGTATGATCGTGTGCCCGGCTGGCCTATCGGTTTTGGCGACAGCGACAAATCTGAACAGCTGCTCAAGCAGGCGCTGCAACTCAACCCCGATGGCATCGACAGCCTATACTTCTGGGGCGATCACCTCTACCGTCAGAAACACTACGCTGAAGCAAAAGCGGCGCTGCAAAAAGCCCTGCAAGCGGCGCCGCGTCCCGGCCGTGAAACGGCAGATGCGGGACGCCGCAAAGAGATCGCCACTCTGCTGGTGGACGTCAACAAGAAACTCGACTGACAGGAGTCCGCGTGCGTTTATTACTGATTGAGGATGATGTGGCGCTAGGTGAAGGCATCCATCAAGCGCTGGGGCGCGAAGGCTACACCGTCGATTGGCTCAAGGACGGCAGCAGCGCGCTGCATGCTCTGCTCAGCGAAACGTTCGATGTCGCTGTGCTGGATCTCGGTTTGCCACGCATGGACGGTCTCGAAGTGCTGCGGCGCCTGCGCGACAGCGGCTCGAACCTGCCGGTGTTGATTCTCACCGCCCGCGATGCAACCGAAGATCGCATTGCGGGGCTGGATGCCGGTGCCGACGACTACCTGATCAAACCGTTCGACCTGGCCGAACTCAAGGCGCGATTGCGAGCGCTGTTGCGGCGCAGTGCCGGACGCGCGCAAGCGCTGATCGAACATGCCGGCATCATCCTCAACCCCGGCACCCAGCAGGTCAGCTACCAGGGCCATCCCGTAGCACTGACGCCCAAGGAGTATCAGTTGCTGCATGAACTGCTCTCACCTCCGGGCCGGGTGATGACTCGAGATCAACTGATTCAACTGCTCTATGGCTGGAGTGAAGAAGCGGAAAGTAACACTCTGGAAGTGCACATCTATCACCTGCGCAAAAAGTTCTCTACTGAGCTGATCCGTACCATTCGGGGTGTGGGCTATCTGGTGGAGGAACGCTGATGACTTCGATCCGTCGCCGTACATTGACGCTGATCATTGGCCTGCTGCTGGCCGGTCTGGCGGTGCTCAGCCTCTTCAATCTGCACGATAGTAATCATGAAATCGCCGAGGTTTACGATGCTCAACTGGCGCAGAACGCGCGCTTATTGCAAGGCGTGATGCGCATGCCGCTGGGGAGCAAGCAACACGCCGAACTGTACCGGGCCTTCAATAGCGCACTGGGCGAAGCGCTGCCGCGCGGCGATGGTCATCCATACGAACGGAAAATTGCTTTTCAGGTATGGAGCGCTGGCGGGGAGGTGTTGGTGCACACCGCCAGCGCGCCGTCCTTCAGTTCACCGCCGACGCAACCGGGTTTCAGTGCTGTGGTGGATGTGAACCATCGTCATTGGCGCGCCTTTCTCCTTGAAGACCCACAAAACGGCATGCGCATCTGGGTTGGCGAGCTCGATGATGTGCGCGCTGATCTGGTCGACCGCATCGTGCGTCATACGCTATGGCCGAACATCGTCGGCAGTTTACTGCTCGCGGCGATGGTCTGGCTCGCTATAGGCTGGGGCTTGAAGCCTTTGGCAAACATGGCCGAGACCCTACGTGCCCGCAACAGCGGCTCACTTGAGCCGTTGCAACTGGCACCGTTGCCCAGCGAACTTGAGCCCATGCAGGCGGCGCTCAACCGCATGCTCGCGCAGATTCAAGAAGTGCTTGGCCGTGAACGACGCTTCATTGCCGACGCAGCCCACGAAATGCGTACGCCACTCGCCGTGCTGCGAGTGCACGCGCAAAACCTGCTGGAGGCAGGCACAGAACAGGAACGTCGAGAATCGCTGGAATTCCTTATCTCAGGCGTTGATCGCACCAGCCGACTGGTCAACCAGTTACTGACCATGGCGCGACTGGAGCCCCAACCCAATCCGCCACCGCTACAGCGCATCGACCTCAGCGAAACCGTGCGTAATAGTCTCGTGCAACTGACACCGTGGTTGTTGAGCAAAAACCTTGAACTGATATTCGATGTCAGCGACCAGCCATTTTATGTATTCGCTAACCCCTCCGCCATCGACATCGCGCTGGGCAACCTGATCACAAACGCAGCCAATTTCTCTCCCGAACACGGGGTAATCGCTGTGCAACTGAACCAGGCTGATGGCTTCTGTCATTTGACCGTCGACGACCAGGGGCCGGGAATTGATGAGTCATGTAGAGAGCGATTGTTTGAGCGCTTCTATAGCCGTGGAACGGCGCAAGGAGCCGGTTTGGGGCTAACCATCGTCAACACAATCGCCATGCGCTTGAACGGGCGTATCGCACTGGTAAACCGGGCCGAGGGAGGTTTGAGGGCTACGTTATCAATTCCAGCCAAAGAATAACCGCAAAGCATCAAATGATTTTTTCGTGTCGTAAAGACGGTAAACATCGTAAGGGATGGCAAGGCCCCACGTTCAGGCTGGTGAAAGATATCCGGGACTTTTAAACGCAATCACTGCTGTGATGGTGTTTGGCGGTTTGTCCACAGCATCCGTTTTAGCTCGAGAGCAGGCTCCCACCAGCGTCTTCTTTTGGCCCAGAGGGTGTAAAAACGCTTCGCCAAAATTGAAGTGTGCGCGTCTACGTTAAATCTGAAATGTATCGGCACGTCAGCAGATATAGGTTTCGCGTAGAAGCGCGATTTGCAGTCCCGTGGTGAGTACCTGACGTGCTCGAAAACGTTTTTACACAGCCTCGGCCAGTTGCGGCCGTTTACGTGGGCCGCTTGGATTGGTTGCATCACTCAGGCCGATCCTTGGGACACTCGCCCCGCTAACGACAGCGAAAACCAGCTAAGCTTGGCTACTACAACCCATTGATTCCCCAGCTAATCCCCGCTAACGCATTGATTCTAAACGTCGACTTTTAGGGCTCTGAAAGCAGGCGTCGTGGGTTCGAATCCCGACAGGGCACCAGATATGATGAAACAGCCCCAGGTCAAAAGGCCTGGGGCTTTTTTGTTTTTGAACTCTCCGGAGTCTCCGGAGAGTTCAAAACGAGCGCGTCCGCTTAGCGCTTTTGCAGTGCCTCCAACCGCGCAGGTAAATCTTCTTCGGGGAAACGCTTGTAGAGTGCTAGCAGGTATTCATCTGCCGCTTTGCTTTCTCCCGCCTCACGCAGCCTCGCAATCTCCTGCAACCCCTCCTCCAACGAAGGCAACGCCACCGGCGCGCGCTTGCTGAGCTTGGCGCTCGACTCATCAGCCATCGAGCCCATGACTTGCGCATGCTCGGCCTGGGGCGCGACGGCCATTCGGGCCACTGGCGCAGGCGCGGACATTGCTGGCGGGGCCGGGCGCGAAGCTTCCTCATGAAGTGCGGAGAAGGTCGCGGTGGAGATTTCGGGTTGCGGCACGGGTGAACGTGTTACCACACCGATCATCAGGGCCAAGCCTGCGACAGTGGCAAACGCCATCTGCCAGCGTGGCTGCTGGCACGCTCGCACCCAACGCTGCCATAAGCTCGGCTGCGGCACCGGGGCTTCGCGGCGGGCGGCGTTGAGGATGAAGGCGTCGAGGGACGCGGGCGGCTCGCCGGTGCTGTGTTGACGAAAGTGCTGGATGAGTACGTCGTCAGGATCCGGGGTGTGTCGGGAGTCGGTCATGCGGTTATCTCCTCGGCCAGCAGGCGGCGCAGTTTCTGCTGGGCGTAACGCAGGCGGCTTTTTACGGTTTCCAGCGGGGCGCCAGTGAGGGCGGCGATTTGCGGCACTTCGAGGTCGCCATGCAAGCGCAGCAGGAAGACTTCGCGCTGGTCTTCGGGCAGGTCTTGCAGCGCGGCCTCGAGGCGCGCCTGGTCGCGGCTCAGGCTCAATTGCTGTTCGGGGCCGGCGCTGTCGTCGGCCTGGGCGTGCAGTTGCTCGTCGTAGCTGTCGTGCAGCGGGTTGTGGATGCCGTGCTTGCGCCAATGGTCGATCAGGCGGTTGCGGGCAATCTGGAACAGCCATGTGCGAAAACTCGCCCGGCCTTGTGGCTGGGTGGCGCTGCGGATCAGGCTGAGCCAGGTTTCCTGGTAGATTTCCTCGGCCAGTTCGGTCTTGTTGCTCAAGGACACGAGGAAGCGGTACAGGCCCTGGCGGTGCCGCGCATACAGCGCTTCAAACGCGGCAGCGTCACCGGTTCGGTAGCGGGCCAGCAGCGATTCGTCGCTGGGTGAAGCATCTGGTACGGCCATCTAAGTGGCGAACTCCTTCTAGCCAGTAAAACAGAACCCCTGTGGGAGTTGGCTTGCCTGCGATGGCATCAGCTCGGTGTCTCTGATGGACCGAGTCGCTTGCATCGCAGGCAAGCCAGCTCCCACATTGGATCGTCGCTGCATACGCGATCAGTGTTTGAGGCCCTGCGCCAGCTCTACCAGTTGCACAAACTCGCTGCGCAACCCGAACGGGTCATCGCCTCGGGCCGAGCGGGCCAGCGCGGCGGTGTCTTGCAGGCTCATGCTGCCAGTGTAGCGGCCATCGCCCTTGAGCTGTTGGGCGAACGCTGCCACGGCCGCCGCAAAGCGCAGGTCGTCGCTGGCCTTGGTGGATTCGGTGCTGATGGGCCGCGCGATCAACTGGCTTTCACCGCCCGCAGCGGGCTTGTAGCGCACACGCAACATCGCCAGCTCACCGGACTTACCCTCGCCTGCAGGCGCAGCAGCGTAGCGTAACGGCTCCAACCAACCCTTCTCGCCCTTCGGCACAATCTCGTACAACGCAGTTACCGTGTGCCCTGCACCGATTTCACCGGCGTCGACCTTGTCGTTGTTGAAGTCCTCACGCTTCAGGGCGCGGTTTTCATAGCCAAGCAGGCGATATTCGCTGACACGCGCGGGGTTGAACTCCACCTGCAATTTCACATCCCGCGCGACCACGGCCAGGGTCGAGCTGAGTTGGTCGACCAACACTTTGCGGGCTTCGCGCAAGTTGTCGATGTAGGCGTAGTTACCGTCGCCCGCGTCGGCCAGTTGCTCCATCAGGTGTTCGTTGTAGTTATCCACGCCAAACCCCAGGGTGGTCAGGGATACGCCGCTTTTGCGCTGCGACGCGGCCATCTGCTTGAGACTGTCGAAGTCACTGATGCCCACGTTGAAGTCACCGTCGGTGGCCAGCAGGATGCGGTTGATGCCCTTGTCGATAAAGCCTTCGCGGGCCATCTGGTAGGCCAATTCGATGCCGGATGCACCGGCTGTGGAGCCACCCGCAGTCAGTTGCTCGATCGCATTGCGGATCTTCACCTTGTCGCGACCGGAGGTGGGCTTGAGCACCACGCGGGACTCACCGGCATAGACCACCAGCGAAACACGGTCCTGTTCACGCAACTGATCCACCAGCAATTTCAGGGTGCTTTTTACCAGCGGCAAGCCTTCGCGGCGGTCCATGGAGCCGGACACATCCACCAGAAATACCAGGTTGGCTGGCGCCAGGTCCGCCACGGCGCGGTCGGACGCCTTGATGCCGATTCGCAGCAGTTGGGTACGTGGGTTCCACGGCGTGGCGGCCACTTCGGTGGTCACGCCAAAGGGCGAGCCATCGGTGGGCAGTGCATAACTGTAGGGGAAATAATTGACCATTTCCTCCAGTCGCACAGCACCTTCGGGCGGCAAGCTGCCTTGGTTAAGGAATCGTCTTACGTTGGCGTAGCTGCCGGTGTCGACGTCAGCGCTGAAGGTGGAGACGGGTGTTTCAGCGACACGATGCACCGGGTTGTCCGGCAGGTTTTCGTATTGCTCGCGGGGCTCGCTGCGGTACTCCAGGGTGGCCGTCTCACGCATCAGCATGGGCGCAGGCATGGCCATTTTTTTGACCGCGGCGCCTTGGACTTGCACGCGTTGCAGTTCGGCGACGGGTTCAGCCGGCTTGGCCAGTTCAGGGGATGAAGACAGCCCGCAGCCGGCCAGCGTTACCAGCAGAGTAACGGCGAAGCCCTGGGCAGTAGGACGCAGGAAGAGCAGAGGACGGGACATGGGCTGAACCTCGTGAATGAATGATCCGTTCACAAGGTCAGACGCAAGGTGTGGAGGGTTCGGGTTAAACCTGATTCGGAATAACACCACCCATCTACTGTGGGAGCAGGCTTTGTGTGGGAGCTGGCTTGCCTGCGATGCAGGCGCCTCGGTTTTTCAGTTAGACCGAGGTGATGCTATCGCAGGCTAGCCAGCTCCCACATGGGCCGGTGCCCACAGTGGATGTGTGGTGTGCACAGAACCTGGGGATCAGTCCGTGCCGTACTTGGGGTTACGCGGACCGTACAGGATCCCCGCGCGCTGCCCTGGCGACAACAACCGCGCACTGGTGATACCGGCAATCGGGTGCGCCGCATCGGTGGAGCTGTTGATCACCTGTTTGACCGCCGCGGTGATCAGCATGCCGACCAGGCCGCCGCCGTTGTTGTTGCCTTCCTCGCTGGAAGCATGCGCAGAGCCGGTCCACAGGGTGGTGCCGGTGCGCAGGTCGACCAGTTTGGCCGAGGCCGTGACGGAGGTGTCGCTGGAGATCAGCATGTACTTGGTGCCGTAATTGGTAACGGTGATGTACAGCGCCGCGTCCGCACCAAAGATGTCATGCAGCTTGGCCGGTGCCACGCCCTGGATATCGTTGGCGGTGGTCAGGCCGTTCTGGCGGAAGGTTTCGTCCACCAGGGCGATCGGCAACACGTAGTAACCGGCTTCGGCCAGCGGGTAGGTCACTTGCGAAACCAGGCTGTAGGACGCCTGCACTTCCGGCGATTCATTGATCGGCGGCAGTACCAGGATCGACTTGGGTCGCGACTGTTTGTACGCCGTGTAATCAATCGTCTTGGGGGCCGCGCAACCGCCGAGCAAAGCCAGGGCCAGCAGGGCGCCAGTGAGTTTTAACAGGCTCATTTAGTGGCGACTCCGGTCTTGGCGTTTTTCAGCAGGAAATCCATGTAGGTGGCGGACTCAGGGAACAACGCCTTCTCGGTGCGGAATTCCTGCACCATCTGGTCATCCTTGCCCATGCTCAGGTACAGCATGCCCAAGTGGGCATGGTAACCCGGCGGGGCCTTGCGGCCGCTGGCGTTGATCTTCTGCAGATCCCGCTCCAACGCCTCGACCTGCGCTTCCTTGGGCTCGCCCTTGAAGTACTCGTAAACCTGCGGCTGGTAGCTTTCCCATTGATACAGGGGCTGGGGCGCCGTCTGGCACCCGGCAACCGCCGCAACTGCTGTCAGCATCAGCGCCAACTTAACTGCCTTGCTCATCCGTGTACTGCTCCTTGAGGTGCTGCTGATCAGTTGCGTGGGTTCCAGGCGCCGGCGTTGATGCCGTCGACAAGGCGATTGATCGCTTCGCGCATGGCCAGGTCGAGGACCTTGCCATTGAGGGTGGAGTCGTAGCTGGCGGTGCCGCCGAAGCCGACGACTTCACGGTTGGACAGCGCGTATTCACCGGCGCCCTGGGTGGAATACACCACTTCGGAGGTGCTGATGTTGACGATATTCAGCGCGACTTTGGCGTAGGCCACCTGGGTCTTGCCTCGGCCGAGGATGCCGAACAGCTGGCGGTCGCCGGTTTCTTTGCGGCCGAACTCGGTCACATCGCCGGTCACCACGTAATCAGCGCCCTTGAGCTTCTGCGCGGTACCTTTGATCGCGGCTTCCTGGGAGATTTCGCCCATGTTGTCGCGGTCCAGCACGCTGAAGCGGTTGGTCTGCTGCAAGTGGGTGATCAGGATGGTCTTGGCTTGGCCACCGAGGCGGTCGACGCCGTCGGAGAAGATGCCGCGCATGTAGCTGGAGCGGTTGTCGAACTTGCCCACGGCAATCGGTACACGCACGCCGGAATAGGCAACGTTGGCGCTGGCGACTTGTTCCACCGGCAGCGCGCGGTTGCTCTCGGTGGCGCAACCGGCCACGGTCAGCAGCGCTGCGGCGGTGAGGCCGGACAGCAGGATTTTGGACAGTGTGTTCACAGGGTGCTCCTAAGTGGGAAATCGGGTGCGGCGGCTAACGCTAGCGGGACGGAATGTCGCGCAGGTCGTCAACGATGAATCGGCTCAATAATCCGGTGTAGAAAGTCTCGACGCTGGAGTTGCCAGAGTTGGTCAGCACCCCGGCCATCGTTTTCATGTTCTGCCAGTCGCCCTTGTACCCGCCTGGCATCAGCCCTTGGCGAGCCTGAGAGAAATGCAGCACCTCGGCGCCGGCTTTCTTGATCTTGACGAGGTAGTTGAAGTCGACACTGGCGAGGATGGTCTTGTCATCGACGATGGCCGTCATGAAACCGCCTTGGGTGTCTTGTATGCGCCGGGTATAGATGACATTCACATCCAGCAGGTAGTCGGCCTTGTCCTTGCTGCTGGCGTAGCGCTTGGCCTTGAGCAGGCGGTCGATCAGATCGACACCGAGTTGCTGGCGCACTTTGTCATCCGACAGGAAGCGTTCGTTCTTGCCCACCACCTCAACATCGAAGGTGTCGAGCCAGTAAGTTGCAGTCTTGGGGATGGTAACCGGCGTCGGTGAGATGTAGTAATCCGGCTTGGAAGCACAGCCCGCCATGAGGCAGGCCGCAAGAAATACGGCAAACAGGCGCATGTCTGAATTCGTCCCTGAAAAGTATCGTGCTTTAAACAATCGCGGCATTTTACGGAGTTAAAAGCCGTTCTCAAGTTGTTTTGACGCCCGCGCTGCGCCGTTTTACTGGCACTCACGCCCAAGTCCGTGGAGAAATGTCCTAAGACGTTGTCAGCAAAACAAAAACAATGATGGCTATTAGCCTGCATCGATCAAATAAAAAATGCATTCACGTTCTGCATCATCCCCTACCACTGCGAAGAACATTTTTACCCTCGAAACGGTGTTCAAGGACAAGGACGGCAAGGAGTTAGGCCGCTCTGCTCAAGTGTTGATCACAATCGTCTTGGCCAACATGTCGCCCAATCGACGGCGCAACCCGAACAGCACAAAAAGACCGTCCAGCATACTGAACAGCAGCTTCGGAACATTACGCAGAAACGATTGAAACAGCGTGCACTTCGTTGGATACGGGTAACCCACCACCGCCGTGCGGCACACCCGCTTACCCAGGCTCTGGCCTTTGGGCAAGGCATCGCAAAACAGAAAGTACGCGAAGGCTAAAAACATCAGCACATAGCGGATGCCATCAAAAAACAGCGGGCCCACCACTGAGTGCAAAGACAGATACACGTAGTCCAGGTTGCGGATCAAAAACAGCAGGAAAAACACCACGGCCATATCGACGACATAGCCGAGCAGCCGCCTGAACGGGCTGGCGAGGTTCCAGGTTTCTGCCGCCGATGCTGAATCGTTCATAACGTGCTTATCCCCTGCCTTTGTCATAAATATCCGCCAGGCTGCGAACGCTCGTCAGGTTACCGGTCTGGATCACGATGGTCTTGGCGAACATGTCGCCCAGGCGTGTCCTCGATTCCATGAGTATCCACACCCAATCGATGACCACCAGTGCACCGGAGTTACGCGTGAACGACTGGGAAACGCTGCAACCCTTGAGGGTCTTGCGGTCAACCGTGGCAATGCTCAGCAGGCGCTTGCCCAGGCTCTGGCCGTTGGGGAGTGCATCGGCCAGCAGGAAGTAGGCAAAGCCCGCAAAAAACGCGCAGAGGAAACCGGCCTTGGGCGTCACCCCAGGGACATAGGCAAACAACGCCTCTGCGACATATTTGACGATGAAAAAAATCAGCACCGCGATGGCGCAGTCGATCATGCGTGCGGCCAGGCGACGGCCAATGCTGGCCAGGATTGTCGGGCGTTTATGGGTGCTATTTGCGTCCATACAGGATTACTCCAACTTCAAAGTGATTGCGTCTATTCCGGGTGGGGGCAATTGCGCTCCCAGCCTTTTTCAATTGTGCCGCCGTACTTTTCACAGGACGCCCTTTCCAACAGAGCGTCCAAGGCATCGCGCCCAGGCTCAACCCATAGCAGACCGAGCAAGTAGGCCGCCGTGGCCGCGAGCACCAGGATCGCAGCCATCCGAGTCAGCATGAATCGAAGCGTTGCTGCGGTTGTGCGCGACCGCTCAAACACGAACGCGAACAACAGCCCAATGCCGCACCACACGAAGCCTGCGACTGCCACGCCCAACGGCGTCGAACCAGGATCGAAGTAGGCCCAGGCCAGCATGAATACCGTGGCGCTGGCGAACATCACCAACAGGCACAGCCACTGGGCAACCCGACACCCGATGCTGAAAAAGCGCGACGAGCGCATTTGAGCATTCACGGGAACGTCGTACCGATGCGTGCCCGCTCTTTGGAAAACCAGATGCCGGTGACCTTACCGACCACCTCTTCAACGGCCACCTGCCCCATAAAGCGGCTGTCATTGCTGTTATTGCGGTTGTCACCCAGCAGGTAGACGTGCCCTGGCTCGACCTTGAGCGGAGCCAAGTCCATCGACGCCGGCCCATTCACACGGTCTGCCGGCGCATGAAACAGGCCGAGGTTTTCACCGTTGCGGATCAGTTCGCCGTTGACGATGGCCAACGTATCTCCCCCGACACCCGCCACGCGCTTGATCGCCTCAGTGCCGTTCCAACGGTACACCACGATATCGCCGACCTTCGGCGCACCGGCCTTGAGGTCGGCCACAATGTAGTCGCCCACGGACACCGTCGGCGCCATCGAACCGGTCGGAATGTAGTAGTTCTTGAACCCCATCAGCGGCCCCCGCAGGACCTCCAACAGAATAAACGTGATCACGATCAACACGCCGACGTATAGCGCGTGGAACCGTTTGCGCGGCACGCCCGCCGGGCCTTTGTAACGACGGGCCAACACTGCCGATACGATTGCCGAGCTGAGCTTGACCGCGATAATCCAGCCGAACAACACGTACAGCCCGATGGGCGAGGCGCTCAGACCGAACACGCCGAGCAGCACCACACCGCCGTACAACAGCGCGGCAACCCAAATGGCCCACTTGATACGGCCCACGTAGACAAGCCCCCAACCGGCCAACAGGCAGGACATCAGGAAAGCTTGCAGGGAGAGTTTTACGGGTTTCATGAATCTTCCTTGAAAAGAACGGTGTAAGGCTTATGGGTGAGGAGCCGCCGACACTGACATCCGCAACAGACACCTTGAAAATGCCGCAAATCCGGCAGCGCGTCGGTCCAGCAGCCTATCCAGCGTTTCGCCAGCATGGAAATAGGGGTCAGACCACCATTAACGTTAAATTTATATGGGTTTCGCTAAAAACGTGGCCTGACCCCGATCCCCCCACATTAAATAAATCCGTCACGTTTACTTCCTAAATCAACCACCCCCCTCACCGATTAATATTTATTACACTTGAATAATCACCAAATTTCGGTGCAACTTCGTAGCTCCCTGCCGGTTCAAAGGTTGATTGAGCATCTTCAACCGTATAGGGAATCATCCTCTCACGCATAACGACAAGACCACCCTGCCGTCCAAATATATAAGTTGTTCCAAAAGCGACCTTGCCCCCCTCGAATTCACGGTGGGTTGCCATCGAGAGAAAAAGTTGGCTTTCGTCTAAGTAGTGAAATTGATAGGTCAGATACTCATGGCCTTTATCGTCAAGAAAACCGACGCCAACCATACCCTTATCTATCAACATTTCAACAAAACAAGAAGGCGTTGATTCCGACCCAATTAGAGCGGTATATGACTTACCTGCCTGATGCTCGGCCCGTGCCGTGGACTCACTCATTGGTTCTATCGCGCATTTTTTTGCACGGAACCAGGATTTGCTATAAAAGACTGCATGACCATTAATAAGTATTCCCTTTGGTATATCTAGAAAATAGGGGTCAGACAACCATTGACGTTTGAAAGTCATTGCTTTGGGCGGCCAGCGAATCCTCTAACGGTTCGCTTGCCCAAAGCTTGTGCTATCTGCGACGCAAACCTTCCCGTTCCGAATACGTAATTTCCATTTGTAGCATCTCTGAATTGGTCGATTACTTCTTGCTCAAGCTCATCCTTGAAAAGACGACGATACGCCTCAGCCCTCTGATCGACATTACCACCCAATTCTTTATAACAATCATGAGGCGTTATAAGTGCTGAAGGTTCCAGCTGTGCATTTGCTCGGTAGCTCGTCCAACGATATTCAGCGGGATGATCCACCATTCCCGCTCTGACGGGATTCATTTCTATATAGCGATAACAGGCCATCAAATAGCTTTCGTGCTGCACCAAACAAGAACGATAACGACCTTCCCACAGAGTTCCTGTTCGTTGATAAGCACGATTTATATTTTGAACATAACGCTGACCAAGCTCTTTCATTAACGAACAAGCACTTAGAGGGGTAGTTGGAGTCAGTAATAAATGCACGTGATTCGTCATGAGACACCACGCGTGAATTTTGCAGCCATGCGTTTCCGACAAGAGCGTTAAGCGGCGGATATAAAAAATATAATCATCTTCTGAATAGAAACAAACCGAACGATTATTTCCGCGCTGAATAATGTGCAGCGGAAGACCTGGTACCAACAACCGAGGACGACGAGCCATAACAACCCCCTGATTTCTGAAAGAGATCAGCTTAGTCGCCCGTAACAAAAGCAAAGAAATATAATTATTTCAAAAAATAAATCAAATTTTTAAATAGCATAAGTCGTTATAAATAGCGAAAACCGTTATATACGTTAATGAAACATCACAAAAAAGTTAAACCCTTGTATGGATTTCGCTGAAAACGTGGTCTGACCCCGATTCCCGTTCAATTCAGGCGGACTGATTAGGCGAAACAATTCGCTTCGCTCTATCCTCGGTCAATGCGTAGTAGTTACCATTGCCGGCCAAGAACTACTTATTTGCCCTTCCAAACAACTTGGTGAGCCATCCCGTTTTCTTTGCTTGAGCCAACTCTGGAAAAACGGCATCACTGGGGTGAAGCAGTTCGCCGGGATAGTGTTCATGGCCGATACAAGCTCTGTCATCCATTGAGAACGCTTTGACCGCCGCAACAGCCTCAAAGCACCAACGCCCGAAGTAGCTGCCCATCTCAAGCGGGTGTTTAACCGGGTCACCATAGAGGTACCACCAGGGCTGATGTTTACCGCGCCGGTTCAGCTCCAGGTACCAGTGCTCTACAAACTCCCGCAACAGCGCTGCTTGTTTCGCCTGAGGCGCGTCGATAGCCTTGAGCAGTCTCGCGTAGGGTTTGACATGCAGCAGTTGAACCCCAATCACGCGCCCCGGTTGGCGGGATGCAATGATTCGATCCAGCAGAACGTCCCGCCCACCCTCGCCGATTAAAATAACCAATCGGCGCCACGGGTCATCTGGAATCTCAAGCGCCAGCCCCAGGCTCACTAACCAGAAACACCAGATATAGTGGTTAAGATCCGCCAATTCAAAGGTCCAGTCTCGGCAGGTCTGCAGATTGTTTTCTGCACAGATCTTGTCGGAGGCAGCATTGGAGAGTTCCCATGCGTCCAAAAGCCGGGGAAAGTAGGTCTGCATCTCAGCCACATGGCCGCCACTTGAGTAAACCCTTATAGCTGCACGCAAATTATGCTTCGCAAAATCGAATGCAAATTGCGGTTCGTACTCGGGATTGGGAGATGGCTCTGCCAGCATTTGGCTGGTCGTCTCAATCCATTGCAGGTCTTTTACCTGACGCATGTCCCAATACTGTTTATCTCCCAAAGGTGCGCGAATCATGGAAGAACCCCATTCAGGTTTTTGGAAGGTAATATTTTAGAGGTGTCAGTGGGTTTGACCTTGCCAAGCGCATCCAATACCTCGACTTCTGTGGAACCATCAGGCCGGGTTCTTACGACCCACGTTTCGGTGCGGTTCATCCGCACGGCTGCCTGTACATCCAGGCTCTGATCCTGCCCTACTGCCCGCTCCAGGCGATCGCCACCCAGAGTCCATGCGGTAGAACCTTGCTTGCCATCCAACGTATTGCCTAGCCCCGAGGCCCCCGACTTCTTGTTGTCGCCAACAAACTTGTACTCAATGACGACGAAGTCAACATCTGGACGATTAACCTTATAAAGATCGTCCACTCCCGTTTCACCATTACCCGGGACGCGCGCCAATTTTTGCCCGTCGGGAACAATTTTCTGAACTGAATCGCCTCCGAACAGATCACCCATGACGCCTTTTTGCTCCCGGGTAAGCACACTAAGGTCCATGACAGGCTTGCCATCACGACCAAACAGCCCTCCGCTCTTGATCAATGCCTGTTCGGCGGCTTCATTGATGACTAAGTTAAAACGTTTGCCGACCGCCTCCGCGAGCTCACCGGTCAGCCTGTTCGTGGCTCTGCCCGCCCCGACAAGCCCAGCGCCTCCAAGACCAAGCTCCACGCCTGCCGAGGTGGCGAGCGCCTCATTTTGCCGGACCACATCAAGCCCGTAACCTTGCATTATATGTAACGTGTCGACCGCGCCTTTTAACCCGATCGCTTCCGGTGCGTTCTGAAGAGCCTCGAGCCCTGCAATGAACTGCCGCCCCCCACAGCTGGGACAATTGATCGTATCCATGACCCACAGGGCAGACTTCGATGTGCGGCTCATGATGAACTCTACCGCGCTGACGAACCCCTCTGCACTGCCCTCGCCCTTGGCGTTCAGAATCGCAGCCTGATTGTTGGGATCACGCCTGAACTTGTATGGGTCGACCAATTGCAAATGCTCGACCACGGACGTGACTAAAGCACGGTCCCCCAACAACCGCTTCAATCCCAGCGTCTCATTGTTGTAATCAGCAAGGGTGACGTGAAACAGATTCGTGTTTTTCGACTCGGAAAGCTCTGTTCGTAGAAAGTTAGCTGCCTCTGCCGTGTTGCCATCGCTGACGGCCAGGACATTGTTCCAGCCTCGGTCGACCATTGCCGCTGCTGTACGCAGCAGTTCAGTGCGGGCTTGATCATCCGTAATGCCCTTTTCGCTCGCGTAGCGTTTGACGCGATCGGTCTCAAGCGCAAATTTGATCTCATCCGGGTGCAACTGCCGGTTGTACTTTTCTACGCCGACCGCGGTACCAGCCGCAACTACCGCACCCTGGCTACCTCTTCCAGATCCGAGAGTAGAACCCAACCCCGCTGCAATTAACGAAACCACATTTTTTCGGTCAGCTTCGTTCATTCTCCCATCGGCGAGGACTTGCTCAATGGAAGGCATCAGCGCCGCAGAAGCCCCCGCGCCCAACGCGCTGCTCTGCACACTGCCACTGGACAACCCCATAGCCGCGCCCGCCAGCGCATGCAACATCACACGCGCCGCACCGCCTTCAGCCCAAGCTGCCCGAGTGGCCGCATCTGCTTTCGGATCAGTCGCACGTGAGTGGGCGTAATCACCAATTTTGTTGAAGATATCGCTGGAGGCCGTGTTGGCAACGATGCCAACCGTCGTTCCGACAGGCGCACCACCCAGCCCTGCTGCTATCAACCCGGTAGCAATGTCAGCCATTAACTTCTTGTCGCCACCAACCTGCCAGCGCTTGGCTTCCGCATAAGCGGCATTCGCTGCGAGTACCGTCCCAGCGGCGTCCGGCGAACCGGTTTCGGTCTGGGTTTTGGCTTTATCGGCCAGTGCTTTCGCCTCATCCGCCTTCGCCTTCCCTACCGCACTGATCACCCCACTGGCCAGTTGCGCCGAGCTTTGGATCAGGTCGATACGTTCCTGCATGGCCTTTTCATCAGGCCGGTCGAGCTTCTGATTGGCATTGGCAGTGTCGCGGTTCAGCCCCACCAGATCATTGGCGCCTTCGGCATTGCGCACCACAATCGTGCCGTCGCTGACCGCGCTACGGGTGTAACTGTGATCTTTATCCTTGAGTGCTATCGGGATGGCGCCGCCCGGCGAGGTGCCACCACCGCTGCTGGTGGAGACCGAGATGCTCGCCGACTGGCTCTTGATCTCGCTGACATTCTTGATATCGCTGACGATCAGCCGATCCGTGCTGAGGCGGTTCTTTTCAGCGCTGGCTTCGCTGGCAATCACCGCGCCTTGCAGGGTGGTGGTCTTGCCGACATTGATGTCGTAGCCGCCCGTGCCCGCATACAAGCCGCTCTGATCAGTCACGCCCTTGTAGTCGCTGTTCATCTTGGCGGCGGCAAGGTTCGCCGAGGCCGCGACGGTGGAGCCGTAGCAGAACGGTGGCACGCAGATGCTCGCGCCAAAGCCTGCGCTGTTCTGTTTGCTGCGCGACGACTCGGTGTCCTGGAGGGAGATGATAGTGAGGTTGCCGCCAATATCCGCCTTGATCCTGTCCGCGCGAACCTGGGCACCTTTGAGGGTGGTATCGCCACCGCTTTGCAACAACAGGCTGCCGGTATCGAGGGTGCTGTTGACTTGAGTAACGGAGTTACCGTTGCCATTGTTCCTGGCACCCTGCGCACCGAGGTCGAGGGTGAAGCCATTTTGCTCGCCAATATTGAAGCTGGCGCCGATGGCGGTTTTAGTTTTCGATCCTTCGTTTTTGCGGTCGGTGGTGTTCTGTGCGCTTTGCATCAACACATCGTTTTTGGCTAACAACAAGGTGTTGGCGGCTTTCAAGCGGCTGCCGATGATCTGGATATCACCCTGAGTCCCCGCCGCCGCGCCCGTGGCGACGATCGACAAATCTTGCCCTGCGTTGAGCGTGCTCTGCTTGGCGGTGGCGCTGTTGAATTCGCTGCTGTTCTTGCTGCGGTTATTGGCCAGTTCGGTACCGATTTTGATCAGCGAACCGTTGCCGGGCGTGCCGCCGGTTTTGTTTTTGAAACCGGAGCTTTGCGCATTGGCGTCCGAAGCCTGGCCGTTCAGGTTGTAGGCGGCGAGGGCTGCCTGGGCGATTTTGACGGCCTTGAGGCGTGGGTCATCAGCACTACGGGCCGCTTTGACGGCGTCGCGCATGCTGGTGGCGGTGTCCACCACCGAGCCCGCAATTACCCGCCCTACCGCCAAACTCTTGGAACTGTCCTTACTGGTCTGACTGGCCGTCTCCATCCCCGAAGTAACGGTGACATTCGCCCCGCTCAACTCCATGTTCTTGGTGCTCACCAAATCACTGGCCACCACCTTCAACTCACGCCCCGCCGTCAACGACACATTGCCCGCACTCGAGCCAATCGTGCTGCCGGTCAAGGTCATTTCATTGGCGGTGCCGTTGTGCTTGGAGCTGTTGATGTAGAGCTTCTGGTTGCCGGTCATGTCGTCCAGACCGAGCTTGTTGCCGGTCAGCACGCCGGTGAGGTCGCGGTTTTTCTCCTTGTGCATGTCGGTGCGGGCGAAGGTGTTTTGCGCAGCGTCTATGGTCAGGTCGCGGCCGGCTTGTACGGCGAGGTCGCCGGTACTGACCAGGTTGGAACCGGTGACAGTGGCATCACGCTTGGCGGCGACGGTGACGGTTTCGCCGGAGACCATGCTGCCCAGGGCGGTGGTGCGTTTTTCGTCGACTTTGTCCTGGACTTTGCTCGACTTGAGGCCGCCCCAGCTGCTTTTGCTTTCCTTGCGTTCGTGGCGGGCACTGTCTGAGTTGCTGACGGCGAGAATGCTCACATCCTGGCCCGCGACCAATTGCGTCGCACCTTTTTCGGCTGTGACTGAGCTGCCAGCCAGCAACAGGTTTTCACCGGCCACGACGGTGCTGTTTGTGCCCGCGCTGACGAGGCTGCCGACGTTGTTCACGGCGTCGGTTTCATCGAGGCGGAATTTCTTACCCTGCGAGGTTTTCTTGGTCTTGCTGTAGAAGCTGTAGTCCTGGTTTGCAGCGGCTTTGAGCTCGAGGTTTTTGCCGGAGACCAGGTACGCCTCGTTGCCGGCGTTGACCTGGCTGGCCACTAGTTGCAGGTTCTGCCCGGCGCTCAGGGTGGCGTCGCCGCCGGCCTTGATCACGCTGGACACTTGCTGCACGTGGTCTTCGATGCTTTTGATCTTTTTCGAGTTGTAGGTCGAATGCTGTTCGTTGGCTGCCGCGATGGCGTTGAGGTCGCGGGTGGCAATCAGGTTGACGTCGCGTTTGGCATTGACCTGGCTGGCCACGGCGCTGATGTCGCGCCCGGCGATCACGTGCAGGTCGCGGCCGGCTTCCACCACTGAGCCTTGCTGGGCGATGGTGGTGAAGTTCGAACGGGTGCCGATGGCGCCGCTGTCGAGGCTCTTTGAGGCGGTGATGTTGACGTCGCCTTTGGCCTGGACGGCCATGTCGGCGCCGCTCTTGAGCACGCCGCCGATGTTGTTGATGTTGCCCCCGGCTTTCAGCGCCAGATCGTTGGCCGATTCGATGCGCGCGGCGCTGTCGACGAAGTCGCTGCGTTCGGTGCGGTAGCTGCTGGCGCTTTCGTGGGTAGTGACGCTGCGTTCATTGAGCAGGTCGGCGCCCGCCGCGAGGTTGACGTTGCCCGCGCTGATCACACCGCCCGCACGGTTGCTCAGGGTGTTGCCGGCCAGCACGTCGAGGCGACCGCCGGCTTGCATCAAACCGCTGTTGGCGAGGTTGCCGCCGACGTTGGCCAGCAGGCTGCCGGTGGCGCGCAGGGTGCCGGCGTTATTGAGGTTGCGGCCAGTGATCAGGCTCACGTCACTGCCGGAAATCAGCGCGCCATTGGGCGCCAGGCGGTTGTTTGCCTGGGCCAGGTACAGCACCGGCACCAGCACTTGTTGGCCGGCGACGGTGGTGTTTTCCAGCCACACGATGTCGTGGGTCAGGGCCGCGACCTGTTCGGCGGTGAGGCTGACGCCCACTGACAGGTTGAGCGCGGTTTTGCTGCTGATGGCGTTGTCCATCAGGTGCTTGAACAGGTCGGCGTCGCTGGTCTGGCCGTCGATGAAACGCTGGCCGGTGCGTGCGAGGACGGCTTGCTGGATCAGGCGCTGTTCGTAGAAGCCATCACCGAGACGACGTTGTGCCGTCTCGGGGTCGTAGCCGAGCCGGGTCAGCATGTAGTCCGAGCCCAGGAACTGACGCATGTCGGTAAACAGCGGGTTGGTTTCGATCAGGTATTTGTGCGGGCTGGCCGCGAACTGGCTGGTGGGCAGGCCGGTCGCACCTTTGCCGTCGTTGAGGTGGAACAGGCCGTTTGGCCCGGTGGGCAGGTCGAAGCCCGGCAGGCCCAGTGGGTTGACCTGTTGCTGGGCGAGGTCCGGCGGCAGCTGCGCGTTGAGTTTCACCTCGGTCGAGAAGCCCGGCTTGGTGGTGTTGGCACCACTGCCGACGTAGGTGTAGCCGCGGTTTACGACACTGTTATCGATGCCGTCCTGGGCCTTCAGGTCAACGGCGCCGCCGGCCTGGATCACGGCGGCGTAGCTTTGGTCCGGCACCATCAATTGGGTGGTTTTGCGCAGGGCGGTCTTTTCGCTTTCCATCTTGCCGATGAACGAGGCCAGGCCGGCTTCGACACCGTCCATGTTCTGCCCCGCCGCATAGCGCTGGGTGAACGCCGCCGCCTCGCGGTACCAGCCGCCCGGCTTGCGCTCACGCGCCGAGGTAAAGATACGGTCGTACTGGGTGTCGTGGGTCACCAGGCCGACGTTGCTCAGTTGGTTGACACGCACGGTCATGGCGCCGCCGGCGGCAATGCTACTGCTGCTGTTGAGCAGGTTGCCGCCGCTCAACAGCATGTCGCCGCTCGAGGTGATGCTGGAAGCGGGCGTGGCGTCGCTGACAATAAAGTGGTCACGCACGCTGATCTGGAACGGACGGTTCTGTTTGCCGCCGTCGCAGTCGCCACCGGTCACGCCCTCGATACAGGCCGTGGGGGTAATAGAGGCGGTGTAGATGCCGGAGTGGGTGTTGAGCACGGTGCGGATGTTGTCGATCGTGCTGGCGGCCAGGATAAGGTTGCGCTCGCTTTCGATCGTGCCCGAACTGTTGATGATGCTGGTGGCGGCCGCGCCCTGCCCATCGCGGTCGACGCGCAGGTTGCCCATGGCGTAAATCGTGGCACCGAGGTTTTTCAGGCGGTCCACGCGCAGATTCATGTCGCCGCCGCTGAAGATCAAACCGTGGTCATTGAGCAGGTTGTCCACGGTCAGGTCGACGCTGCCCTGGCTGGCGACGGCGCCGCCGACGCTCCAGTCCAGGCCTTTGCCGACCAGGCTACGCGTGCCGAGCAATTGGCCGGTGGCGGTCTGTTTCAGGTTGTCGACGTTGACGGTCAGGCGCCCGGCCTGGATCGCGGTGCTGTTGGTCCAGTCGGTTTTGTCGAGGGTCAGGTCGCCGTTGGTGACCAGGCTGCCGCCGACGTCATCCAGGCTGATGCCGCTCAGGTCGAGCGTACCGGTACCCACGTGCAACACCTTGCCGCCGGTGTTCTGGAAGGTGTTTGCCGCGAGGCTCAATTGGTCGCTGGCGGTTTCCAGGCTGCCGCTGTTGTTCAGCAGGCCACCGATGGCGTAGCGGGTTTTGCCTGCGGTGCCCAGGGCACGCATCTGGCCGCTGTTGTTCAGGCCGACGGTGTCGACATCAAGGGCCGTGGCGCTTTCGATCAGGCCACGGTTGGTCAGGGCGCCGTCCAGGTTGACGTCGATGCGGTTGCCGGCGATCTCGCCGCCGTTGTCGACATTCAAGCCGGTAAGACTCACAGCGCTGCCGGCGAACAGTGTGCCGTTGCCGTTATTGAAGTTGATCGCGTCAACCACTGCATTACCGGCTTTGGCGGCGATGCGCCCACCGTTGTTATCGAGCGTACCGGCGGTGATGTTCAGGCCGCCCTGCTCGCTGTGGATCAAGCCGTCGGCGCCATTCTGCAGCAGGCCTGTCGTGGTGATTGCCACCCCGCCGTTGGCGGCCAGGGTGCCTTTGTTCTGGTTATCGATGCTGTTGGCGAACAGCGTCAGCAGGCCCTGGCTGGCGAGCTTGCCGCCCTGGTTGTCGATGTGGGCGGCGCGTTGCACCAGCAGCGGCCCGACACTCGCCAGCTTGCCGTTGCGGTTGATCAGGTCGCCGAGCAGGTCCAGGGTGATCGAGCCGCCACCGGTGAGGCTGCCGGCGCTGTTGTCGAGGCGGTTGCCGTGCAGGGTAAACGCGCCGGTGCTGTCGATGATGCCGCCCTGGCTGTTGTCCAGCAGGCCGCTGACAGTGAGGGTTTGCGCACCGTCGCTGAGCAGTTGGCCTTTGTTGCGGTTATCGACGCTGTCGGCGGTGATGTTCAGCGCCTGCCTGGCGCTCAGTGTGCCGCCCTGGTTATCCACGTGGGTGGCGGTGGCGGTGAGGGTGCGATTGGCGATCACCGTGCCGGTGTTGCTGATGTTCTGGCTGTCGAGCGTGACGTCGCCAACGGCGTTGCGGGTGTTGTCGGCGTTGACCCCAGCTTCGATGATGCCGGTGTTGGTCAGTTGGCCGTTGCTGGCCAGGGTGATGCTGTCGCGCGCGGCGAGGGTCTTGCTGTTTTTCAGCGTGCCCTTGGTCGTCTGCGCCTTGAGGCGGGTGCCGGCGTAGACCGCGCCCTTGGTCTCCAGGCTCGCGGCCTTGATATCAATCGCGCCGCTGGCGGCCGCCTGGGCCATGCTCAAGTGGCCGTTGGCGTCGAGTTGAATATCGCCGCCACTGGCGGCCAAGGTGCCGTCGAGCTTCACGCCCACGCCGGCTTCAGTGCCCACCAGCTTGATGGCGCCGGCGTACATGCCGCCCAGGGCCGAGGAGTCGATGGCCAGTTCCGGCTTGGCGCTGCCGTCGTCGGCGCGCGTGGTGGTGTTCAAGCTTTGGGCATCGACGTCGTTGCGCCCGGCAATCACGGTGAGCTGACGCGCGTTGATCTTTGCATTGATCTTGGCGGTGCGGGTGATGATCTCGAAACGGTCGACGTTGCTGGCATTCAAGCCCTGGCCGTCGATGGTCACCGCGCCCCCATCGACCTGGTAATGGTCCAGGCGACCGACTTTGTCGATGACCGGTTTACCCGTGGTCAGGGTGACATTGGGCGTGTTGATGAACCCACAGCCGTTGCAACTGATGCCGTAAGGGTTGGCCACGATGACTTTGGCCGACTGCCCCGCCACTTCGGTGTAGCCGCGCAACTGGCTGGGGCTGCCGCCGTTGACTTCGTTGAGGATGACGTTCGCCGCGCCACCCTTGAGGTTCGGGTTGCCGACAATGATCCCGCCCAGTTGGGTGCTCTGCACCGCGCCCGTGGCGTTGTTGAGAATCACGCCATTGGGGCCGACGTTGTAGTCCTTGAACTGGTTATGGGACAGGCCGCTGCCATTGGGCGTGGCGATGTTCACCACCGGCACGCCGTTGCCTGCCTGGCCGAGCGTAGTGCCCGGGCCGCTGACCGCGATGCCGTCGGCCTGGGCCAGCAGCGGCTGCCAGAACAGCGCGTTGGCCAGGATCAGTGCCAGGCCGCGTTGGGTCAGGCTTTTCAGGGCGGTAGCAGGGCGAGCATCCATATTCAAAATCTCAAGGCAGCGGTGTTGATTACAGGAAGAAATCCAGGCGGAAATAGATCGGCGCTTCGCGCTCGGTCACCACGCCAGGTCGCTCCAGGGAATGGGCAACGGTCACGCTGGCGCTGACGTTTTTACCGCGCGCGAACAACTCCAAAGAGTTACTCGAGACGCGACCATGCTCGTCGTCGTTGTAGCGATCGTTGCTGATTACGCCCTGGTCATAACCGACGCTGGCGCCGTATTCGGCGAAGGCCGGGCGCATCCAGTCGAGGGTGACCGGGCGCGCCCAGCGCACTTCGTTGCGCCAGTAACCACCGCTGTCGCCGTTCAGTTGCTGGTCCTTGAAGCCGCGCACCGAGTAAGAACCACCCAGGCTCATGCGTTGCGCCGGGTACAGCACGTCTTCACTGCGCTGCCCGGTGGCGAGGCTGGAAAAACTCAGCGACTCGCCCCACAAAGTAAAGGGCTGCAGGTAGCTCATCGTGGCGGTGTATTTGCGATAGCGCGGGGTCGCCGTGAGGTTGCCGTTGGCATCGCGCCCCTGCTGGTCGCTTTGCGCGTCAAAGGCGCCAATGCCGTTTTGCATGCCCACGTCCAGGTTGACGAAGGCATTGCCGATGCGTCGACCGTGGGTGATGCCGACCTGAAATTCGCTGAGGCGGTTGCTGCTGGTCGCCAGCCGCGAATCGAGCAGGTAGTTGTTGGTGCGCAGGTGAGTCAGGCCGACGTTGACCGACGTCTTGCTCACCTCGTCACGATGGATCACCCGCTCGGCACGCAGTTGATGGTTCTGGCTGTCGCCGTTCTGCTTGACCTTCAAATCGTCCAGCATGAGGAAGGTGCGGTATTCGCTCTCGCTGTAGGTGTAACTGAAATTCCACCAGCCCCACGGCACGTTGTAATAGAACATGCTGCTGTTGGAGGTTTTCTGATGGTCGCTGATGGCGTCGTGGCCACCGCGCAAAATCAGCTGATCGGCCAGGCCCAGTGGGCTGTCCCATTCCAGGCCGGCGCCCCATTGTTGTTCGCCGGTGCTCTTCTGGCCGTCGTTGTTGCGCGACAGGCTGGCGCGCCAGGGCTTTTGCGGGACGTTCTTGACCCGTACTTCACTGCCGCCGATCTGGCTGCCAGGGGTCAGCTCCATTTGCGCCTGCTTGGAGGGCAAACGGCTGAGCTGGTCGACCAGTTGCTCGATTTCCCGCAGGTTGAGGGCTCCGCCGATGTTGCCGGGAAACGCCATGGCCAGCTCGCGGTCGGTCAGGTTGCTGCCTTGCGCGCCCTTCAAGCCTTCGAGCTTGCCTTCCACCACCAGCACCTGCAGGTGACCGCTGGAAAGGTCCTGCTGCGGCAAATAGGCACGACTGGTGACATGGCCTTTGGCGATGTAATAGTCGGTGATGACCTTGAGCAGCTCATTGAGCTGTGGAACGCCCAGGCACTGGCCGATATAAGGTTTGAGCAGGAGGGTGCGGTCGCCGACGGAGAGGCTGTCGGCGCCCTTGAGTTCGATGTCTTTGATCGGGAAGCAACGGGTGTCGGCGGGTGTGGCCGGGGCCTGGGACTGATCGCCTTTGCCGGGCAAGTCCTGGAGTTCATCCAGGCGCCGACGCTGCTCTTCCAAGAGGCGGTTCTGGCGGTCGCGAATCAGGTCCTGATCCCCTGGCGTAGGGGCGGCTGTGGCGCTGTTCAGGCTCAGATAAGCGAGCATGAAAGTGCATAGCAGATACCGAGTCCGTGGTAATAACAAAGACATGTTCAATCCGTCGAAAATCAAAGGGCGGCAAACTAACATCGAATTTCCGCTCACTTAAAGAACCGAGCACGTTGAATAAGCGTGCAAGATGCTCGCGCAACCTGTTGATTATTAACAATTAAAAATTATCAAACAGGCATACGGCTTATTGCTGGAAGTTATATTCCGACAAGCGGCAGCTGTATTGATGACGATTTCGTCGGAGAACTTAATAGTTGCCACTAGTTGGCCATCAAGTTCTTACCGAGATAAGTTAGTACCGAAAAAGGCAGAAAAGTTCTCGGAGGTTTTGTGAATTGGATCCCACTTATCGGTATTTACCAACATCGTTCCCACGTTGCATGGGAACGATTTTCCAGCGTTCTTCTTAGCTGGCGCCTTTGTTCTGATCCTTGCCTGGCACCAGGATCAACCCCGGTTTTTCTACCTCACGGGAGACATGGGATTTCACCTGCGCGACACCGCCTTCCTCGTCGTTATGGATCACCAACACCCCAGGCCGACGCAGCTGCTCAAGGTCACCTTCGCCGAGACTGAAGCTCTCGCTCAGGTTTTTGTCAGTAAGCGCCTTGGCCTCGGCCCGGCGCTGGGCAAACTTGCGACCTCGGCGTTGTTGGTGGCGCGCCCAACTGATCAGGATGACGGCGTTGAGCAGGGCGATCCACAGGTAGATTTGCAGGGTATTGAGCGCGGCAAATATCGGCGCCTCGAATCGAGGACCGCCATGGGTATCGAGCATCGAGGTAATCCCACGTGCCAACAACCAGATCAAGCCGGCCCAGGCCATCAGGGTCAACAGCGCATCGATGACCCACATCACGGAACGTTGGCGGGTTCTGACCAGTTTCATGATGACGCCTCCTCATTTTCGAGCGGTTTGATACCACGGTCCGGGCTGACCCAGCGCGCACGCTTCTGGTGCTGGTTGAACAGCACTTTTGGAAAACTGACCAGGGTGGTAAACAGGCTGACCAGCCAGAACACCATCGGGTACCACACCGTCCAGAACAGGGTTTTCCACAGGTCTTTCTCGTAGCGGCGGTCAATCAGGATGCTCACCGCAAACTGCAACAGGCACACCATCGCCAACACCAACCCGGTAAACGCCGGCGGCATCAACGACTCGACAGTAATCGCTTGTGGCAGCGGGATGAATTTGCCCACGCCCCAGAAGATGACCGACAGCAAAAAGGTGAAGGCCCAGCCGGTGGACAAGCAGTATTCGAACAGCAGTGGCCACAGGTAGCGATGACGCCATTGCCAAATGCCGCGGATGTTCTTGAACAGCACTTCGGCGCCGCCCTGGGCCCAGCGCAGGCGCTGTTTCCACAGGCCGCCGACGGTTTCGGGCATGAGGATCCAGCACAGGGCACGGGGCTCGTAGAAGATGCTCCAGTGATCGAGTTGCAGCTTCCAACTGACATCGATGTCTTCGGTGATCATGTCGTTGCTCCAGTAGTCGATGCGGTCCAGCGCCTTTTTACGGAACGCCACCACTACACCGGACACCGTGAAGATTCGACCGATTACCCGTTGCGTGCGCTTGATCAAGCCGATGATCGAAGAGAACTCGCCGACCTGCACCCGGCCGATCAGGGTTGAACGTGTGCGGATGCGTGGGTTGCCGGTCACGGCGCCCAGGCGCGGGTTGTCGAGCATCGGCGCGACCAAATAGGCAGCCGCGTTTTTATCCAACAGCGCATCGCCGTCAATGCACACCAGGTATTCGCTGCGCGCGGCAACGGCGCCCATGCGCAAGGCCACCGCCTTGCCCTGGTTCTGCGCCAGGTGCAGCACGCGCAAGCGTGGATGATGCAAGGCCAGGGCATCCAGTACGGCTGCGGTGTTATCCGAGGAACCGTCGTTGACGGCGATCACTTCAATGTTCGGGTACACCTGGGCCAGCGCGGCCTCCATGGTGTCGGCGACGTTCTCCCCTTCGTTGTAGCAAGGGATGATGATCGAGATCAGCGGGTTGCCAGCCAGTGTCGGCGCCGGCGTGTCCTCTTTCCAGGGCCAGTGGCGCTCCCAGTGCAGCCAGAAATACAAACCGCCTGCAATCCACAATGCCGACATGAACAGCGGGTAGAAAAACACAAAGTCCATCAGGAACTGCCCGGTGACCAGGAAGATCAAGCCCAGGGGCACACCCAATACCAATGCCAGCACGAATAAAGCCAGGATTCTGTCGAACATGGTCAAGGGTTCCATTGGTTGGAAAGGGCCGGACGCACAGTCTTCAGGTCCGGGGAGTTTTCCAGGAAGTTGTCCGGGTAGTAACCGAAACTCGTGACACCCTGGCGCTTGAGCACGCTCATCCAGTGCGCCAGCTGCTCACCGCTGATATCCGGCGCGGCCTCGGTGCGCCAGTCTTTGGCTTGCAGCTCGAACACGGTGCGCTCCAGCGCGCCGGGGCGCCGCTTGACCGTGGCCACCAGTTTTTCCAGCCAGGCGTCGGCGTTATTCAATGCCTGGCCTTCCATCAGCGGCATGGCCATTGGCGCGGTCCAGTCGTAGGTCTGGAGGAAATCGTCAAGGTTCTGCGCGAACCAGGCTTCGCTGCCGGGGTTGAGCATCGGCTCGGCGAAGATATTGCGCGCCGTCAGTATCTGCGGGCCACGGATGGCGCGGAACTTGGCGGTCAACTCGTTGGTGAAGTCGATCAGGTAGCGGCTCTTGAAGCGGGTCCAGCGCTGCATCACGACAGGGTCGGCACGCAGGGCGGCGATGTTGTCCGGCAGGCCCTGGGCGGCGTAGGCCTTGAGTGCTGCGGGGCTGGCGTCTTCAAAGTCGCTCAGCTTGGCATCGTCGTGGTACAGCACGCCGTCGATACCACTGTTACCGGAGCTCGCCAGGTCCTGGTAGATCTCGCCGATCATCTGCCGCACTTTTGGATCGAACGGCGACAGGCGCTTGTAATCATCCGGATCGGTGCCCACCTTGCCGGTTTGCGGGTCCCAACGTGTCACGCGAGGCAACTTGGAATCGAGGTCGAAACTCAGTACCGGCATCCACGCAAAAACGCTGGCACGAGCCCGGGTATGCAACTGCCAGGCGACCCGGTTGAACAGGTCGGCGCGCATCGGCAGATGGCGGTTGGGGAAGTACAGCGAACGCACCAGGCCGTCACCCGTGGGGTCGGCGTAAGCTTGCAGGAATACTGTCGGCGAGCCCATGTCCACTACACGCTGTACCAGTACATCGAGGTTACGCGCCTGTTGCGCCGGGTCGGGGTCGTAGACGTGGTCCAGGTCCACATGCACGACGCGCATCGGCGCCTTGGCCTGCACCGAAACGATGCTGCTGGCGAAGTGCTCGCCGTCCGGATCGGAGGCAACCAGAAAGCGCGGGCTGCTCATCAATTTGTTCGAGTCGTCGAGGCCGTCGTCCAGCGTGAGCGCCATCTTGTAACCCTGCTCGTCCACAACCGCGAGCGTGGTGCCGTCGGCGGCGCCATAGGGCCATACCCACACCCGAGGCGCCTTGCCGGTAACGGCGCGAATCTTGTTCGAGATCGCGACCACGTCAGCCCGCATCCGCGCCTGGAACTGTGCCTCGGTTTCATAGCGATTGGTCGCCGGATCGAAGCGCCGCGTGGTGGCGGCCGGTTCCAGGTTGCCCTGGGGGTTAGCCAGAATGCCCTTGTGATTGGCGTCGGTGTGGGCGGCGATTTCCACCAGGCCGGAGCGCGACACTTCACGGATCTGCTGCCAGGTCAGGAACTCGCCGCGTGGCCGTGGCAGACCGGCGAAGTCCACCGGCTGGTTCAGCGGCGTATCGATCCAGGAGCCGACCGGCGCGAGCACTGCTGGCCAGTTATAGGCACGCAGAATCGGCATCACGCGGGTGTAGAAGCTGGAATAACCGTCGTCGAAGCTGAGCATGACGGCCTTGGGCGGCAAGGCCGGCCCACCCCGGCGAGCGGCGAGGATCTGGTCCACGCTGACCGCCTGGTAGCCGTTCTCGCGCAGCCAGGCCAACTGATCGATCAAACGCTCGGTGCGCACCGCCACCACCGCCTGATCGGGATCGGTGTCATTGACGTCGTGGTAGGCAATGCCCAGGAAATGGTTTTTCGGCCACGGCGCTTCGTTGGCCTGTGTCGGGCGCTCGGCGGGTGGCGTGAATGGCGCGGGTTGCTGGGCGCAGGCGCTGGCCAGCAATACGCCCAGGACCAGCAGATAACGGCTGAGGAGGGTCATGATCAGGCTCTTTTAAAAACGGTAAGTGAGGTCGACGAGCAGGCGCAGATCGCGTTCGCGATCACCGTCATACGTTCGGCTGACCAGGCTCAGGTTGGCGCCGGCTTCCAGGACGTCGTTCCAGCGAATGCGCTGGCCGTAACCGATCAAGCCGACACCGCCGCTGGAGTAATCCTGCTGGCGATAAGTGCCCGCGCCGACCTGGAACTGCTGACTCCACTGGGTCTCGTAACGGTGATAAAGCACATGGTTGACGTTGACGGTGGGCATCACGCCGAAGTCCGACTTCGGGTTGAAGTACAGCGTGTCTTCCTTGCTGTTGCGGCTGGCACTGACTTCCAGGCCTAACTCCACTTGCACCTTGGGCGAGCTGTAGATGCCTTCGCGGCCGGCGAGCAAGGCTTCGAGGCGATCGTTGCCATCGCTGAAATGCGACGGGCTGACGGTCAGTTTCCATTCGCGGCTTTCATTCGCGCGCCAGCGGATGAAACCGCTGCCGCCATTGGCCGTAATATCGGTATTGAGCGCCCGCAACGGCGTGGTCGCCGTGAGGTAGTCGAGGCTGCCGCCGTATTGCCAATGGTCATTGATGTCGCGGGCAACCGCTACGCGCGCGCCTTGCTTGGAGCCAAAGCCGTAGGCGTGGTTGGAGACTTCGGCTTCGAGGGTCATGTCACGGGTACGCCGCTCCACGCCCACGCGCTGCCAACGGTGATGGCCGCTGCCTTCGGTAAAGTCGGCGGTGCCGTAGCCGGCACCGGTGAACAGGCGCCAGTCTTCGTCGATGGGCGGCGTGTAGATCACGGTCTCAATGCCCCAGTCGCGGCTGCCCCTGATCGCGCCGGCGTCTGCGTTATTGCTACCACCGTAGCTTTTACCCGTGTAGGCCTCGACGCGGAGTTCGGCCATGTCGTGCACTTTGCGCAGGCGATCGAGGCGCTGGACCTGGCGGTTTTCCGGGGCGCGGGCGACCACGTCATCGGCAAGCAGGTCGAGCTGGCGCCACTCCTGCAGGTCCAGCGCGGTGAAGCCCTGGGACATTTCCACGCCGATGTCGCGCGGGCTCTGGTTTTCGGTTTCCTTGAGTGACGCTTCGGCGCGTCTTGGCCATTCGCGGGCACGGTACATCTCGGCCTGCGCCAAACGCACGCCGATGTTGCCCGGGGCTTTATTGCCCAAGGCGTCCAGGCGTTCTTCGCTGGTCTGCAGGTCATCGCCATAGGTACCGGCCTGGGCCGCCAATTGTTGCGCGTCCGCCCACTCGTCGTTAGGGTCGCCCAAGGGCAGCCCCTTGAGTTCAAGCCGCGGTTTCTCGCTGCGCGCCAGGTTGTCGGCGACCGCGCGCGCCTCTGCCACCTGGTCGTTTTCCAGCAAGGCGTAGAACAGGGCGGAACTGTCTTTGACATGATCGCCTGGGTCGGCATCCGCAGCGGTCACCGCCTGGCGATACAGCGGGGCGGCCTTTTCCGGCAGGCGCTGGTCGAGGTAGGCGGCAGCGACCCAGCGCAAGGCGTAGGTCGGCAATTGCACGCCTTCAGCCTTGAGGGCTTCGTACTCGCGAATGACCTCGGCGGTGCGCGCCCGGGCCTTGAGCGCGCCAAGGCGGTCGATGCGCCAAATCATCACGTCGCCCTGGGCGCTGGCGTCGGGGGCCCAGCGGGCGAGCAGTCTGTCGTAGTCCGCGAGCGCGCGGTCGGCGATCACAAAGCGTTCTTTCTCGGTACGCGTGGCGAACTCGGCCATGCGTACGCGCTCGGCGGCCAGGTCGCCTTCGAGGCGACGCTGGGTCACAGGGTCGACCAGCCCCGGGCGCTGGGCCGACAAGCGCAAGGCGGCTTCCGGCAGACGGGCCTTTTGCAGGGCAACGAGGTATTCGCGGGCGACTTCGGGCTTGTCGCCGGCGCGGATAAAAGCCTGGTCGAATTCAAACAGGGCGTCGTAGTTCGAACCCGCACGAGTCAGTGCGTAGCCCAGGGCCATGCGCCGATTGGGATCATCCGGCTTGGCCGCCACCAGAGCGCGTGTGCGTTGCACCGCTTCGCTGACTTTGCCGCCGTCGGCCTGGGTAAGGGCCAGGCCCAGTTGCAGGTCGACATTGTTCGGTTCACGCAACAGCGCTTTGCGATAGACCGCCTCGGCCTGCGCCCACTGCTTCTGGTTGCGATAGGTTCGCGCAACCGTGGCCAGCGCCTGGGCGGTCAAGTTGCGATGCTGACCCTGTGCCTCGTACACCTTCAGCACTTCGGCACCCTGTCCGGCCCAGCCAGCGATCACCAAGTGGTCGCTGATCTGGCCTGGCGTCTGGCGCTCGGCCGGCAATTGGCGCAGTTGAGTCAGGGCGGGTGTGAAGTTGCCGTTGCGCGCCTGGATGATCAGGGCGTCGTAGGCCGGGTCGGCCATGGCAAAGGTGGGCATCAGCAACTGGCTGCACAAGGTTACCCCGATGAGCAGCCGTAACCGGCCTGAGGCACTGAGTGGGAGGTTTCGCAGCATATCGTGAGCTTCCTTACACACGGAAAGCTGTAGCGATAGGTGGTCCTGAGCGATTTGCATCAGGGTGTCGGCGTCTCGTGACCCGACCTAGCTTTCCTGTATGAACTATCCCTTAGCGGAGAAAGGGGGAGGGAGATTCAGAACAATTGTTCAGAATTGCCTGACCAGTGCCACAAACCAAATGTGGGAGCGGGCTTGCTCGCGAAGGCGATGTGTCAGTCAACATCTAGAGTGACTGGTACACCGCCTTCGCGAGCAAGCCCGCTCCCACAGTTTGATTGCATTTCAATCGGGCCGCTTTGCGCGGCCCCGAGGCTTATCGGGCGCCGCTCACTGAGCCAACCTTGGACATCACAAAGCCAATGAACTGCTCGACGGTCATCTTCTGGCCGTTGAAGGTCACTTCATTGTTGGCGTAATGCAGCTTGGACACCACGTCGCTGCCCACCAGGGTCGCCAGTTGTGTGCCAACGGCCATGCCGCTGACCATTTCGCTGGCCATCTGGGATTGCTGCTCGATGGCTTTAGGATCGGTCACACCACCAAGCTGCGCTTGCAGGGCGGCAACGTCGGCGATCATTGGCTTGGACAGGGTCAGGTTGGCGTCCAGCAGCGCGACCATTTGCTTGCCCAACTCAACCGGCGGCAATTCCATGGAGGTCGGCTTGGCCAGGTCCAGCACCAGGTTGAACTTGCTTTCACCGTGGGTGGTTTTCAGCGACAGGTTTTCCAGCGCCACGTGTGGCTTGGCGGCCAGCAACTGGTCGACGTTGGCTTCAGCCAGGGCCTGCTCAGCCTCAGTCAGTTGCAGCTCCGGCACCGGTTGGCCGGCGGCAGCAGCGGCTTGCACCGGTTGCATCTTGTCCTGATACAGCTTGGTCAGCAGCAGGCCAGAGGGCACATCGATGTTTTTCACGCTCAGGGCCATGGCGGCGGAACCCACGGGTTTGCCCTGATAGCCGATCTCGTCGATCTTGTAGTCGACGCGGCCGGCCATGTTGTTGTCTTTGACTTCGCTGGTATCTTTCTGCTCGAAACCCTTGAGGGTCATTACGGCTTTCTGTGGGCCGAAGGTGAGCTTGGTGTCGGTCAGCTCTATCGTGTTCTGCCCGGTGTAGAAGCCGAAGGTGGATTTCTCCAGGTTGCTGGCCACGGTCAGGCCGGCGAATTCAGCGTCGAAGGGTGCGCCATTGGCATCGACCACAGCCAGTTTGAGGCTGTTCATGTAGCCGTCGACCTTGACCTTCTTACCCTCGGCGGTGCTGTCGAAATCCAGGTTGAGGCCAGAGAAGTTCACCGAAGCCGTCTCGTCCTTGAACGTCAGCGGCAGCAGTTCGAGATTACCGCTCACCGAACGGCTGTAGCCGATATTGGCCACGCCTTTGAGCGGTGACACGTCTTTGGCGGCGGCGAACCATTTCTCAGTGGTGGCGTTCTTTTCCAGCTCGTAGTGACTGGTAGCCATGACCGGTAGCCATTTCAGCGATACCAGGCGCGAGAACGGCAGCGGGCCGTGTTCGATATGGTCGACAATCAGCAGCTCGGGGTTCGGATTCTGCTCTCCGAAGAACGAGCCCTGGCCCTTGAGGCGATAGTGCGCGGTGCTGCTGAACAGGCCACGGTCCAAGGACACCAGCTCCAGGGCAACAGTGCCGTCGACGCCGGCCATGGAACGTTGCAGTTCCTTGTTGGCGTCCTGCACCGCCGTCTGCAGCACGGGCTCCAGCTGCTTACCGGTGTACCAGGCACCGCCTGCACTGACGACGCCAACGGCGACAACGAAACCCAAAAGAACAACGGCTGGCTTATTCATGAAGTGACCTGATCAAATCCTGTGAGAAGTGGGCGGTCTTCCTTGAACCCTGAGGGGGTTGGCTCAAGCCCGCCGAAAACGGGGGAAGATTAGCATAGGCACCGTAGCAGCGGTCGAGCGCAGCGAGGCAGCGGTCGAGCGCAGCGAGGCCGCGTTCGGCTGCGAAGCAGTCGTAAAACCGGGCAACCTGGTTTATCAGAAACCATAAGTGCTGGCTTTACGAGGACTTCGTCCTCGAACGCGGCCTCGTTCTACTCGACCACTGCTACGTCAGGAGTACTCCAGCTCAATTTCATCGAGTTGGTGGTCGAAGCTCTTCAAGCGCGCCGTCCAGGTGTACACCAGCACCTCAAACTCGCGGTGTATGACCGCATTGCCGGGGGTGTCCGACTTGGGGTCGCAGAAGTCCAGCCGATAGCGCTCGCGGGCCATTTGCGTGGCAACGTCGGACAGTTCCCGCGCGTTGTTCAGCCAGTGCCTACCGTCAGCGACCTGCTGATCAAGTGCCACGCACTGTTTTTTCAGGACTTCGAGGCTTTTCTCCAGAGGCGTGCCAGTGAGGTCACCCATGACTTCCTGGAAGGTCCGCCCCGGCTGCCAATAGCTGCCCCAGAAATAGCGGTCGAACACGGTCTCGACCCGGCGCAGGGCGACCTTGGTGTCCCAGATCGCCACGCGGGTCTTGCCTTGTTCGAGGAGTTTTTTCTTCACCCGTTGATTCTGGTAAGAGGCCCACGCCACTACGCCAATGGACAGGGTGCCGATCACCAGGCAGGCACTGTCGAGAAACACCATCGCCTTGTCGAGCTGATGGGCGAGCATCACGCCGTAGAAATAGGTCGCCGATAACAACACCAGTGCGAAACACACGCACCAGAAAGCGGGAGCATAAGGGTTTTTCATTATTGGAATCCCCATGAGCAAACGCGAGCAGTGACAGGCGGATCGTCGCGGCGGTCCGCCTGTCAAAGCATAGCTATTCGCTCAGGGTTTGCTGGGTTGTGACGCTTGCGTTCGTCCGCTTTCCCAACCGCCGCCCAGGGCCAGGAACAAATCGATCTGGCTCATGGCAACCTGGGTGTTGGCCGCCGCCAGTTGCGCGCGCACATCGGTGTAGGTGCGGGTGGCTTGCAGGTCGGCCAGGAACGACGCGCGGCCGGCCTGGAAGAAGCGGTGGGTCTGCCCTGCTGCTTCCTTGGCCGATTCGCCGGCTTCTGCCAATGCATCGCGGCGTTGCAGTTGCGCAGTGTACTGCGCCAGGCCGGTCTGGGTTTCGCGGATGGCATTGAGCACCACGCCGTCAAAGTGCGCCAGGGCGCCCTGGGTGGCGGCTTCGGCTTCGTGAACGCGCGCGCGGGCGCCGTTGGTCGGCACTGTCCAACTGATCATGGGGCCAAAGCCCCAACGGTTGGTCGCAGGCTGGCCAAGGTTTTCGAGCAGGCCAACGGTCCCCACCGTGGCGCCAATACTGATATCCGGGTAAAGCGCGCCCGTCGCCACGCCGATCCTCGCGGTGGCGGCGGCCAGTTGACGTTCGGCCTGACGCACATCGGGACGGCGCTTGAGCAACGCCGCGCCATCGCCAACCGGCAGCAATTGGGCGATGTGCGGCAGCTCGGCGCAAGTGCCGGTGCCCGCCGGCAGTTGCTCCACCGGCTTGGCCAACAGCATCGACAGGCGGAACAGCCCGGCCTGGCGCAATGCTTGGTAGCGCGGCATGTCGGCGCGCAAGGATTTGTATTGGGTTTGCGAGCGCGTCACCTGGGTTTCATCGCCACGTCCGGCGTCACGCAGACGCTGGGTGAGCTTAGTGCTTTGGGCCTGCAGGTCGAGGGACTCATTGGCAATCGCCAGCTCTTCGTTCGCGGCGCAGACCTGGGTATAGGAGCGCACGACATCGGCTACCAGGGTGATGCGCGCAATATCAGCAGCCGCCTGGGCCGCATCGGCACTGGCCTGGGCACTTTCGATGCCGCGTTGCAGCGTACCGAACAGATCGAACTGGTAGGACGTGGTGATACCAACGCTGCCAATATTGCCCACCGGGACTTTTTCCGTCAGCAAAAACGCTTCGCCAGACTCTTGCAGACGCTGGGCTTCAGCCTTCGCGCCGAGGCTCCAGCCGCCTGCGGATTCCGCTTGCTGGGTCTGAAAGCGCGCACGCTGCAAGTTCGCAGCCGCCACGCGCAAGTCGGTGTTCGACGCCATCGCCTGGCGCACCAGCTCATCCAGGCGTGGGTCTTTGTACAGTTTCCACCAGTCGGCCGGCACCGGCGCCGACACCACATTGTTGCCCTCCCCAGCGATTTGCCCTTGCAGATCGCCACGGTTGACGGCGGCTTTATCCGGCAGTGCGTAATCCGGGCCCACCACTTGGCAGGCCGACAGCAGCAAACCCAGCGCGGCGCTCGCCAACAGCTGCTTCATGGTTTGTCTCCGTCTTTAACCTTATCGCCGATGATCGAGACAGTCGCCGTACGCCCGGCGATCATGCGGAAGTCCGCTGGCACATCGTCAAACGCAATGCGCACTGGAATCCGCTGGGCCAGGCGCACCCAGCTGAACGCCGGGTTGACGTTGGGCAACAGGTTGGAGCCGCTGCTGCGGTCGCGGTCTTCGATACCGGCGACGATGCTTTGCACATGGCCACGCAGGCGAGCGTTGTCGCCAACCACGCGGATATCCACGCTCATGCCGACATGGATGCCGTCGAGCTTGGTTTCTTCGAAATAGCCATCGATATGGAAGGAATTGCTGTCCACCACCGACAGTACCGGGCGCCCGGCGGTGACGAACTCCTGGGTACGCGGCGCACGGTCGTTGACGTAACCGTCCACGGGGCTGCGGATCACCGAGCGGTCAAGGTTGAGCTGGGCAGAGTCCACCGTCACCTGGGCTTCAGCCAGGGCAGACTGGGCCCGGGCCACGCGCGACTGGCTTTCTTCCAGTTGCTCGCGGGGCACCAGGTTGCCGAGGCCGCGGTTACGCTTGTACTCGCGCTGGGCCTGGGCCAAGGTTTCCTGGCGGTCGGCCACGGCGGCCTGGGCTTGGCGCAGGGCCAGCTTAAAACGGTCCTGATCGACGGCGAACAGCACCTGGCCCTTGGTTACCAACTGGTTGTCGCGCACGTCGACGCGCTGGATCAGCCCGGACACGTCCGGGGCGATCTGCACAATGTCGGCACGGATGTGGCCGTCACGGGTCCAGGGGGCAAACATGTAGTACATGACCATGCGCCACACAACGACGACCGCAAACGTCACGATCAACAGCGTCAGGACGACACGGCCGATGGTCAAAAAAGGTTTTTTCATGTCATCAGGTATCGACTGAGTGAGTCCACCGCGCCCAGCAACAGCGCGTAGAGTCCCACGTTGAACAATGCCCGGTGCCAGACCAGGCGATAGAAGTGGATGCGGGTCAACAACCCGTGCACCACCAGAAACAACACATAAGTAAAGCCCATCAGCACCAGCAACGTGGGCAGGAACACCCCGCTGATATCCAGATCACCGATCATAAAGGCGCTCCATCAGGCAACGGCGCTTGCAGCTCGGCGCCGCCAATGAATTCCACGCCCGGCAACAGCGCCAGGCGCAAACCGGCCAGCGCGTGCAGCAGGTGCAGGCGGGTGTCATCTTCGTCTTGCAAACCCTGGCCGTTGAGGGCGCGACGCGTGCGGTCCAGCGTCATCAGCAGACCGCTGGGCGCCGGCAAGCGTTCACCGGCCTTGAGGCACGCCTTGAAGTAACCGCCCACACCTTCCACCACTTGATTGAGCAGCACCCGTGGCACACCGAGGATGCGCGGTGAGTAAGCCAGCAGGTCGAGCAGGTTCAGCGCCACGCGCAAATCGCGCAAGGCGGTGCCGGTGTCCTGGTTAATCAGGGCCAGGCGCGGCAAGTGTTGCATCAGGCGGTCGAGCATTTGCACAGCCATGTGCCGGTGCTCGGCCAGGGTCGCGGGCTCGGTGAGCGTGACGATGTCGCGCCAGCTGAAACGCGTCAGGCGCTTGGCCGCCAGTTCAGCACCGAACGGCCGTGCAATCAGTGTCCACACGAAGGCAAACAGCAAGCCCACCGGCCCAGCCAGGTTGACGTTGGCGAAGTTGAGGAAGTCCGCGTCATAGGCGCCCTGGATGCTGATAAACGACGAGGTATTCACCAGCGTCAGCAGCATGCCCAGGTAAAATCGCGGCTGTACGGTGAGCGTACCGATGCAGATAAACGGCACGGCAAACGCCAGCACCAGCATCGGGAAGTCATGCAGGTTGGGCAGCACCAAAAACAGATAGAGGCTGGCGAACAACACCGACATGGCGGTCCAGAAAAAGAACCGGTAGATCTGCGGTGCGGGGTCATCCATCGTTGCAAAGAAGCTGCAGGCGACAGCCGCCAGGATCACTGCGCTGCCGCCGTCGGTCCAACCCAGCAAAATCCACAGCACCGAAGCAACGATGATCGCGGTGACGGTGGAGAACGCCGAGTAGAACATCAGGCCACGGTCGAGGAACGGCGTGAGCCGGCCCAGGCGCCAGTGGCGGTAGACCGCGCGCCAACTGTCCTGGCTTTCACATTGGATGGCGGCTTGCAGGCTACGGCAGTCTTGCCACAGGTCGATCCATTCACCCAAACGGTACAGCGCATTGGAGAACAGCAGCGTGTGGCGATCGTCCAGCGCTTTGCCGTGGGGTTGCAGGGCATCGACCTGATCACGCAGGGCGCGCCAGCTGTCCATCGGCGCGCTGTCCTGGGTGTTTTCCAGCCACTGGCGGGTCGCTTCCAGCAACGGCGTGATTTTATCCAGGAACTCCGGCGCGCGATGCTCGATGGCATACAGCGCATCGTCGAGTGCATCCACCACTGGCAGCAGGTGAATCATGCGCCCGCGCAGCTCTTTGGTATTACGCACCGTCTGCGGCCTTGCGCCTTCGTGGGGCAACTGGCCGATCATCAGTTCGAGGGTGTTGAAAGTGGCGACCATACCGCCGCGCAACGTGCTGATTTCTTCAGGCTCAACGTTGCGGGTCAGAAAGCGCTGGCTATAAACCTGGGCGTCGGCAAACCACTTGGTCACCGAGCCATCGAACACCGGCATGAGACGGCGCGGCCAGAACATCGCGCCCACCACCGCCGCGACTACGATGCCGAGGAAGATTTCTTCGGTACGCGCTTCGGCCACATCCCACACAGCCAGGGGGTTATCCACAACCGGCAAGGCGATCAGCGGCAAGGTGTAGCCGGCCAGCATCAAGGCGTAGTTGTTGGCGGTGCGCAGGTGCATGGACAGAAACAGCAAAGTGCCCGTCCACAAGGCAATCACCACCACCAGCATGTAAGGCGACTGCACGAACATCGGCACGAAAATCACCGCCGCCGCTGCGCCCATGAAGGTGCCGATGGCGCGGTACAGTGCTTTGGAACTGGTAGGGCCGACAAACGGGCTTGAGACGATATACACCGTGGCCATCGCCCAATACGGACGCGGCATCTGCATAAGCATGGCGATATATAACGCGATCATCGACGCCGCGAAGGTACGTACCCCATAGAACCAGTCACGGGCGGGCGGGAAACCGGTAAAAAATCCGTTCAAAGCGTCGCCGCCTCGAAGGCGCGCAACACACGCAGCGCGGCTTCCAGATCGTTGGGGGCGATATCCGCCAGTACGTCCTTACGCAGACGCACCAGTTGCGCCTCCACCG
This sequence comes from Pseudomonas sp. RA_5y_Pfl1_P24, assembly GCF_963970945.1. NCBI lineage: Bacteria > Pseudomonadati > Pseudomonadota > Gammaproteobacteria > Pseudomonadales > Pseudomonadaceae > Pseudomonas > Pseudomonas sp. RA_5y_Pfl1_P24. The sequence continues at coordinate 19,422 of NZ_CAXAOJ010000024.1, read as the reverse complement.
CTTGCACCAGCTCACGGCCGCGCTCGGTGAGGCTCAAGGACTTGGCGCGACGGTCGTGGACGTCTTCTGTGCGGCACACGTAGCCGTCGGTGCACAGCCGGTCGAGCAGGCGCACCAGCGACGGGCTTTCCATGCCCGAGGCCTGGGCCACTTTGACCTGGTGCACGCCATCGCCCAAGCGGCCGATCATCAAGAGCGGCACGGCGCAGGCTTCGGAAATGCCGTAGCTCACCAGCGTGGTCTGGCAGATTTTGCGCCAGTGACGGGCGCCCACCACCATGCTGCTGCTCAGGTTCATCTGGAGTTGTTCGAGGGATTGAGGCACTGGATAGTTCGCATACAGTTAGTTTGCTAACTATCAATATGGCGGATGAGACCATATGCGTCAAGTTTTGAAACAATTTAGTGGTGGGTGGTGGGCGGTGTGGGTGGAGAAAGCGTGCCTGAGCGCGGACGAGCCATTTGAATCGCTGCAAACCCATGTGGGAGCTGGCTTGCCTGCGATGGCGGTGGTCAAGTCGAGGTAGATGTCGACTGACACTCCGCTATCGCAGCATAAGTATCTACACATTTTCACTGTGATAGTGCGTAGCAGCTGTCGAGCCCCAGCGAGGCTGCGTTTGCGGCTTGTCTGACACACCGCTGACGCAGCCTCGCTGGGGCTCGACAGCTGCTACGCCGGGGGATGGCTAAAGATGTGTAGATACCTATGGCTATCGCAGGCAAGCCAGCTCCCACATTTAGATCAGCGTTGGTTTCAGGCTTGCTGTTCGGCTTGCCCGTCCAGTCGGCGCTGGATTTCACTCATCATGTCCAGGCCATCGCGCAGCGAGACCAGTGCGGCCGTGACCAAATGATGCAGCTTCTGGCTGTCCGCTTTGGCGGTGAGGGTTTCCAACAGCTCTGTGCCAATACGGATGCGACTGCGCGCCGTTTCGTGGAGCAGGTGCGAGGGGGCGAAGATGTTGTAGGCCAGGACAGGAACGCTGGTGAGATTGGTTTGAAACGGTTTGTATTGGTCCATCGATAAAACCTCACAGATAAGGGTTTGAACCACTCGCTCTCGTCGCCAAACAAGAAAAGGTGGCAGCTGTACGCAGGTTGGCGAACCGGTTATCTGTGAAACCCGGCAGATCCGAAGATCTCCCGCGTACAGCCGCCATAGAACCCTGCACCTTCATCCAAAGATGAGAAAGCACGGGGGTATGAACGCTGAAACGCGTCACAGAAACTCGGATCGCCAAATCCGGTCGCCGATGTGCGGCGACGGGGCGAACTATAGGTTGGATGGTTGAGGCAGTGCAACCGACTTAATGACCGTTTTGTCTCCTGACGAGCCTGCTGGAAACGTCAGCATTTTTTGCTCCACCGCCAGACGCTCCAAACTTTAACCATCTCGGAAACAACGACTAACACAACCATTAATACCAAGTTGTAGTCTGGAACTAAGCGAGCGCCGATAAGCAAGACCGAAACCGATGGAATCAAAAATGCCAGGCGCAAAGGCGCTTGAAGATAAACTAACCATTTGACGCTTTCTTGTTGAATAAAAAAAAGCAAACAAGACACGATTATAGAGGCCTGCAAAAGCATAACGAATACAAACATGTAAATCTGCGCGACGCTGTGTTCGCGCAGAATCCATACCGCGTTCTCAACATCACTGAAATAGGGGATTCTGCCACCCATCACACTGGTAATGACGTACCGAGCAAGATAAATGGCATCCATAGATCCCCAAAACCAAAAAATGTGTTTGCGCGTCATTTTTCAACATCCTTGTATTCGTAGGCCATATCCGGTGTTACGGGCTGCCAGTGCCAGGATTTACCACCTACCTGCCAGTTGTCATCCCCCTCCAGATAGCGTTGTTTGATATGCCGTAGCTCACCATACCGACGCTCAACCGATCGGTGAGTGGGCTGATCATCGCGACTATCAAGCCGCACCCACTTTTGAGTCATGACCCTGGTGGTGTTCGCGAGATCCTTTCCGTCCGACAGAAGCATTCGCCCCTCATCGCCCATGGAAGCCAACCGATTGGCAGCCAGGACTGCGGTATTTTTAACGCCGTCGTAATCGATACTGACTTTTTCCCACTTACCCGGCCCGACGTAAAGCCGGCGCCCCATCAGATGTCCGTATGTAACGCGACTCTCTCTACTTAAAGGAAGGAAGGGATGCTCCATCACAAATAACCAATCACCGACTGCCAATTTATCCAACACCCGCCGTTGATCTTTCCCCCCCGAGCAAACAACAGGTGAAATATTGCACTCACTAAGAAGCTCGCCCAGCCCTTGCAACGCATAAGGCGCGCGAAAGAACTCCCTTACTTTTATTCCTGCAAAATAGGGGCTTTCGATATGTGTGAGGTCATAACTTTCAATTTCAGCGCGAGGGATCAGGCGTTTCATGCTGTGTCCAGAGGGAGGAATCAGCGCGTGTTAATAGCGGACTCCTCACTCTGCTCACTATCATCCACCTCCGTTTAGTCGGTAGGAAATTTCCCAGCTTCGTACATAGCGCGCTGGGCCTCCTCCTCAATAAACTCAAAGACCTCCTCCGACACGCTGTACTGAAACTGCTTGCGCCGATGCGTGGAAACCTTGCCCTCGTTGTCCAGGCACATCATCACCAGCTTCGACAGATCACTACCCCGCACGTCGAAGCGCTGATTCACGGCCTTGATCACCCGGTCATAACGGTCGAGAAATTCTGTCTCTTCGCGCAGCTCCACCTCCAGCGCGCGGCGGGCCATTTGCAGGGTGAATTCGACGCAGCGCGTTGCATCCCAATAGCGGTAAATCGACGGGTGGCCGATAAAATCGAAGGCCATTTGTTCGCCGTCCAGCCAGATGACGTTCCAGAATTCTCGCGTCGGCAGGGAGAACGCCTTGAGTGCCTCCAGATAGGCTTGTTCTTCGTGCTTCATCGCGACGGAGACCGGCAGCAGTAAGCCGTGTTCCAGTGCGCCGTAGTGGCATAGCGTCTGGTGGATCAAGAAGCGGGACAGCCGACCGTTGCCATCCATGAACGGGTGCAGGAATACGAAGCCAAACGCGGTGACGGCCGCAGCTACGAGAGGATCAACCTCGCGCACAGGTTGATTGGCGAACGCCATCAGCTCTTCCATCAGCTCCTGGCACAGTTCAGGAGAGGGCGGTACGTAGCTGACACCCGCCGCGCCGCGCAGGCCATTGTGCAGGTGGTTCTGTTCGTGGCGAAACGCGACGGCTTTGTCGAAGGGGTTGGAAACAGTGCTGTTTTGCAGCTCGACCAGATAATCCTCGGTCAGCAGCCTGCCTTCGTGGGCCTGACGTAACAGCTGGACGAAGCGCCGGGACTTTTCCTCGCTGGGTTGTTCTTTTTCGATGGCGAACGAGTCGCGGGTTTCATGCAGGTAAGCCCACTGGATCGCGCGGTCCATCATTTCGGGAGGTAGGGTGGTCATGAAGGATTTGGCGCGCCCCAAGATATCGAGGCTCAGCAGAGTGTCGATTTCTGGCGTACGCTCGACCGTCGCGCAATAAGCCAAAGAGCCCAAACCATTGAAGTCGATGCGCCAACGGGAATTTCGCGTCGACGGGCCCGTCACGTAGCGCTGCGGATCAAACAGTGGAGACACACGGCTGTTGATCGGTTTGCTGTAATCCAGCCGTTGAAGGGTCAGCCCCTCCCAGAGGTAGCAGACCTTGCGGATGAACACGCCGTTAGGGGCTTTTCCCAGTTCTTGCAGCAGTTGCTCGGCAGTGACGGCTTCCAGCGCCTGAGCCAGGATGCCGAGGTTGATACCTTCATGCTTGAGGGCAAAAAGAATATGGTCGAGCACTGAGTCAGCCGACGGTGCAACAGCGTGAGGTACCGCCAGGCAATCACCGATCGTCGAAATCCGAGTGACAGGCTTAATCATCGCTGCGCGGGCAGGCGCGATGGCTTTTAACCCGAGAGATCGATGGAGATGGGCATAGCCAACCAGAGACATCGCGCAACCTCAGAAAAAGTTCACTTACGCGATTAAAGCCCAGTTTTTTTCAACCCTCATCAGTTTTTTTCAACTTTCAGCGTTTTTTCTAAATTTTTTGCACCTCTCGACCACCCCGCAACATCAGATTCAACTCATCCACCACCACCGCCCAATCCGCATCCTCTAGAATCTCCTCACGTAAAAACGCTCTCTGGCTATCGGTCCAAAAAAACGCATCCGCCAATTTCAACTCCGGTTTGAGCGGCGAATGAACCGCCACGAACCTCTCAATACTCAACGGGTCATTCTCCAGACCCAGCTGTTTGAACAGTGACGGCAAACTATGCACGGGCGATTCCATGACGGGCTCCTGCGATGAAAGAATTAACCCAGTCTAGCGACAGCCCTCAGGTTGCGCCGACGGTACGTTGCACAACACAAACAACCTAGCCCTGGCGCCGCCGCCATCCTGGCGACTGAGTTCGCGCCAGCCCTCTGGCAGCGGGGCGAAATCATCCGGTGCTTCGTTGCTGCTGATCAGCCACACGCGGCGGGTGTCAGCGGGCAGTGCCGACAGATGGTCGAGATAGATGCGCCCGCCGTCCTGGTCGACCAAGGTACCGAAGCCATACGCGTTCGGCCGAGTGGGCGTGCCGTCGGGTTTGGGCGGTGTGTAGAGCTGCAATTGGGCGTCGGTCTGGTCGTAATACACGTAGCTGAGGTACCACATCATGTCGCTGAGGACGATGCGGTCGTCTTGCTGGTAGTTGCGGTTGACGAATGCCACCGGCACGTTGAACTGGTCGTGCTCATCCACGGCAAAGTTGTTCTTCAACCCCACCAGTTCGACGCCGACAAACAGCACAAACAGCGCCACCCCCAGCAGTGAAAACCGCGACGGCAGGCGGTCGATAGCCATCGCCACAAGAATCGGCAAGCCCAAGGCGTATACCGTCAGGTAGCGCTCGATAAACACCGGGGATACAAATGAAACGCCGTAGACCAGCAGCAGTGGCAACAGGAAAAACAGCGCCAGCAGGCTGGCCGGTCGGTAGCGTTCGCGATCTTGCCAAGCGGTGATCACAACAGTCACCAGCAGCAGCGGAAACAGCCAGAACAACGGCGACCAGAAGCCAACGCCTTCATCCTGGAGCACGAATTGCCAGATCATCGAAGGCAGGGAGAACAGGCTGACCGGTTCTTCCCAGCCTATGTCGCCGCCCACCTTGAGCTGTTCGACGTGTTGCACCAGGTCCAGCAGGTTCGGCAGCCAAGGCAGGTACAACAGCACAATCGCGGCGTTTGCCACCCACCATGCCGGGCGGGTGATCAGGCGCTGGTCTCGCGGCGCCGTACCCCAAAGCACACCCAGATAGGCCCAATGCACCAGCACGCACAGCGCCGTGAAGTAATGGGTGTAGAAACCAGCACTCATCAACACGACATAGGCCGCCAGATAACGCGTGCGCTCGGGTTGACGCACCCAATACACCAGCGCCAGCGTGGCGCCCAGCAACCACACGCCCAGTAGCGAATACATGCGTACTTCCTGGCTGTAGCGCACCGCCGTGGGTAATAGCGCCAGCAGAATACCCGCCAGCACCGCCGCACGACGGGTGGACAATTGCTGCGTCAGCCAGACGCCCAGGCCCACGGCGACTACACCGGGGACGGCGCTCATGCTGCGAATCGACCAGATGCTGTCGCCGAACAGCTCAATCCAGCCGCGCAGCAGAAAAAAATACAGGGGCGGGTGTACATCATGCGCCGCGTGGAACCACAGGTCGGCCACGGCGTATTCGCTGAGCAACAGGCTGGAGCCTTCGTCGCCCCAGATCGCCGCCGCCGTCAGGTTGTAAAAACGCAGGGCCATGGCCAGCGCCAGAATCGGCACCCACCAGAGTCGGCTGAACCAACCGGCACCTTCCCAAGAGAGGCGGTTGAGTGCGGGTAACGTCCCGACCTTTTCGTTTTGCTCTACCACAGACCGACGCACCTAGATTTCCCTGCCCTTGATTGCCTAACTGCAAACATCGCCACTCTAGGACAAAAGCCCCTGATTCGCTTCTATGACCCGACAAATCGGCAATTTGTGCAGGGCTTCTCCGAAGCGACCGTAGGAACACGCTATTATCGCCCTCCTCCAAGGACTCAGGATCAAGGACACGTCATGCGCATCGGTTTTCTGTCACCCCTGGCACTGGCACTGCTCGCGGGTATGACCCTACAGGCCCAGGCCAGCTCCGACGACTCGTGCTATCCCGATTGGCGGGTCTCGCGTGACAGTCTCGACGCGTGCAGCAACCAACCCTTCCTCAACCCGGGCAACGACAGCCGCGTCAACCTGCGCCTGCTGCTGGCGGACAAAAAGGCTGCGCCGCTGGCGCCCAATGCCTTGAGCGAAGACGACCTGGCCCAGGGCTTTGGCCCGGTGCCTTTCCCGGTCTATCGACTGGCGCCTTTGCGCAGCACAAACGAAGAACCCGACAACAAGCCGGACGACTCGCGCACCGCCGAACTCGATACGCTGCTTCAGCCTCTGGGCATCAAGCGCGACGAGTATAAAAACGCCGGTGAAGCGTTCCTCAATGGCGAGGGCAGCCGCTGTCGCAGCAACGACGATGACAGTGCCACCGCATTTATCAGCCAGGTGATCAAGGCTGACATGCCGGCGGCCGAGCGCGAGGTGCTGGTGAAGGCGCGTTTGCAGGTGCTCACCGCCTGCTCCTGGGACGGCCAAGTGGTGGACGCTCAGCAGATCCAGTCCGCCGACGGCCAACTGTTTCGCACTTACCTGCAGGCCGCCGCCGACTTCTACAGCGGTCGTTTCAGTGACGCTGAACGCGGTTTTGCCGCTGCCAGCAGCAGCGATGTGCCTTGGCTGCAGGAAACTGCGCTGTACATGACCGCCCGCACTGCTTTGAACCAGGCCCAGGCTGAAGCCTTCGACGAATACGGCATGCCGCGTCTTAAGCTTGTGGATAAGTCCGCCCTGAGCGATGCCGAAGAAGGATTCCTCACCTACCTGAAAACTTATCCACAGGGCGATTACGTGGCCTCCGCCCGTGGCCTGTTGCGCCGCGTGTATTGGCTGGCGGGTGACAACACAAAGCTCGCCGAGGCCTACGCCTGGGCGATGACTCAGGCGACTGATACGCAGCGCAATGTGTCGGTGGACGAACTGGTGGAGGAGGTCGACCTCAAGCTATTGATGGTTAATAGCGAGACCGTCACCACGCCGATGATCCAGCTTGTCAGCGACCTGATGGTGATGCGCGGCGGCCACCAGCCCGCCCTTTCCCGCGCCGATTTGGAGAAGCAAAAAGCCGCATTCGCCAGCGCGCCGCAGCTGTACGACTACTTGCTGGCCGTGTGTGCGTTGTACATCGAGCATCAGCCGGACGCCGCCTTGAAACAGTTGCCCCAGAGCGTGCCGTCGAGCCTGAATTACTTCGCCTTCAGCCAACAGACCCTGCGCGCCCTGGCCCTGGAAGCCAAGCAAGACTGGAAAGGCGCCGAAGCACTATGGTTGCAACTGCTGCCCCTGGCGAAAATGCCGCTGCAACGCGACCAGCTTGAGCTGGCGTTGGCGATGAACTACGAGCGCAGCGGCCAGTTGGCCAAAGTGTTCGCCGCCGATTCGCCGATCAGCGCCAAGCAGGTGCGCTACATTCTGCTGCGCAACGTTGCAGGCCCTGAGCTGTTGCGCCAGCAGATCGCCCAGGCCAGCGACCCGCTGGAACGCCAGACCGCGCAATTCGTGCTGCTCTACAAAGATCTGCTGCGCGGCCAGTACGCGACATTCGCCGAGGACCTCAAGCAACTGCCGGTCGCGGCCCCTGAAGATAAGCTGGGTACCAGCTTGGGCTACGTCTACAGCGCCAGCCAGACCTTGAAGCTGTTCCAGTGGAATGGCGATAAAGCCGAATCCGGCTACGCCTGCCCAACCATCACGCAAACCGCCGCTATCCTGCAAAACGACGCGAAGCATCCACAGGGCCTGAACTGCCTGGGTGAATTCATCCTGCGTAACGGCCTGGACGGTATGCCATTGGAGCAGGCGCGCGCCGCCGGCAGCCTGGGCAGCACCGCATCGGACTTCAAGGGTGAAACCTTCTCGCGCCTGGACGGCTACAAACAGGTGATCGGCAATGCCAAGGCGCCGAAGAATGACAGGGCCTACGCGCTGTTTCGCGCCATCAACTGCTACGGGCCGTCCGGCTACAACAATTGCGGCGGGCACGACGTTGAACCTGCCGTGCGCAAAGCCTGGTTCCGCCAGCTCAAAAGCAGCTTCGGTGACACCCAGTGGGGCAAGTCGCTGCAGTACTACTGGTGAAACACCTGTGGCTAGGCTTGCTGTTACTGGCAAGCCCGGCCTTCGGCGCCGTCGACGCCCGCGACTATGACGCCTTTTGGCTGTGGAGCGGCGTCACCCCTCAACCGGTGCTCAAGCAGGCCGAAACCCTGTACATCCTTCAGGGCCAGATCAACTCCACCCGCCGCACGCCGGGGCGCGGCGTGCAGATGATCGCCCAGGGCATCAGCGTGCCGCGCATCACCCAGGGTGAAATCTGGATCGTCTACCGCGCCCACACCCTGCATTGGCCCGAACCGGTCTACCGCCAACTGCTCGGCCAAGTGCAACGCTGGCGCGACGCCGGCAACCCGGTCGTCGGCATCCAGATCGACTTCGACGCCCGCACCCAATGCCTGCACGAATACGCCGACTTCCTGCGCGACCTGCGCCAACGCCTGCCGGCCGACCTGCGCTTGAGCATCACTGGCCTGATGGATTGGAGCAGCAACGCCGACCCGGCCGCCATCGCGCAACTCAAAGGCGTGGTGGATGAAGTGGTGGTGCAGACCTATCAAGGGCGCCACAGCATTCCGGACTACGCGGCGTATCTGCCACGGATAAATCGACTGGGACTGCCGTTCAAGATCGGGCTGATTCAAGGCGGTACGTGGGAGGAACCTGGGTATTTGCAAGGGAGTGAGTGGTTTCGGGGGTATGTGGTTTTTTTACAGAACCCTTGAAACGCTCCCCCTCAACCGGCGCCCCACACCACGCCTGTCACAACCCACCCCCCTCCCAGCAGCCCAACCACTATTCCAATCCAATTGGCGCTCGTGAGATGCGTATTTCCCGCCCCGTCGGGGTCCTGCTCCAAATGATTAATCGCATCTTGCAACTGCAACGCCAGCGCGACCTGCAACATTGCGATGCAGGCAACTACAGCGAGTGCGGCGAACGGTGAGAGCAGCCACAACACCGTGAAGGGCAAACACCCGCACAGAAAAATCGTCACCGCCAGGCAACGTGGCCACCAGTGGTAGGCGGATTCGCCCTGCTCCAGTTCACGCATCACGCTGAGGATCAACGAACAGAAATAGCACGCCGGAAATAGCACCCGAACCCAGGTCCATAGCCTCTTGCCGGTGGCCCGCTGATAAAACGTCCATTGTCGGTAGAGCCAGTAGACGAAGTAGCCGCCCAGCGTCAGCAGCATCATGACGAGGAATTTACGCGGGGCCACGACCAGAAACATCGGTTCACGAACCGGCATCCAGCTCAGGCTGGAGCGCGGTGCGGCATAGGGATTTTCGGCGATGGGCATGGGCAGTATCTCGCGAGGGTTGCCAGCCGAAGCTAACGCTCGCGAGACGTTCAAGGTTTACACCCCACTCAATCAGGAGGCCTCCTACAACCGATTACCTACCAGTCGTAGGTCAGGCTCGACACCACTGTGCGCCCTTCCCCGTAGTAGCACTTCAGATTAGTGGTGCACTTAGATACGTAGGTTTTGTTAGTGAGGTTCTGCACGTTCATCGCCAGTTTCACGCCTTTGAGTTTAAGCGGCGAACGGCTCAGGTCGTAGCTCAGGCTGGCGTCGTAGACGCTGTAGGACGGCACGTTGAAGGCGCCTTCGTAGTAGTCGCCCAGCTTTGGCGCGCGTAGCGTACGCCCAGGCCTGCGCCGAGACCGGCCAACGGGGTGTCGCGAATGACCAGCGCTTAGCTGCCTGTACTGCAATTTCCCGCTCGATAGCAGGCGAGTTGAACCTGGGTGCGTAAGACCCGATAGAGGCTGGCTGTGGGTGCTCAGAGCGTTATGTTGAAGCGCTTACAAGCCGAAACTGTGCGCGTTTGACAAGCCTATGGTCAGGCTCTAGTGTGCATTGGATCCAATTAGCCATGCCCATTCTAATAAGGAGCATAACGTAACCGTGACGCAGAAGCCGACCCCTTTGAACAGCATCAAGATCAGCGGAACGATCCCCGCCCATCTCGCTCGCTCCGTGATTGAAGAAACCTTGCGCAATGCCATCTTGGACGGTCGGTTGCCCTGCGGTACCGCCATGCGCCAACAGGAATTGGCCAGCCTGTTCGGGGTCAGCCGCATGCCGGTGCGCGAAGCTTTGCGCCAGCTGGAAGCCCAGTCACTGCTGCATGTGGTGACCCACAAGGGCGCTGTCGTCGCGCCGTTGATCGAGGATAACTCGGCCGAAACCTATGAACTGCGGATGTTGCTGGAGTCTGAAGCGCTGCGCTCGTCCATCCCTTTGCTCACTGAAACCGATATCGCCGAGGCGGACGCCATCATCGTCGCTTTGGAGCAGGAAAAAGACTACACCGAGATTGGTCGCCTCAACCGGCTGTTTCACATGGCCCTGTATGGCAAGGCCCCGAACCAGCGGCTGCTCAAGTTGGTCGAGCACGGTTTGAACGAGGAGGAACGTTTCCTGCGTTACAACCTTGAGGCCATGGGGCTGGGGCAGACGTCTCAGGAAGATCACCGCGAACTACTGAGCCTGGTGGCACAGAAAAAAACCGAAGAAAGCATCCTGACGCTGCGCAATCACTTGATGCGAGGCATGGAGGTAATCACGGCATACCTCAATGGCCTGGATGCCGGCGACAAAAAAGACACGCAATAAGGCTTTCAGCTTTCCTGTCTCGATCTTGCAGTGTTGCGGGGCTCCCTAACTAACGATGAGTACCCCGCCCCGACGAAACTTCCCACTTTCAACAAAGATACAAACTTACAGCCAATATTATTTAGAAAAACTTCTAACACATTTGTATGCTCGCCAAATTGTTTAACCCGCTTATCATCCTTTATTACTAAACCAGACATTTCATTCGACGCTGCAGTCGCCTCATCAGAAGCGCCCTGCACGCGCAAGGCTGGTCCATACCTTTTCACTTCTTGCCAACCACAAGAACTCATCGCTGTTTTTCACAGCAGACGCAACAACTTATAGGCACCAACCATGCATCAACCGTTACTTGAAACAGCAAAATTGCAGTTATGCAGCCATTCGTTATTTTCAGAAATAACTTCCCTGCGCAAGTTACAACTTTTTATGGAAAGCCACATATTTGCGGTCTGGGATTTCATGACCCTCGCCAAACGTCTGCAACGGGACCTGACCTGCACGCGCCTGCCTTGGCTGCCACCTGCCGACCCGCAAGCAGCTCGCCTGATCAATGAGGTCGTGCTGAGTGAGGAGTCAGACGAGCATCCCGAGCAAGGCTATTGCAGCCACTTCGAACTCTATCTGGAGGCCATGGCCGAAGTGGGCGCCAGCACCTCGCCGATCAAACGCTTTGTTGCGCTGCAACGCCAAGACATGGAAGCGACTGCCGCCTTGCGTGAGGTCGAAATTCTTCCCGGCGTGGCCCGCTTCGTCAGTGACACATTGCATCTCGCGCTGAACGCGCCTACCCATTGTGTGGCGGCAACATTCCTGCACGGTCGCGAGCATGTCATCCCGATGATATTCGAACGCATCCTGCAATCTGATGAGCTTATCCGTCGCCACGCGCCGACACTGTGCGCTTACCTCAAGCGTCACATCGAATTGGACGCCCAGCATCATGGCCCAGCAGCAGAGCAGTTGCTCCAACGCCTTGTCAGTGCAGACCCGGCGTACCCGCAACAGGCCACCAATGCCGCCCTCTCGGCCGTGCAAAGCCGTATCGCATTCTGGGATGAGGTTCAGGCCTCTCTGAGGGAGGTGCACCCATGAGCGTAGCCGACTACCACGCCATTGCCGACGACTGGGAGCGCCGCGCAACCATCCGCACACGCCCTCGCCGTTTGCTGGAAGACGATGACAAGCTGATCTACCCGGTGTGCCGCCAGCCCTTGGTGCTCTGTGCAACCTTTATCGAACACTGCCCGCAATGGCGCGATTTCGTGTTGGTGCAAAGCTTCTACAAATTCATCAACGACGTGGTGATCTTCGAGACTGAGATCGTCGACAAGACTGCGCGCAGCATTGCCAAGAATCGCTTCTCGGTGCCCTTTCCGCTTGCCTGCCGCGTAGATGCGATGACCGTTGTCGTGGACGAGGACTACCACGCACTGGTTGCGTTGGATTTCCTCCAGCAAACCGTTGCCATGACCGGCATACAACCGTTGGAGCCACCGAAGGAAATTGAATTGAACCGTGCGTTGCCTGCGGCCCAGGCCAAGGCGCCAGCCCACCTGCGCGATGCAATAGCACTGATTGGCGTGGCCATTGCCGAAAACACCGTGACCCACGATGTGGCGGCGTTCGCCAAGGACACCAGTGTTAAAGCGTCGATCCGTGGCTTGATGGCCGATCACCTGTTTGATGAGGGCCGCCACGCGCAATTCTGGACACGGCTCGTACGCCTGTATTGGCACACGGCGAGCGCCGAAGACCGCGACAGCATCGCTCAGGTGCTGCCGATATTCTTGGCTCAGTACCTGACGAACGACCTGCAAAAAAACTTCGACCTGCACTTGATCGAACACGTCGACACCAGCGAAAGCCTGCGCAGCGCATTGCGCGATGAAGTGACGGCACTGGCCTTCCCGATCACCCGTCGGCACCCGCTGATGGACAACATTCTGGGTTTCCTGCAACACAGCGGTTTGCTGCAAACGCCGAGTGTGGCGCAAGCGCTGGACAATTACTTGCCAGTGCCCGGGAGGCTGACATGAGGCGCCTGACCATCGGGTTTGCTGGCACCAGCAGCGTCTTGGCCTCCCTCAGGCAAGCGCTGGAGCAGTATGGGCATGCCATGAGTGATGAAGGCATCGACTTGTTGATCGATGACGGCAGTCAGTCGCTGCGGGCCTCAGCAGATCGACTCCCAGTGTTCAGCCTGCGCCTGGGTGTTGGCCCGGTAACCGAATACGGGCTACCCGCGCTGCAACTGCGCGCCTATGGGCCCAACCGGCGATTGTCGGCTGTGCTTGGCATCACCGAAGAACCCAGTGGCAACGGCCAACGACTGCGCCAGCGGGTGACCCATGCATTGGTGGAGTGGGTCGCGCTGCACGTGAGTGGATTCTCGCGGGACACTGGATATTTCTCTGTGCACGCGGCCGCCAATGAATGGCCCGAGCAAGGCTTGGACGCGCTTGACGCGCTGGCATTTGTCCATCGGCTCAACCGCACAGAAGACCCTGTTGTCATGCGGGAAGCCCAGGTACCCGTGATCGAACAGTTGCAGGCCAGCCTTCGCACCTTCGCCGATCGGCCGGCGCTGAACATCGCCGGCAACACAGTGATCTATCGTCAATTGCAGCTTCACGCCTTGGCGATACAGCAGCAACTACAGCCGTTGCTGGAGAGTGGGCAGGCGCCAACGGTGGTCGGCGTGTGCCTGGAAAAATCCATCGAGTTGTACGCCAGCATTCTTGCGGTGATGGGCTGCGCAGCCGTGTATCTACCGCTGGGTCCGGACCACCCGGTTCAGCGCCATCAGGTCATGCTTGAGAGCACGCAAGCTCGGGTATTGCTTGACGCCGGTCAGCACCCCTTGCGAGGACGCTTCACTGCACTGGATGTCAGCAAGGTCGACCCGCGGAGCGCCGACGTCATGCGTCCGTTGATGCAGACTCGCCCGCCCGCCGACGGTCCTTGCATGACGCTCTTTACATCAGGCACCACGGGTCAACCCAAGGGTGTGCTGCTCAGCCAGACTAACCTGGCGCATTTCACGGCCTGGTTCAGGTCCTGTATGAGCCTGGATGAGCTGAGCCGCGTCCTGCCATTTTCGCCTTTGAGCGTTGACGCTTCGCTGATCGATATTTTCCCCACCTTGATAGCAGGGGCCGAGTTGATTGTCCCCAGCGCAGAGCAACGACAAGACCCTCAGCAACTGCTGGATCTGCTCCACCGGCAGCGCGTCACCCACGCCTTCCTGCCGCCTGCGCTGCTGAGCATTCTGCCACTCGATCAACCGCTGGGCCTGACGCACCTGCTCACCGGCGGCGATGTGTGCGAGCCCCATGTAATCGAATGCCTCGCGGGGCAGTGCCAATTTCACAACCTCTATGGGCCCACGGAGGCCACGGTGCTGGTCACCCATCGCACGCTGCTCCCCGGTGATAGCAACCGCAACGTCGGAAGCCCCATCGCCAACAGCCAGGTGCTGATCCTTGACGAGAACCTGCAGCCGGTAGATGAACAGGTCATGGGCGAGGTGTATATCATCGGCCCCGGAGTGAGCCTGGGGTATGTGAACGCGCGGCAACAGCTTGCCAGCCCTTTCGTGGAGCTGGCGGTGCCTGGGGGCCAATCGCTGAGGGCTTACCGCAGCGGCGATCTGGCACAGTGGACCGCCGACGGGATTGTGCTGGGGGGGCGCCGTGATGATCAGGTGAAAATCCGCGGCTTTCGGGTCGAGCCCCAAGAGATAGAGCAGTGCTTGCGTAACAGCCGGCTGTATCGCCAGGTCGCAGTGGTGATTGACCATGACCGCAGGATCCGTAGCTTTGTCGCTCAACCCGAACCGGGGGCCACCGTGGCGGCCCTGCAGCAACACGCGCGACAGTGGCTGCCGGATTACATGCACCCCGGTTTCTGGAGCCTGTTGCCGCACATGCCATGTTCCAGCAACGGCAAAGTCGACCGGGCAGCATTGCTCGCATTACCGGCTCAATCCGTTTCTCAGACTGCCAGCAATGCGGCGCACACCCCACTTCAGATTCGATTGACCCGCTTATGGATCGAACTGCTGGCGTTGCCCATGGATGAATTGTCTATTGATGAGAGTTTCTTTGAACTCGGCGGCCATTCGATTTTGCTGTCGACCCTCTTACTGCGTTTTCGCGAACAATTCGGCCGCAGCTTCTCGTTGAGCCGCTTCATTGAGGCGCCGACTATTCGTACCCTCGCAACGTGGGTGGAGGACGGGGAACGACCCGATGCGCCCTCTAGCCAGGCGGTTCACGACGCACAACAGGAGTGGTCACTCGACATATTGTCCGAGGACCGCGCAGGCGACCCGCACAAAGTGATCGTAACAGGGGCCAACAGCTTTGTTGGTGCCCATATCGTCGAGGCGTTGCTGGCCGATCATGCAACCCAGGTGGCATGCCTGGTGCGTGAAGAGCCGGGGCATTCGGCGATGATGCGGTTTACCCAAGCGTTGCGCGAGTACCGCCTGGAGCATCTGGACCTGAGCCGGGTGCAGGTATTCGCCGCCGATATCAGCCTGCCTCGATTGGGGTTGGCCAACGACGCCTACGACACGCTCACCCGGGACTTCGGTGTGCTGGTGCACAACGCGGCACGGGTCAACCACGTGATGGACTACGCATCACTGGCCAGGGACAACGTTGACCCCATCTTCGAATGCCTGCGCCTGTGTGAGACGCACTGCAAGAAGGTCTTCAACTTTATCTCGACGCTGTCAGCCTCAAGCAGCATGGACACCCAGGGCTATGTCCTCGAGGCACCCGCCGCGACCACGCTGCCGCTGTACATCCAGAATGGCTACAACCTGTCCAAATGGGTCGCCGAGCGGCAACTGAGACGTGCGGTGGAGCACGGAGCCTGGGTGAATATCCATCGCCCCGGCAATATCAGCTTCCATAGCCGCACGGGGGTCTGCCAGCCGCAGAGAAATCGGCTGATGCTGATGCTCAAGGGCTCACTTCAACTTGGCCTGGTACCGCGGCTGGCGTTGAACTTCGACCTGATGCCGGTGGATTTCCTGGCTCGTTTCATTGCATTCCACTGCACCCGCTTTCAAGCCAATCGCAGTGTGTTCAACCTGCACAACCCGCAACCTTTGAGCTGGGCGCGTTACCTGGATGCTTTCAGCCGAGCGGGTCACCGGTTCAGGCGGGTGAGCATTGCACATTGGCAAGAGGAGATACGAACGGTCAGCCACGAGAACGCACTGTTTGGCGTGCTTGGTTTTTATCTAGAGCGCCTCGACGAAGACATCGGAGACACCTCAATGATCCGCCACGACAATGCGCGGCAGGGCGTCCAGCAGATGGGGGCACACTACCCCGAAAAAGATTTGGCGCTGTTGAGCAAAGGCTGCAACTACCTCAAGGCCATTGGCTTTCTTTGAACGCCTCAGGACAACCTCATGAAACCACTGCAACCCGATACGTTAATTCGCAACCCGGACGGCCTGCCAATAGTCGCGTCGGTCGTGGTCGACTGCCATGCCTCCCGCCTGTGGAACATGGTGGGGAATTTTTCAGGCTTCGATGTGTTCATTCCTGACCTGACGCATATCGAAATGACAGCCACAGGTGTGGGCGCCTTGCGTACAAAATTTTTCCGCGATGGTAACTGTGTGGTGGAGCAGCTCAATAGCCGGGACGAGCAGGCCATGCATATGACCTGGACCACAATCTATAACACCCTGGGCGTGGCCAGGTTATGGGCGGCGATCCGCGTTGAAGCACTAGGAGCGGAGTGTTCCCGGGTGACATGGACGATTATTGCAGAGCCCATGGATGAGGCAAACGCAGGGTTTGAACAGTTTGTGCAGGACTTCGCCAACAGCGCCCTGGACAATGTCCGTCGGTTGCTTGGCTGAGCGGCAGGAGCGAGGCCACTCGCCCCTGCCCGATCAATCAGCGGGTCAGATCTTGAAACTATCGACCAGTTGTTTCAATCGATTGGCCTGCTGCGACAGCGCATCGCAATCCTTCAGGGTTTCATTGAGATTGGCCACGCCCTGTTGGTTCAGCAGGTTGATCTGGTTGATGTCCACGTTGAGCGTTTCCACCACGGCTGTCTGCTCTTCGGTGGCGGCGGCGACGGACTGGTTCATGCCGTCGATCTCGACGATCTGCTGCGTCACGCTGACCAGGCGCTCACCCGCCTGGTTGGCGACCTCGACGCTTTCTTCACTGGAGGCCTGGCTGGCATTCATAGTGGTAACCGCTTCACGCGAGCCCACTTGCAGCGAGGTGATCATTTTGTGGATCTCTTCGGCCGACTCCTGGGTGCGGTGAGCCAGGTTGCGCACCTCGTCAGCGACCACCGCAAAACCTCGACCGGCCTCACCGGCACGTGCCGCTTCAATGGCGGCGTTGAGTGCGAGCAGGTTGGTTTGCTGAGAAATACCCTTGATCACGTCAAGGATGTGACCAATGTTGTCAGTACTGGCGTTCAGGGTTTCGATCTGCGTGCAGGACAGGCTGATCTTCTGCGACAGAGCCGACATCGCGAGGATAGTTTGCTCCACCACTTTGCGCCCATCATCGGCCTGCTCACTGGCTCCGCTGGCGTGCTGCGAGGCATCGGCGGCGTTACGCGCGATTTCCTGAGTGGCGGCGCCCAGTTCGTTGATCGCAGCGGCCACGCTGTTGGTGCGTGCGCTTTGCTCGTCTGAACCGATGATAGAGGCATTGGACGAAGCCATCACACGCTGGGACAAGTCGTGCACCTGGCGCGTTGCTGAAGACACTTCCGAAATCGATGCGTGGATGCGTTCTACGAATTGATTGAACGCGCTGCCGACTTCGCCGAACTCGTCCTTGCTGGTGACAGCAAGGCGACGGGTCAGGTCACCTTCGCCCTGCGCAATGTCCTGCATCGCCACACCCATGGTGGTAAGAGGCCGCAGCAGTACTTGGATGAGCACACTCAGGAGCACGGCAATCGCAACCACGGCGATCAACATGGCAATCAGCGCGGAAGTACGGAACTTGCCCAATGCTGCGTAGGCTTTGTCTTTATCAATCGACAGACCGATATACCAATCTGCGCCGGGCAAGTCGCTGATAGGGGTAAATGACAGGATGCGGTCCTGGCCGTTGAGAACGACCTCCTGACTGACCTTCTCGATGCGTAACTGAGTGCCGGGGTAGATGTCCTTGAGGTTTTTCATCACCTGCCCTTGATCAGGACTGACGATGACCTGGCCGTCGCCGCTCACTAGGAACGCGTGGCCGAGGCCACCGAAGTCTACCGCGTTGATGATTTTTTCCAAGGTCTGCAGGCTCAGGTCACCGCCGACTACGCCGAGCAATTCACCGTCCTTTTTCACCGGCATCGCGATGGTCACGATCTGCCCACCCACTGCGGCCATATACGGTGGTGTAAGCATGGGCTTGTCCGCAGCCACTGCCTGTTTGTACCAAGGGCGCTGACGGGGGTCGTAGCCGTCGGGCATTTTCGCGTCCGGGCGTTGCGTAAACACGCCGTTGGTTTGGCCAACATAGGTGAACTGGAAGTTTGAGGTGAAGGCCGGTTGATCGACCAGACCAGGGAGGTCGGCAGAACCACCTTGGTGGGCGACGTTTTGCGTGAGGCTTTCGAGCACCAATATTCGCCCACTAAGCCAGTTCTGCACACTGCTGGCGGTGAGTTCACCGGACTGCGCGATGGACGACTCTAGGTTCTGCTTGATGGTACTGCGCTGCAGGTAGTCGTTGTAGAGAGTAAATAACGCGAAGGCCAGAACCACAACGCCTGACGCGGCCAACAGAATTTTATGACTGAACTTGAGATTCATTTCATCGACTTCTTTTGCCAAAGGGGGGTTAGCGTGCCGAGTGGACATTCCATGTAACGTTATAGGCGGAGTCTTGGACCGCTCTATCTCGGTGCACGCATGGCTTGTCAGGCTTTCGGCCAAGCCGAGGCAAAACTTAGGAAAATGTAAGATGGATTGCCATTTTTCGCAGGAAACCGACCGATGGTTGTCGTACGAGGATTGGATAACGAACGCTTTGAGCGCTTAGGCACCTTGGTCTAGGTCCTGCGATAGAAAATGAAACCAACCAATAATGCAGCGAACTGCGGGCTGGATGCCCGGGTGATCAATCAGGTCTGACAGCAATACAGAATTGCCGATCTAAACGACAAAACCCCTGTCTGCGTTAGCAGACAGGGGTTTCGGAATTTAATCTTGACGATGACCTACTCTCACATGGGGAAACCCCACACTACCATCGGCGATGCATCGTTTCACTGCTGAGTTCGGGATGGGATCAGGTGGTTCCAATGCTCTATGGTCGTCAAGAAATTCTGTGTACCGGTTCGCTGCATTCGCAACGTGCCGATGAAATTCATGGACTTCTACAAAAACAAAACCCCTGTTTGCGTTAGCAAACAGGGGTTTCGGAATTTAATCTTGACGATGACCTACTCTCACATGGGGAAACCCCACACTACCATCGGCGATGCATCGTTTCACTACTGAGTTCGGGA
>NZ_CAXAOJ010000023.1:0-66228 GCF_963970945.1 Pseudomonas sp. RA_5y_Pfl1_P24 | reverse complement strand
TCGCTGAAACCAACCGACCGGCAGCGTCATAGGCGTAGGAAACAACCTTCTGCTCCGTCACCCAGACAAACGGACCGTCATCCACTGCCCGTTCAACTTGGTAATCCACCGCGACAATGCGGCCCGACGCATAGCGCAAAAACAACGAGCGCCCCACACCGTTATCCAGCCGCTCAATCTGCCCGAGGTAGTTACGGAAAATACGCAGCCGGTTGTCATACGCGTCGCTGATCGCTGTCAGCACACCGTCGCAGAAATGGTAGAAACGTGACCCTTGAGACAGGACTAATTCATCAGGCAAAGACCCCAAGTAGATCGCCGCTTCAGCCAAGCTATTGGTGATTGCTGGCCGAGAAACAGATGGCAAGGGCAGGGTGGTCGATCGATTCTCATGGTCTGTCCAAACGACCGAATCACCTGAAACCGCGAGCCGATGCGCCAGCGAGTGACTCCAGCCAAACCCCAGCCCGCAATCCACTTCCACCGCACTGGTGCGGTACAACCGTGTCCACTCAAACGGCAGAATTCCATCGAGCGCACCATCGGTCAGCGTCAGCAATTCCTCCCCGGTGACCATCGACACCGGGCAGCCATTGGTCGCGGTCTTAGCCGAAGAAGCCGTCGCATCGCCAGCTGGGTTTTTTGCAACCTCAGGCGCGTCGTCGATAGGCTCCAGCCGCACCAACACCGTCCGCTGTTCCAGCTTGTCCCTAACCATCGTCACCGGATTGGAAACCACCTGATCCCCAGCCTTCAACGGCAAATCCGGAATCACCTTGATCGGCGTCCCGGCGCCCCCCAGTAACAGCGGCTTGGCCGCTTCGACATGCGCTTCCAACCGAGGCCCGACAAGCTGATCCGCCAGCATCTCCAGCCACTTACGCACCTGCCCGGACTTGATATGCCCCAGCACCTGCGCACCCATGCGTACCTGCACCCCCATCCCCCGCGTCGCCCAGATCAAAAACAGATTGATCAGCACCTCGCCGGTAATCTCGCCCAGCAGTTCGTACATCTGCGGCGGCGGGAGCATGCGTATCCAGGCCACCATCGCTGACAAATAAATGAACAACAGCGGCTCATCGCTAAGCACCAGCAGGCCGTGGGCAATGGCGTCTTTGCCCAGTTTCAGCAGTTCATCCAGCTCGGCTTGGGTGATGTACTGCAGCAACTTCTCGCTGTTGGTCTTCAGGTCCGCCAACAGGTCGTATAGCTGTGTGAAATTGTCCCAGAGGTTGTAGAGCGCCTTGCCAATCCCTGTTGAAAACGCCACGGCCTGCATCGCGCTGCGCTCTAACGGCGCGGCATTGGCAAAGCTGCTCCATTGCCGCTTGAATGTCGTTTTCCATTCATCACGCAGACGACGTTCCAGCCCCGCGATCACCGACTGATAAGACGCATACAGCGTCTTGACGTGATCCTTGGAAACGTTGGGATAAAAAGTGATTTGGTAGTGCTGGTCGCGGGTGCAATCTTTGATTTCAAGAATGCCGCTTGGGCCAATGGTTCGATGAATCGGCGCGCCTATCGGGCTGCCATCGGGAGCAATCGCTTGTAGCATCACCGGCGTATTGCCGATGGGCACAAAGCGTGTGCTCTCGAACATATGCACCAAGGTCAACGCGCCCTGGGCTTTGCAGACGGCAACCGTGCGATTGGGTTTTTTGGAGGACGCCGGAGCGACGAGAGAAACCTCTTCCCCCACCTTGAATACCTGCTCGACTTCCAGCGACGAGCCACTCCAGACGCTCTCGGCCCATTCGTCAAAAGTATTCAGGCAATCCCGAAAGTCACGAAAGACGCTTTCGACGTCTGGCGCTTTGGCATTCATCGGCGACAGGACAAACTTGCCAATGACCGGAATCAAGAGGCCGTCCAGCGGGTCAGGGTGTTAACGGAGAAGTACATCGGCGGTCCCTCGCGCTGATTGATCAGGCGAGAGACTTTGGAGAGGTTGGTAGGGAAAAGAAGTCGGCGTTATTCGCCGGGATAGCTAGGAAGTTTCACCAAAACCTCGGGCAAACCGAGGCTTCGTTGTAGGCAAGGGATTACAGGCTGATCAGTCCTACAGCTTCAACAGCCCAATCGCTTTGCTCAGCTCCCCGGCCAATGCCGCCAGTTCATTGCTGGTAGTCGCCGAGTCCACAGTCTGCTGCACGGTGTTCTCGGTCACGTCACGAATGCTCACGACCGCGCGGTTCATCTCTTCGGCGACGTGGCTTTGTTGTTCCGCGGCGACGGCGATCTGGGTGTTGCTTTCGCGCATCTGCGCCACAGCACCGGTGATTTCGGCGAGGGCGGCGCCGGCTTCCTGGGCTTGTTGGACGCAGTCGTCGGCCTTGAACGAGCTTTCCTGCATGAAGTCCACTGCGTCGCGGGTGCCGGCTTGCAGGGCTGAGACCATGCGGGTGATTTCGTCGGTGGAGGTTTGTACGCGTTTGGCGAGGTTGCGCACTTCGTCGGCAACCACGGCGAACCCCCGACCCATTTCGCCGGCGCGGGCCGCTTCGATGGCGGCGTTGAGGGCGAGCAGGTTGGTCTGCTCGGCGATGCTGTGGATCACGCTGACCACGCCGTTGATTTTCTGGCTGTCCTCGGCGAGTCTCTGGATCATTTCGGCGGTTTGCTGCACGCCGGTCGACAGGCCGGCAATCGAGCGTTGTACGCGGGTGACCACTTCCCGGCCGCTGCCGGCAAGGGTGTCGGCGGTCTGCGACAGATCCCGGGTGGCGCCGGCGTGCTGGGCAATATGGTAGACGGTGGCGGTCATCTCGTTGATGGCGGTGGCGGCCTGGTCGGTTTCGCTCTGCTGGCCGAGCATGCCGTGCTGCACCTCGTTCATGCTGCTGGCCAGGCGCGCGGCGCCATCATCGAGTTGCTTGGCGGTACGCGCGACGGTGTTGACCACAC
Organism: Pseudomonas sp. RA_5y_Pfl1_P24; assembly: GCF_963970945.1. NCBI lineage: Bacteria > Pseudomonadati > Pseudomonadota > Gammaproteobacteria > Pseudomonadales > Pseudomonadaceae > Pseudomonas > Pseudomonas sp. RA_5y_Pfl1_P24. Next base: position 63,318 of record NZ_CAXAOJ010000023.1, on the reverse strand, counting down.
GTTGATAGCCCGCTTGCATGGCGTTGAAGGCGCTGGCCATCTGGCCGACTTCGTCCTTGCACGCCAAAGGCACACGGGCCGACAGGTCGCCGGTTTTCTCAACGTGCAGCATCACGTCCTTGAGGGTGTTGAGTTGGCTGAGCAGGAAGCGGATCAGCAATTGCGAGGCACCGAGCATCGCGAGCATCAGGATCAATACCGCCACCGCATAGTTGGCGAAGCGTTCGCCGAACACCTGGCTCAGGCTTGGCGCGTAAGCGAGTACGGCCACGTATTGACCGTCAGTGCGGGCGATGACTTCAGCCCCCATCAGTACGTTCTCGCCGAATAACGGCATGTGATTGAGTTCGACCCAGCCAACGCTGCTACCCAGGGCTGACAGGTCCTGGTCGGCCATTTGTGGGACTTGGCCGCGCTTGAACGTCAGCCATTGCTCGCCCTTGGGCAGCGCTTCGCCAGCCGGCCAGGCGCTGAGCAACCGTGCTTGGGCCTGCGCCGAGGCATGGGACGCGCTGCTGCGGGCCTGTTGTTCAAGCTGCAGGGCGTACAGCACCAGCAACAGGGTGGTAATGAAGGCGACCGCGTTGACGGCCCAGAATTTGTACTTCAGCGAGATATTGCTAAGCCAGGCACCCATGGAAGGTTTTCTCTGATAGCGGAAACAGCATTGGCAAGGTGCCATTATTGTGCCGCTATCGAGGAAACCGGTTTTGACATGGGTCAACGCGCCGCATCAATCCACTTCAGGCAGCCCGAAAAAGGTGCGGGCGCAGGCAGTGCTGTGCCGGGCCAGATCTTCCACGCTTTCGTTGCGATGCAGGGCGACTTCGCGCAGCACTTCCGGCAGATACGCAGGTTCATTTCGGCCATTTTTCGGCTTGGGGCGCAGCGTACGTGGCAGCAGGTAGGGCGCATCGCTTTCCAGCATCAGACGGCCACGGGGAATTTCCCTGACCAGTGGGTGCAGGTGTGTCCCACGGCGTTCGTCACAAATCCAGCCGGTGATGCCAATGTGCAGGTCGAGGTCGAGATAACTGAACAGCGCCGTTTGTTCGCCGGTGAAGCAATGCACCACGGCGGCGGTGAGTTGGTCGCGGTAGTCCTTGAGGATTTCCAGCAGGCGCACGTTGGCGTCACGCTCGTGGAGAAACACTGGCAGTTTCAGCTCGACGGCCAGTGCCAGGTGTTCTTCCAGTACTTTTTCCTGCTGCGGGCGCGGTGAAAAATCCCGGTTGAAGTCCAGCCCGCATTCACCCACTGCTCGCACGCGGCTTTCGCTGAGCAAACCGCGCAAGCGTTGGGCGCTGTCGCCGTTCCAGTCACTGGCAGAGTGGGGGTGAATACCGGCGGTGCTGAACAGGCGCTGGCCGCTTTCATCGAGTTTTACGCACAGCTCCAGGGCGTGTTCGCTGCCCTCGACGCTGGTGCCGGTGAGCACCAATTGTTGCACGCCGGCGGCATAGGCACGCTCAAGCACGGCCTGGTGTTTCTCGTCGAAACTGGGGTTGGTCAGGTTGACGCCGATATCAATGAGTTGCATGGTGCTACCTCCGCCTGCGGCCGGAAAGCATATCAGAGCTGTAGATTTATAAGAAAAACTAAGAACTACAACGAGTTATAGCTGTCTTTGAACGTCGCAAGTGACACTGGGCTTGGTCGAACGCCTTGCCCTGTACCACCGTTGCGCGCAAAGCCTGCGCTTAAAGCGCTCTGTTTCTGACCCCACCGCCTCGTTTTTCGCGAGGACGTTGGCCAGTATTCTTTTCCGGAGAGCGGATGATCCGACCCTCGGCGTTGCTTATGTTGTGCCTGACGCTGCTGCTGCCCATGGCCGCGATTGCGCGTCTGGACGGGCCGCTTGAAGTGACCAAGCCCGGCAAAGTGCGCGACCTGGCGCAGATCCGCTCTAGCCGCACCCTGCGTGTATTGGTCAACCAGAGCCGTAACAGTTCCGGCGAGGTTCAGGGTCAGGCCATCGGTGTGGAATACCATCGTTTGCGCGCCTTCGAGCAATACCTCAATGGCCATGCCCGTAACGGCCAGGAAATCAACCTCAAGATCATTCCCAAGGCCAAGGACCAGTTGCTCGGCGCGCTGGCCCGTGGTGAAGGTGACCTGGTGGCGCCCGGTGAGCTGCTGGATGTAAAGGCTGCGCACAAGATCAGCACCAGTGATCCGATTGCCAGCGATGTCCCGCTATGGCTGGTGGGTGTGAAAGGCGAGCGGCGGTTTACCAAGGTTGAGCAGCTGTCCGGACGCACCCTGGCGCTGACCACCGGGAGTGCGGCGGCGGACGCCATCAGCCAGGTCAATCAGAAACTGGCCCTGCACAAGCGACCACCCATCAAGGTGGAATGGGTTGACCCGACCCTGGCGGTGGAGGATGTGCTGGAGATGGTCCAGGCTGGCATTTTCCACCTCACCATTGTCGAAAAGCCGATTGCCGAGCGCTGGTCGAAGATCCTGCCCAAGTTGCGTTTCGATAAACAGGTGGTCATCAGCGAGCCGGGCGACGAGTATTGGTTTGTGCGCCAGGATGCCTCGATGCTGCGGGCCAGCATTGATCGCTTCCTCAAGACCTATCGAACCCCCGCAGACCAGGATGTGGCGTTTCAACGCATCTACCGTCGCCTCTACCAAGTACGTAACCCGCTGGCCCGCGCCGACCGCCTGCGCCTGGAAAAATTGCGCCCGGTGTTGCAAAAACATGCCCGCGAGCAGGGCATGGATTGGTTGAACCTTGCCGCGCTGGCCTTCAAGGAATCCGCACTTGACCCTGGCGCACGCAACAGCGGCGGGCCCACCGGCCTGATGCAGATCACGCCCTCGGCAGCGCAGCGCGTGGGGATCAACAATATCGAAAGTCTAGACAGTAATGTGCAGGCGGGTGCGCGCTACCTGGCGATGATCCGCCGCAAGTTCTTCGCCAGCCCCAAGCTCAACGAGCGCGAGCGGATGGCCTTTGTGCTGGCGGCGTACAACATGGGGCCAGAGCGGGTGCAGGGCATGCGCACAGAGGCCAAGCGCCGGGGGCTCAACCCCAACCAGTGGTTCTTCCAGGTTGAACGCATTGCCATGGAGCAAGTCGGCATGGGCGGCGTCAGCTATGTTAATAGCGTCAACAAGTACTATTTGGCGTTCGATCGGGAGCGGGAGTCCCTGGAACCGCCAGCGCCGAAAATCGTTTCACGGAAGTAATCGATTTCATCGATATTAATCAGGCATTTTTTCAGCTTTTATCATTGTTTAAACTGATTAGTATAGCGGCCAACCAACCCCTACTTTGAAAAGGATTATCACCATGAGCCCACTGATCAAAAGCGTCCTGTCCACCCGTGCCGGTTACGGCCTGACCATCCTGCGTATTATTGTCGGCATTATCTTCGCCGCCCACGGTTCGCAAAAACTCTTTGGCTGGTTTGGCGGCTATGGCCTGGCGGGCACTGCCCAGTGGATGGAAAGCATCGGCCTGGCGCCGGGTACGCTGATGGCGCTGCTGTCGGGTGGTACCGAGTTCTTCGCTGGCCTGGCACTGATCGTTGGTCTGCTGGCGCGTCCGGCGGCACTCGGCTTGACCATCCTGACGCTGGTGGCGATCTTCTCGGTGCACATCCATAACGGTCTGTTCATGGCCAACAACGGTTATGAGTTCGCACTGGCCTTGCTCGGCGGCACCCTGGCGGTGTTGTTGGAAGGTGCGGGCAAACTGTCTGCCGACCGTGCTATCGCCAACTGATCGTTCTGCAAAACCTTGAATCGGCCCGCCATGTGCGGGCCTTTTCGTTGCTCGGGATTGTTGACACCGCCCCACCGGCTTCTCTAGGATGCCGTTCATGCGCCGATTTAAACAGCTAATTGCGGGGCGCCATGGGTGATCGTTATAGGTCCCGACAGAAGCATGTTCCATGCTTCGAAATTCCGCTAAAGCGCTGGTTCGGTGTTGCCTCTCACCTGCCCGCAGACTTTTGAGGCAGAGACACGACACGATGAATGCACTACGCCCCCTGATACGCCTGGCCCCGATCACCGCGGACCTCACTCAACGCAATCCTAAAATTCTCCTTGGCGGCAAGCACCAGCCTACGCTCTTGCGTTACTTGGATGGTTGGCCGCGCCGCACTGGCCGACCCTCAGCGTTCCTGATCCAGTTTGTCGAAGATGGCGATTCCCTTGCGCGTTTTGCCAGCAACAGCTTTGACCTCGCTGTCATCCAGGCCCCCAGTGCCGGCGACGCCGAAGAAGTCATCCGCCAATTGACCCGCATCGCTCGACAAGGGCTGATCGCCCGACGTTAATCGTTCAGTGAATCAGGCTGCCAGCGTGCAGGCGACGACGGCGATGACCCCTGAAGACCCCCCAGGCGATCAGGCATAACGTCAGCGGAATGGCAAAGGTCACCACCAGTTTTATCGCCAGTTCCAGGTGACGCACCTGGGCATAGGCTTCGCGTTGCAAGGCATGCAGCTCCATGGGCAAGCGTAGGCGTTCCTTGTTGAGGGCTTGCAACTGGGTGGTGGTCTCCACCGCCTGGGTGCCGAGTGCAGTGGACCACGGGTTCAGCCGTTGCCATTCCTGCTCCGTTCGTTGCAGGCGTCGTTCCAGGTCGCTGGCCTTCGCGCGATAGGCGTGCTTCGCGACCTCGCGCATGCGCTCCAGCACTGTCGGCTCCCGTTCCTGCGGCACGCGAGGGCGAATTGCGGCGAGTGTGTCGGGGGCGGCCAGGTGGTCCAATGTATTCAAGACAAACAACGCGTTGCTGTCAGGTGCCGAATTGCTGACCTTGTCCGTAAGCAAGTCCGTGTCAGCAATGACCACGACATGTATCTGCGCTGCTTTCTGGACACCAGGCGGTTGCCCCTTGAGGCCATCTGGAAAGACAGAATAGCTCGGCCCCTCGATACGTGCGGCGATCACATGACGCCGCGCTTGGCCCGATGCCTGTTCAATCAATGAGTCGACCGTGGTTGCGCGTGTGAAACTATTGGCATCCAGCAGCACCGATTGCTCGGAGCTTTGCAGGAGAGGGGTGAAGGTCGTGCGACTTTTACTCATTCGTGAGAGGGCACCACTGCTCGATACCGTCACCCTGTTGAGGTTCCATGTGCTGATATCGTTTGTGTTCATCGCCTGCCGAGGCAGATTCAATCGGACTTGAGTGGGCGCCCCTGGCGTTTCCCAAGGCGTATAGAGGTCGTCGGCCAGCAGCTTGTCCGCTGGCATCTGGATACCCCAGGCAGCCAGTAATTCGCCCAGTCGAGTGTTGGCAGGGGCAGCGTTTGAGCGTTGCTCGCTCAAGGGATCAATAAACATCATCAATCTGCCGCCCCTCAATACAAATTGTTCAATCCCATACAGGGTTCGCTCAGATAACGCCTGTGGGTGCACAACCATCAGCGTTTTTATGCGCTCGGGGACGTGCGCTGCAGTCGACTCCAGGTTGACCAGATCAAATTCACGTCGTAGATCCTGCAACAGCCGACCTGCAGCTTCGTTCATCGCCAGCCCCGACAGCAGTGCAACGACCGGGCGCTCCGGGTGCTGCAACTTATAGAGCAGATGGCTGATTTCATACTCGAGCAAAGGCTCCCGGTCGAGGCTGAAGGAACCAATACGGCGCACACTGTGACCGGCGCGGGTGCCGATAAGGCCGAGAAACCCAGCGGTGTGGTCGAGTCCGGATAGCCGCGCTTTGTAGGCGTCCTCGGAAAAAGGTGCAGGTTCAATAAGGTGCAGGTTAATCATGCCATTGGCTGTTTTTTCGTACGCCTTGAGCAGTTCCTCAATACGCTTGCTGTAGCGTTGCACGGCGTAGCTTCTTTTCGCGTCGTTGTTCGAGTTGAAGTAATACAGGTCGACGGGGCTTTCCAATATGGTAACTAGATGTTGTGCTGAAGACGATAAAGTGTGGATTTTTTGTTGAGAAAGATCCCACTGGATATCAGGAAGTTTACCTATCCAAACCAGATTGAACGCCAGGAAAAGTAACAAGGTGACGGTGAGTGTCATGCCGGTGCGCAGAGTGGACCGCATTAAGGGTTTCCCTTCTCAGCTGTGTTTGTAGTTGAGTGTGACGGTCGCCGCAGCGAGAAAGGCGAGGATCATGCTAATGAAGTAAAGCGTGTCGCGAAGTGTAAGTTTTCCATCATCAATACTGCTGAATCGTAAAGCCGGGCTGAGGGTGGCCAGGCTGTCGATCAACCCTATCGGGGCTTGGTGCTCAAGCGCATCCAATACAGTAGAGAGTCCACTGGTTGTCAGCAGCAAGACAAGGGTCAGTATGAAAATGACAGTGCGCTGGCATACAAAAGTGCAAATAAAGCAGCCGGCGGACAGGTAGCTACCCGCGAGCAGCCAACTCGCTAAAAATTGTGAAGCAATAACGCTGTTGTCCGCGCTGCCCAAGGAGTTGGCAATGATGACGAGAGGAAACATCAGGAGCAGCGTTGTGCCTGCGACGAGCCAGGCGGCGAGGAATTTCCCGATAACCCATTCAAGGGTCGTGATGGGCATGGTTTTCATCACGCCGAAAAAACCTGCATTGGCCTCATCCGACCATAGTTGCGTGGCCAGGGCGGGAATCAACAATAAGTACAGCCAGGGATGGAACTGAAAAAAGACCTGCAAGTCGTTGTGGTTTTGTTCCGGCCACGAGCTTACGTACATGCCCAATGTCACTGACAGTATCAGGAAGGTCGCAATGCTCAGGTAAATACTGGGCGTGCAGGCAAAGCTGGCAAGTTGACGCTTTAAAATGACAGGCAATAGTTTCAAAGAGACGCCTCCTGGCTCAACTGCTGGACTACATCATTGAGGCGCCCTGGTTCCAGGTTCAGTGAGTTGATTTTCCAGCGACGACTGGCAATCAGCGTGTTGATATGGGGATAGATGGTGTGCCCCGGCATGGCGAGAACGGTCACCGTGCCGGGTGCATGCCGATGCTCTTCGATGCCTGCCACGCCTGGCAGTACGGCGAGGGCCAGCAGATCCAACGGGGCGTCCGCAGCAAGTGTGACGGCCTGGAAGTGACGGGAGTCGCGCTGTAGATCGGGCAGTGGGGTATCGGCCACCAGGCGACCGCCGGCTATGACCAACGCGCGTGTACACAATTGGGACAATTCATCGCAATGACGAGAGGCGATGATCACTGTCATTTCTTGCGTCAGTGATTGGATAAGCGCCCTGAAGGTATGTTTCTGATCAGGTGCGAACCCTTCCGTTGGCTCATCCAGCAGTAACAGGGCTGGACCATGCAGGATGGCTTGGGCAATAGCGACTTTGCGTTTCCAGGCAATGGAGAGCGCGTCGAGGGGGGCATTGAGCACCGGAAACAGTTCCAGTCGTGCAACAACGTGTTCCAACCGTGCGCGCTTTTCGGCGCCATGGAGGCCGCGAACGGCCGCGATAAAACCAAGGAATGTATTGACGGACATTGTTGGATGGCCGAGGTCTTTGGACAGTTGGTAGCCGACGAGTTTTCTCGCTTTAAGTGCATGGGTTTGAGTATTGAAGCCCTGGATATTTATATAACCGCTGGACGGCTGGGTCGAACCGGCTATTAGATTGAGCAGGGCTGTTTTGACCGTATGATCCTCTCCGAATAAACCCAGGCATTCTTGTGACGGGGCGCTAAATGAAAAGTCGCTTATTAGAGTTGTGTTACCCGTGTGTTTTGTCAGATTGCTTATTTCGATCATGTTTTTACCGAATAAGTTTGGCATGACGTAGGGGGCGTGAAAAAAGGGTACGGGTAATGACCGTTTTTGGGAACGCCGATAACTATTAATAAGACAAGTCCTACGTGCGGGGCAGTCAAGCCACTGAAACAATGTGTTGTGTTTTAAAAACGTCAAATTTTCGAATGTTTATTTGTTGTTTATGTAAACTTTCTGCCCCGCATAATGAGGCCTGAATGCCATGATGCTGCTACGTACCCTTGTGCTTGAACGCGACGGTCAAGATGCTCCGGTTAACGGTGCGCTGCTCTGTGGGTTTGCTGTAGGTCAGACGGCGTGCAACTTTCTTGTTTACAGTTTGGATGAGGAGGTAGAGCCGGGAAGTTCCAGGGTCTATATCGCGGCCTTGCGTAAGAAGCTTGATCGGTATTTCCTGGGCGGGGTCGAGTCCAAGGAAGATTTGCAGGTGGCCTTACATGTTTTTAAGCAAATACTGACATTGGCCGCTTCGGGGGTTAAGGCGGGCGGCGTTACTGAGACCCAGGTGCCCTATCATTTTGTTGATTTGAAAGGTTGCAAGCTGCCGCCCGCCAGGCCCGAGGATCATCACTCGGTGATCATCAAGAAAGCGCTGGTGATGAAAGTGATCACCCTGGGCATGTCGGCATCGACACTGCCGGCTATCGAGAGTGCTTCATTGATCGTGCCGTCCATTCGTTTTTCGTCGCAAATGAGCTCCCCGGCCAAAGGGGCAGGCCCCTCAGAGCCACCCCGGCCGATGCATGAACATCTGGTTGAGGAGCCCCTGCCAGCTTCCGTCGAAACGCCCGTGGTCATGGCGCCGCCGCCACCTGCAATCCCACGGGCACCCGTTGCGCCGGCACAACCGCAACCCCCTGCGTCAGGTGACCACAGTACGTTGTTCGAAGTGGACAGTACGTTGACCAACCTTGCCCGTGTCGCCCAGGAGCTGACCCAGCAAAAACTCGCGGCAATCGAGCAGGAGACGGCACTTGAGCAATGGCAGGCGCGGTTGCAGCAGGGGCAAAGCCAGTTGGACGAGAAGGTTCGAGAACTGGAACAACGCACCGCTCAATTGCATGATCAGTCGCTTGCGGTCAGCCAGAGGACCGAAGCCCTGAAGGTGATGACGTCGCAGGTGGCGGGCCTGCGGCAAAGCCTGAGAGGCATGCTGCTTGAGCTGGATCGGGCGTTGGATAGCTAGACTGGCCTGGCTACTTTCCCGCGTTCATTTATCATCAACGCCAGCCAGCCAACGCCGGGGCTGAAACCCAGGCGTATCGGCACCTATGGACATTGCCTGGGGATGCAAGCGTTTGAGTACCAAGCTGATTACCAAAGAAGGCCATGAAGCGCTGAAGAAGGAGCTGGATTACCTCTGGCGTGAGAAGCGCCCGGACACCACGCGCAAAGTGACGTGGGCGGCCTCGCTGGGGGACCGTAGCGAAAACGCCGATTATCTCGAAACTCCCCTCAGGCGGTACTGAAACCAACTGCACCCCTTACCTCTCTTGGCCTCCAGTTTCAGTACCGGTACCAAATCACTAGTACTGAAACGATAGGCGTTTTCCATCTTCGATCAGCTAGATTCTGGTGCGAGATCCGAGATGCTGGGCGGTGACGTCGACGATCAATACAGTCAGCAGAGGGAGATTGACGTCGCTCGTGAGAATGAAATTTTTGCCTTGATCTTTGTTCGCAAAATGCGACTTTAGGAGGCTAGAGATGGCTCCGTCATCCCGCCAAGAAAATGACAGGTATTTGAGAGCGATGGTGTCCCGGACGCGAGGCGTGAGGATTTCCTATCCCACTGCTGCATGCAAAATTTCATTTGCGGCCAGCGTAAGGCTGGCACGTTTTTTGTGCGAGACTGTAAACCCTCGATCCCAAGGCATTACAACCGGTAATTTTTCATACTATCTAGACCCTCCCTGCAACTCCTACTCCCTGAAACGGCGAAAAAGTAATCAACTCCTCTCGTGATCATGAGTTTCCAAGCGAGGTTGCCCTCGCTGCCTCGACCCAATCTCCACAAACTATGTACTATGTACTAACAGTTCCAGCACCCCATTAACTATTACCAGGCTCTCGTGAACGTAATCGCTCAGGGGTACCCCAGGAGCGTATTGCCAGAATAGCTCCAAGCGCTCACTCAGGCAGGCATGGTTCACCCCAGTGAAAATGGTTCATCAAAGAGTAGGTTGGTACCCAACGCCCTCTATGTGTTTCAAAGAGCTCTACCAGTGCGCGCAATACAGACCAAAATTTATCGAGTCATGCATTGATTTTTGCAATAAAATTCTAGGGATTTAAAAGGCTTGAATGGTTATGAAGGAAGCAGAACTGCAGGACGCTGTGGTAAGAATATTGCAAGATCAAGATCTCGCGAGTCGTATAACCAATCTGGGCTATTTCAGGGGTCGAAAGAAAGGCAGCAGGCCAGGCTATAGAGAGTACTCCTATAGAAATATTCTGACAGACCGCTATGACTCGTCAGTTATTTGGATTTGCGATAGATTTGCGAAGTGGGATATTTCTTTGGTGGGGGGTATCAATCCCACCAATATATCGCTGGATAAATCAGATCGACTTTATCCAGATATCATAGCTTACGATGAGTGTAAAAATTTTTTCTTATTCGAGTTGAAAGTTGGATCAAAAACTGAACGGGAAGCGGTGACTGAGCTTTTTGCATATGTTTTTGAACTCCGTACTCTCATGCCGACATTAAATAATCATGAGATATCACTGATAATTATAAGTGATGAATTCGGCGTCTTGCTTTCGCATGCTGTACTACAGGTTTTGAGTTTTTTTGGAATGAAGGTCTTGTGTCTCAGACCGAAAAATAAAATATACTTAAACTTTGAAATCGTTGATCCACTAAAATCCCTAGGGATGAAAGACTATAGGCTGTCGGATAAAGCAATTTCCGTTTATTCTCTTAGTCTATATCAGCATAAGAAAGTCAGTATAAAAGCAAATGAAAATATCGAGATGATTCTCAAAGTCGTCGACGACATGCTGTTGGATAGAGCTAATAGACTCGGGTCAAATGGCTTTTATTTCCTGCATAAAAATGAATACACAGAAAATACATGTGGCCCGGTCGCTACGTACTTTATAACCATCGGTCTGCTTGATCCGTTCAAGCTATTAGATGTGCCATCCTTGCTATCGAGGAAAACCAATATTTCTTCTTTTTTACTCGACATAGCAAGCGACCATGATAGCCATCTTCAGAATCATTTTTATGAACTGGTGAGCGAGGCGGAGCAGTTTCTTAAAAAATTTTACCATGTCACATATGAAACGCCTGCATCCTATCGTCAATTTTCAAGGGCGTTTGAGTCATGGCAAAATGTAAGTGCTGTTTCTTGCAATGTTTGGGGTGAGTTTGGAGAGTTTGTCAGGGAGATATTGTATTCGAATAAAACTGGAGAGGATTTTTTCAATGAGGAACTCGATCACACCAATCCGTTTTGCCTCTGGGAAGCACTGGAGGTAGTGTTTTCGGGTAGCAATGGTATAGATTTTGATGACTCATAAGTTCATGGTCTTTAGAGAAAAGCAGGTTGCTGCAAATATCATCAATGTATATGAACGTTAAGGAATATAGCTGATGCCATTGGCTTGAGGTTTCTACAAAGTCTCGGTGTGCGAACGGCGGCGATTAGCTTCATCAGGATTTCGTATTGAGTTTAGACGTCTAACCCTTTCGCTTCGAAAGGATGCGGGATGCCACACACAGCATCCCGCGCCCAAATCACGGGTAGAGCTTGAAGGAACTATCGGGATAGCGCTGGTCAGCCCGTAGCTTCCGGGTATCCAGGCCGTAGGTACGCAGCAGCCACCGTGAGTCACCACCTGCCTCGCCGCCTACTACGCCGCGCCCATGCAGCCCAATGCGATTGTTTACGAGCAGGATATCGCCAGGCGCAATGACCACCGACGCGGAGCATTCCTGGCAGGCCTGCTCGAAGCGCGTTATCGCTTGGCTCGCAAGCTCGGAGTCAAAATCGGTTTCCGACGCACTGTGGCTGTAGCGAATCCAATATCCATCCTCGGTTTCGAACAGCATTTGGATGCCAGCCATTACCTCCAGCAGCGGACTGTCCTTGCCGAAGAGTTTGCGCAGCCCACGCTTGAAGGTTTTCTGAGGGCGTAGGATGTACTGAGGCTTCGTCAGCTCATTGATCTCCTCGCTTGTCAGCCTCTGCAGGACAGCAGAGAGTGGCATGACCGTGGTGGTAGTGCCGTAAGGATTACGAAGACCACTCAGGCAAACAAAGTCAGGGGAAGGGGCTACGCGCTCGTCAAATTCATGCGGCAGGCCGCGAACCGGGAATGAAACCCCGTCGGTATGGCCGCGCATATCGCCCTTGGACTTTTCCGCAAAGTCATCATCGCCCGGAAGCACTACAAGGTTCACAAATAGGTGGCCATCGTTTTCGGAGCCATAAGAAATGGTGTCCGTATTGAGCGCGGCAAGACAGACCACCGCGCTGGCCCTGGCGGCCACGGTAGTGGGAACGTCAGGCACGGGAATGAAAGCAGTTGGCGTTCCTGGCAGATCGTGAATTTCAAAGACACCGCGCAGATGAATCAACGGATTCGCCCAAGCGCTGTGCTGGAGGTCGTACAGGTCGACGTTGACCTCCGTGAGAGCAGCGATGACTTGGGGTAGCAGGTGCGCGCCAAGCTCAACCGGATTGTCGAGCGCTGCGAGGCAGGATTCGAGCGAATTATCGTACATCCATTGGCTCACTGAATCTCGGATAGCCCTGGAAAAATAAGCGTCGATCAATTGTGTCCCTACCATCGCGAGTGATATAAAGATGATATACAAGCGCCTTCTGGCGCGCCACTGCTTCCGTCACGATGCCCAGAGTCTACCATGAAACGTAATGTCAATTTGCCGTCTCCAGCCCTCAACGCTCCGCTTAGGGCGTGGTCGGATTACCTGGGATGGGTGTCTGCGACAGCGGATTTTCAGATGGTAGGGGGCGCTTGTCAGTGTACGGTTGCTGCGCCGGAGGGGCAGATCCTACAGGTGCAGGCGGCGACCCCAGATCTTCTTGCCAAGCAGGTCATGGCCGCCCTGACTGCCAACTTGGTGGTTCCGCCGACCATTAATGGTTCAGCACTATCATCCCTTCAAGATGCACCGAAGCACCACCCGAACCTGCAATCGAAACAACAGCAACTGCAGCAAGGTAAGTCAGGGCGGGACGAACCCAAGCCCTTGATTCCAGAAGGTCTACAAACCCAAGCGTCGCCACAGGAGGTGTCTATGCGCAGTCATTATGAACCCGCTTTGCCTCGTGCATCGCAGGCGCCGCGATCTGCATCCGTGACCGGCACCAAGGGCACATTGCAGACGGTAGGCGTATATGTGCCGGTCGCTATGCATGAAGCGCTTAAGGCCGTTGCGGAGAAGAAGAGCAAGAAATTCTCAGTGCTCGTTCGAGAGATGGTCGAAAGTGGCTACGAGCGTTTTGAGGATGCGATCGAAAAGCGTAGTGGGAGAAAGGTGCTCGACGGCTATGAGCAGAAGGTGGCGAGCTATGATGGCCAGTCCGAACAATGGATGGCCCGACTTGATCGCAAGCTCAGTCTGGAGCTCAAGTTGACCGCGAAAGAATACGGACGGTCGGCTTCTCAAATCGTGGGTGGGATATTGGCTGAGGAGCTTTCTCATTGTCCACAAGTCCAGACGGTTGCTTCATCCCTCCCTGCCACTGCCCAGGCAGTCTCTACTACTGCTGCCCGAGTAATCCCTGATCCAACTGAAGTGGCACGTGCTCAAGCCGAGATTGCAGGCCTTGTGGGCCCTAAAGCCAACGAGCTGGCCAATCACCTAGGCCTTCCCGGCAAGCGAAGATTGGTCAACGAGGTGCTGGTTGGGATAGTTCGTGCACCGGGTGTCTTGATGAGAAATGTCGCCGAGTATTTCCAGGTTTCGCCAGAAGCGATGAATGAAGCGGTGAGTCTGAATTTCCGTCAGCTAGCGGCACCTTCCTTTAAAGCGCCCAACGGCCAACCAAGGGTGCTAAAAGAGCCTGTTTCTTGGGAGGAGGCGGTGAAAGCGCTCCACTTACCTCATGACGAAGAGGCGCAACTGTTGGCCTTAGGAGACTGATATGAATCCTTTCGACCGTGCACGAATTCAGGCCATCAATGCACGGGCGAAACTCATCGCTGCGTGCGGTGAACAGTATCCGACCAGCCAGCAACTGATCGACGTTGCTGAAGCGACGTTAGGCATTGCGATCGAGTGGGTGGCTCCCGATGACTATGTGTTGGGTGAAGCCGATGCGCTTCTACAGCGGTCTATGCGCACCATCCTGATTCGTGATGACGTTCGACCTGAGGCGAAGGCTTATCTGTTGGCCCACGAATTGGGCCACTGGTATCTCGACTCACCCCAGCCCGCTCGTGGTACTTCTACAGTGTCTTTTATCGCCGACCCCGACGATGAAACTAATACCACCACTGCTATTAGCAACCCCAGCAGCACCAGTCCCGGAAGTGCGGTGGTGGAGGGGTATGGCGCATGGGAGCGCAATGAGCTCCAAGCAAACGTCTTTGCGCGAGAGCTGTTGTTACCCAGGACGGCGGCCAGGGCATTGTGGTCAGCAGGATGGCGTTCTCGATTGGTAGCGACGCACTTTCTGTTGCCGCTAGAAGTCGTAAGGCAGCAATTGGCTGACGCGCTGCTGCTCCCGGATGTCCCTCCAGTTCCTCCGGCTCCCGCACATCCCCCGAGCGATGCCCAGCGTCTTGCGGCTGAGGCCCCAGAGAAGTTTGTCAATGTGGTTGCGGGCCCTGGAACCGGTAAGACCACGACGTTGGTACACCGAGTAGCCCATTTGATCGCCATTGGGGTTCCCGCCAATAGAATTTTGGTGATGACCTTTACCAACCGCGCCGCCCAGGAGCTTGTAGAACGGTTGACGGCAGCCAATGTTCCGAATGCTTCACAGGTATGGGCTGGCACCTTCCATTCGTTCGGACTTGAGCTCCTGCGAAAGCACAACCTTCTCTTCGGTCTGCCACCTCAGATCAAGATCGCTGACACTCTGCAGCAAGTCAGGATGATGGTCGAAAAACTGCCCACCTTGCAGCTCGAATATTTCTTCAGGTTGAGCAACCCGTATGACTGGTTGCCTGATGTGTTGAGGATCATCCATCGTCTGAAAGAAGAATTGGTCACCCCGGACGAATACGCTGCGATCGTTCGAGCATTGCCGGCGGTTGAGCCTGATGTTGAGCGAGAGCGGAACGACATAGTGACCCTCTACAAGGCCTACGAAGCTGTACTACGGCGGGAAGGGTGGGTGGACTATGCAGACCTTCTGGTTCGACCCACCGTGCAGGCTCGTGATGATCGTGCGTCTTTGGCGGCTTTCCTAGAACAGTACGATCACGTCTTGGTGGATGAGTACCAGGACGTCAATCATGTGATGATCGAGTTCGTCAAAAAAATCGGATCGCCGCAACGTTGCCTGTGGGTCGTCGGTGATATTCGTCAGGCTATTCATCATTGGCGTGGTGCGTCGATCCAAAGTTTGCTCAAGTTTGACGAGGCGTACGTTGCTAGAGGACAGGCCGCCTCAATCAGGCGATACAGCTTGGACATCAACCGGCGCAGCTCTCCAGAGATTCTTCGTCTTGTTGAACGGGCTGGAACCGACCATGTGCTGCAGCCACTCGTGCCCCTGGATCCTGTATCACCTTCACGCTCCGTCACCGGGGTTATGCCAGCTTTACTCCACACCCAAAGGGATGCTCAGAGCAGTGTCATCGTCAGCGAGATTGCTCAGTGTCGAGCCGCAGGGTACTCGTACGGCAGTCAGGGCATCATCAGCTCAACGAATGCCCAAGTAGACAAGCTTGCCCAAGATATCGAGGCTGCTGGCATTCCTGTGTTGCACCTTGGTGAGTTGAACCAGAGGGCTGAAGTCAAAGAGTTCATGTGCCTGATGCAACTGCTGACGCAGCGCTCGCCTGGGGCGCTCCTTGGCTTGTTCAGACGTGCAAACTTACGGATGTCGGCAGCAGACATCGAAGTGCTGACGAACCAGTCCAAGCTAGGTTTCAACCACCAGCGTGGTCGTTGGCTGAGCCGTCCCACTGCAGTCCTCTCGGCGCAAGGGCAGCAGGTTGTCCAGGAGTTGAGTGACTTGTTGGAAGGGGCTACGCGAAGTTCTCGCCCTTGGGTTTTTGTCTGTGACCTGCTGTTTGAAAAAGGCTTTGGGTTGGAGTCGCTGGCTGACCAGTCTGCTGCTGCGCAGATCAATCGCCTGGCGTTGTGGCAATTCCTCTACGGGGTTCGCAACAGCGATGGTGTAGGTAGCCAGGCGACGTTATCGAAGTTTTTGGTCAGAGAAGATTTTCGGCGGTATATCGGGCAACGATCAGCGGAGCGCGCGCTTCCACCCGAGGCGGCTGCGATCGACGCTGTGAGGCTCATGACCGTCCATGGCAGCAAAGGACTTGAGTTCGACGTCGTGCACATGGCCAACGTTGAAAAGACCAAGTTTGGCGCAGAGGCATCGCCACGTTTTGATGAGCGCCAGGCGTTGCTGCTGCCCCCTGAAGCGCTACACAGCACGCAAGCCCTGCGGCTCCAAGGTGAGGCCATCGAGCGGAACAATCTGTTGTACGTTGGCCTGTCTAGGGCGAAAGATCGGTTGAAGGTCTACGGCGGCACTGACGCAGCGACGATTCCCGATCCCTTGCGTGATCCTTCAGTAATTCCTGCCAGCGTCGCGCGAGCCTCTGTTCCAGTAGCGGCGCCTGTTTCGCGCGTACCCATGACACCACCTGTGGCGATGACCTTCGCTGCCCTTGATGGGTTCATGACCTGCTCCCTGCAGTATCACTATGCCCAAGAATTGAATCTTCCCATCGAACAGGATTTGGATGTCTCAATTCGGGCTCGTCGAGCAGTGTTGGCAGGGCTTGAATACTTCTACCGGGATGGAATGAAGACCGATGAAGCCTTCCTGCAAGCTTGGGGCGAGAAGTCGCTGCCGACATGGGAGGAGGACAAGATGCTGATGGAGCACGCTTGGATCGCCTTCAATCGAGGTGCTTCATGGCAGCCGGGTAGCGCGTCTTACGTTCCCGAAACAACTGCCAGCGTGAATGGCCAGGCCATTACCATGCCCTGGATGCTTCGCGAGGCGAGTGGTGATGTGATTTGGCTGCGAACGGGAGTTGGCCTCAGTGCTGTAGCGCGAAATGTTCGACCCATCCTGGAGAACTTGGGAGGCAGACGTTGCAACCGAATTTCAATTCATTCGCTCGTCACGGGGCTTTCTGAAGACGCAGTTCCGTCTGCCAGAGCGAGCACTACAAATGTGTTTAAGTCGATCGGCGCATTGCGTGCTGGTGAGCGCAAAGCAACCCGAGGCAAACACTGCAATCGATGCGCCTATTCGACGATTTGTGCTCAGAGGCACTGATTCGAATGTTGCACATAGATGTGCTTAGCCCCTTTTTTCTTAGGTGGTGAGTTGGGAGTTTGACTAAGGTTTTCCAAGACTTATGAGAGCTTTCTGGGTGGCTCTCATTTTTTTAAAATTAATAGCAAGTTTTATATCTGGTAGCTTTATTATGGGCAGAATTTTTGCGACGTCAAATGAGTTGGGTTACTTCGATTTTTACACAAATCTTATAGAGATAAGAAACTACACGGCGCCTGCTAAGAGTGTCCTGGAGGAGGCGCTGAGAGAGACACTCCCGAACAAGTGGGATGAGTATTGGCCCGTGCGGGTTAATTTCCGGTCTCTAGTGGTACATGAGGCTACTCATTTTAATGATTGTGTAACAACATCGTGGGGCTTGGAATTTTTATTCAGAAAGTTAAATCTGATGAAAAGGATTTCAGAGGGTTTGAGCGTTGAGCAGGCTTTGTCCGTATTCTATTTGAACGTATCCGAGTTGCGGTCTCACAAGGAGCTGCTGGAGCTGGGTGAGTTCCAGCTTTCCCGAACGACATCTATGACTCATGAGGTAGTTGTGGATGATCGATTTGGGCCGCTAATATTTGTTATTTATAATTGCGGTGATGAGGTTATTCAAAAAGTCCCGCTTAGTATGTTGGCTGTTCTTGAGGCTAATGCTCTTGCTAATGAGACGCTAGTCAAAATAGTTGCAGCCGAAGCCCTTGAGGCTTGCTCAGAAAAAGATGAGTATCTTGATGAAGTGAATAGGGACTTTCAAAAAATACTGGATGATAAGGAACGTTCAGAATACACAGTGCTGATATCTCTGGTAAAGCTCCACTTTAGGGAGCTTACGCTGAGGGAGCAACTAGTGTTCACTGCTACGCTTTGTCGTTTTACTTTGGATGTAAATATGATTGCATGCTCTGCTATAAGTTCGTATATCGAGAGATTTTTTTTGAACGAATATGCGGGCGCGACACTCTCTCAGGATATGCGGAGGGAAGGGTCGAGGGCAGTGATTTTTTTCAAAACGGCACTATTTATTTATGGGTGGATGCAGACCTCTAACTACTCAACTCGTGTCCATGTCCTTAAGCTTCTAAAAACGAATCCACTGGCTGTCATATTGAAGTTCTGGGCTTCACGTGTTAATGGTTTTTTGATGCATTATGGGATGACTGATAGTTTTATGTTCTCAAGCTCTCTTAAAAATATAACCGAGTTATCCAGCGCAATTGATGAAGAAATTATACGTTCGTGTAGTTTGTATAATCGAAGTGTTTTGAGTGAGCGGCCACTAGGGGTTTGTGACCTTTCAGAGGTTCGGCTCCTTGATGTGTTTCTCTCGGATGAGACTGAGATCTGTGTCCCTAATCGGGTTGATTTTAGTATTTCTGATTATTTGATTGGCAATGTTGATATATTTAATAAGACAGAGGAATACTGTAGGTTGGCGGTTTCTAAGTTCTTTATGCGGCCTGAGGATTTTATTCTTCATGTCAGTTCTCTGGAGGATTTTGGGGAAGAGCCTGAGTTGCATTGAGGTTTCTTATGGTTCGCTTTGAGTGAGTGGTTTATGGAGCGCTTGAGCAGATATAGGCATCGTCTCGGTAAACGAGTGAGTAGCTGCGTATGTAATCAAGTTCAAGGAAGTCAAGTTCAGGCCAATAGTTTTCATACTTAGCGTAGTCAAGTTTTGTGCCAGCTTGCGCTCCGCAGGCGTGAGGTGGCTCCAGGCGAGCGCCATTCGTGCATCCCATCGTTTAGCGTTCAGGAGTGCTTCGCTCTGAATCTTGTTTAATCCGAGATTTAACATGTCAGCAAAAAAATTTTGCCTTCCAAGAATAAGAGTTGTTTGGAACGCCGTAAGCGACAAAATCCGCCATGCTATAGGCCAGACCAATGCGCTGAAAACGGATCGGTTGATTGATTCAGTTTTGCTCGTCGTGTGATTTGCGGAAAAATTTGCTGAGTGGTCAATGTCAACTGAAAGGGGTAGAGAGTGTGTCATCAGCTAGTACCTAAATTCCTTATTGTTATAGTTAAATGATGTCACGGCGTAGAGATCGCGGCGATACTCAGAGCTTTTGACGGCGCTGGTCTTTGAGGTATGTCGGCTTTACCAAGGCGCGAGGGCATTCCCTTTACCTCTATATGCAGTGATTGCCCGGACGACATAGTGTTCACGCCCAGCTTCGGAAATGAGTTGACTGGGCGCAACTAGGATTTTCTGGATAGTTGCCTAGGTTGGACGGCACTCGCATTGCTCTGCGACATATAATATCGTACAGAGCCTAGAGCTGTACGCAGTGCGTTCCAGCTGGCTCCGCAGACCCTAGGCCTTAAGGCGGAGCCCCGCAGGTATCGAGCGGAGCTGCATGTCCCCGACTGCAAGAGAGATTCAAAAAGCCATGCGAGCAGCGGATTGCGAGGATCTCTATTTTAATGGCGCCTCAAGCATAGGACTCGGCTTAGCATTGCCAAGCTGGAAATGCTTCACACCATCTAAAATATCCAGTGCATCAGCTCCAGCAATTTGAATCTCTAGCCTATGCCGCCTCAGATCAAAGGTGAACGCCGCTTCCCCCGTGGAGTATGTGACGCGCATGGTTCTGTCGTCATCATCAATTTCACCTCCGTGAGCATCACGGACGTCCTCCAGGCTGTCCACGAGGTCATCGAAGGAGAGCTTCAGTCGAGCGAAATCAATCACTAGATGATCAAAGTCACGGTCGAAGATATCTTCGATGGCTTCTCGGTGATTGTGCCATCCATCCCTGAGCTGCAGAGTCCTATAGATCACAAACTCCGAGTGATCCTCAGGATTTTGTCCGCTGTTAACCGAATACCTGAAGTACTCGTGCGCTACATCGCCGGCACCGTAGTCTTCACCTTTTTGCACGTCTTTTCGGCGCGCACCGAATGCAGCTATCGTTGCTTGATAAATTTCCTGTATTTCTTCCTTGATTTGTGTGTCTAGCAGCGTTCTGCAAAATTTATCAGCGGATTCGGAAAAGCCGATTGGCTCGCGGTATTTGGAACTAAATCCGGCTAGAGAGCGAATTCGGCCCGTCTCAGCGCTCTCCAAAAATTCAGTATTGTTCTGGAAGATGATCTTCGCCAGTACGTCGCTGGCAGGAGCAGTCGCGATGGAAGGCTCCTCAATATAACGAATGCGAAAGCTACCGCTACCAGAAAGTATTGCCTGAGGTGTTTGGGAAGCCTTGATCGTCATTTCATGCGTGATGTACCGGCGTACCTCGTACTGCAGATAGTCACGAAGACTAGCATCTGTGAGCCATCTGTCACGTAGAGCGCCGTCGGCTCGTCCTTCCAAGGCTTCCAGCAAAAAATGAGTCCAAATACCGTGACCTAATGGCTGAGCCGGGTATGATTTTTCCTGAGGGGAGCAGGAGAGGAACACACCACAGTACCAGTTGCCGTCTAGGAAATTCTCGACTTCCAGCGGCTCAAGATTTGAAATTACGTCGCGACAATTGATCACCTGCGCGAAGTTTGCTGCGCATGCGTCGACAAAGATAAGAGCCTGGCTGCACTCGCTTGCCTCCAAGTGCTCAAGCAAATCAGATTGTAGACTTAAGGTAGTACCTTCAAAGTTGAAACGGTTGGTATCGAACGCACTTAGTCGGTTCTGTCCGGCGCCATGGAAGCCATGCCCGGCATAATAGAAGATGAAAAGTTCATCCTCTTCGAGATTTTGAATGGTATAGCTCACCGCTTGAAGCGCCGACAGCGTTGCGTCTTCATCTTTGATTACGTCGAGGTGAAGGATTTCAGCCGGATAAATCTGGCGAAGCGCGGCAGCGAAGCCATCTGCATCGGCATGCGCAAAATCTACAACCGGCAATTCATCCCTACGATAGTTTTCGAGGGCGACCACGACCGCAGTAACACGCTTCGGTGCTCCGCCAGAGCAAATCTCAGTAGTCTCAATGGCCTTCCCAGCAGATCTTCCCGTAACCTTCTTACCCATCCTTGCTCCCTCCGCAAGCGAGAACCGCCTGACTTTGATAATTGCCAACCCTGCTGCGGGCCAAACTAAGACATGCTAGCGATTAGCTTTCTTTTGCTCAATCGTCGTGGCGGCATGTGCTGCCCCGGCCTTCCTCTACTTGGCTGACCTACTGTCAAGTTGACGCTTCGTTGAGTCCCTACGGACATTCGGGTGCAACGCCGCGCCATGTCGCGAGCATCAAGACAATTTCTTCAGGCGATTACTGACAGTCTGACGAGAAACGCCCAGTATCCTCGCCACCTCGGCCTGACTAAAGCCCTGATCAATCAACTCCCTGATCTGCGCTCTCAGCTCCAAGGACGCTGCCACCACCGGATGCGTCCTTTTAGAAGGCAAGGGCGGTATTTCACTACCGAGCAATCCGGTTGACTCAAGGTCTCGCACAAGCTGATCAACAACCTGTCGGGGCGTTTGTCCTCGCTCTGCAGCGTACGCCAGTGCCAGCAAGGTCAGCGGGTCCACTCCTAGTGCCTTTGCAAGCTCATGACTCACGTCCAGCGTTACTGATCGAGTGCCTGCTTCCAACCGGCTGACATAGCTAGGGTCGACTGCGTCTGCTAGCTCCCGCTGCGAAATCTCTCCTCGCGTACGAAGCAATTGCAGAGCTGCGGCATAGGCGGTACGAAGCGACATTGACGTTCCTGGCAAACGCAACGATATGCTGAATTTGCTCTGTCACATGCAAGTGTCTATAGTCATCGTCTGTCTCGTTTGAGGTGGCGGCCTTGCCTGCATGCTGCTGCCTCAAGCGGTTCTTCAATATATGCAAAAGTCGAAATTCAGTCCGGCAGCGATAGAGCCAGTTCCTGGCTGGGCTAACCGTACCGGCAGTAGCACGACCTGAAAGGCCTACCAGGAATGAAAGTACTGATCTACAGCGACCTTCACATCGAGTTCACGCCTTTCGATCCGCCAGATGTTGCCGCTGATCTTGTCGTGCTCGCCGGCGACATCGGTATCCAAGCAAGAGGTGTTTTGTGGGCAAACGAGACATTCAAAAGCAAGGTGATCTACTGCGCCGGCAACCATGAGCACTACAAGGGCAACATCGACCGTACGGTCGAAAAGATGAAGGCCGCAGCCGCTGTCAATGTCCATGTGATGGAGAACGAATCTGTGATTGTGGGCAATGTGCGGTTCTTGGTTGCAACGGCGTGGACGGATTTCGGTAGCACTGGCGACGCGGTCGCAGCGAGCATGACGTGCGCCCGCGAGATGAACGACTTCAAAGTGATCAGGGCCGACTCCAATTATCGGCGCCTACGGCCAGCCGATGTGATTGCCAAGAACGCAGCCAGCAAGGATTTTCTCAGTCGAGAACTGAGCAAGCCGTTTCCTGGTAAGAGCTTCGTTGTAACACATCACTGCCCAATACCTGAAGTGGCGGGTGACGAACATGATGGGCATGTCAGTGCCGCCTACTTCAACAGATGGCATGGGTTGGTCGAGCAAGCGGATTTCTGGGCATTTGGTCACACGCACCACTCGATCGACAGGGTGCTGGGTGGGTGCCGCTTACTGTCAAACCAGCGCGGGTATCCGCAGGAACAATGCGGGTTCGATCCTTGCAAAATCATTGAAATCGTTTGATGAGTGGAGAGTAGTGAGTGTGTGAATTGACCGAGTTCCCCGTGCGGGTTGTGCGAGCGACCGTGATCGAGTGGGGCGTGACTATCGATGCATATCTTTTGGACGCCGCGATGGTGGGTAACCGCTACACCGGCCTGGTGTATCAAGATCTCTCTGGGGTCAACGCAGACGGCATGACTGTAGTGACACCTGAAGTTCGGTCTGTCCGTCAGCAGGGCGGTTTTACTCTGGTGCGTAGTCTAGGTGGCCACGATCATTACGTGATCGTATCCAAGCTTTCGTAGATCGGGGCAGGGCCTGAACCTCCGTCTAGCCAGGCAAGGTCTCCATGGAAAATCTTATTTGTAACACTGCAGCCAGGGGCGCTGTCGCTGCCTGAATCTCCCTCGGGATAGCAACGGCGCGGACGGTGGAAGTTTATTCGGAGGGGCAGGTATGCCAGCCAGACTTTCGGCTGCTCAGCGCCTCGGGCAAAAGCTCAATTAACTACTGAAGGAAAGGTATGTCTGGCCTGATTAAGAGGACGCTCACTGTCAAGAATTACGATCTGCAGGGCAATAGTGATCTTGATGTTCTGTATAGCATGGTTCGATGTGAAGATGAGGAAGGTAATAGTGTCCACTTTAAGCAAGTGGTAATGCTTGAATACCTGAGAAGGCATGGTGCCAAGAACACCGATACGCCGCGCATTTGGTATTACAAGCATCTTAATAAGAAATCAATCATACTCATTGCAATTGATAAGTCTAACGGGAAAGTTGAGTATGATATTGATCAAGTGCGACGTGTCGCTAGATCCACTATTCTTAAAGGTCTCGTCTATGGAGTTGCTGCAGTTCCTGCGGGTGTGATTATTGCGACTGCTACCTACGGGTTTGGTTTGTTGTTCATCCCTTATGCGTTTTATTTGAGTTACAGGAATATTTTCAAGTTTCCGAAAATGTTGCGTCGCCAAACATTGGTAAATGACCTAGCTGCGCATGGTGTAGTAGTGCGCTAGCCTAATTCACCCATTACAGCTGGCTTTGCCTGATAGCGCGGTGTAAAGCGGACTTCGTCGCGATAGGAGTGAATCATGGTAACGGCGGCGGTGATTTTCGATCTGTTCGGTACAGTCCTTGAAATCCAGGATCGCCAAAACCCCTATCGGCGTCTCCTTCGCATGGGGGCAGAGCAGGGGCGTTCGGCGTCCCCTGGTGACATGCGCGTGATCATGAAGTTGAGCGGTGGGCTCAAGGAGGCCGCAGCGACCCTAGGCATCACGCTGAGCCCTTGGGCACTGGCAGAGCTTGAGCACGCTCTAGAGGTTGAACTGGCATCGGTTCGGATCTTTGATGACGCCTTGGCAGCAATAGATTTGTTAAGGGCCAGTGGCATCAAAATCGCTGTGTGCTCAAACTTGGCTGCGCCTTACTGTGACGTTGCGAGGCGACTGCTCCCCGATCTTGATGGTTATGCGCTTAGTGCTGAGTTGGGGGTAATGAAGCCTGACCCAATGATTTATCGATCTGTGTGCAGTCTGTTAGGACTTGAGCATGCTATCGATACTAAGCAAGGGCAGGTCATCATGGTGGGTGACTCAAAAAAGTGTGATGAGCGAGGGCCGCGTGTTTGCGGGATTCAGGGCTTTCACCTCGACCGCGCTGGTGGAGGGCGCTTTATTAACTTGGTGGAATTCTACAATGAAATAGTCACACAGAACTGAGCCTCATGCCAAGGGTAACCTTGCCAAGGTTAAATAGTGAGAAAAGTCGGGCTGTATATTATCAGCTTACTCCTGCGGAGTTCGAGAAAATGATGGATGACTTCAATCAGGCGCAGGCTTGGATGGTGGAGCAACTGAAGTCTCGCGCTTGTTTAGACCAAGCCGAAAGTTCTAAGTCTCTCAAGACTGACAGGGAGCTCCAAGCAATGAGCGAGCTTGGAATTATTGCATGTTGCGTTCGAGCACCCGTGGCCTGTTGGAGTGTGGAGCACCGCTGCTTCAAGGTGAGGTATGAGCAGATCTCCGTGATCGCCGTGCAAGTGTTTGGCGGAAATGAGCTTGCAGACGGCTGGATGAGAAAGCCCAAAGTTGAGCTAGGTCATAAAGCCCCGTGCGTCCTGCTGTCCCAGCCTTCAGGGTACTCAGATGTCCTTGATTGGTTGATGCGGATTGAGCATGGCAGCTGCATGTAAGCTGAGGTCTCCAGCAGGCCTTACCCGTGAGATAAGGCCCACACCAGGATTAGCGCGCGTTCGTATACCAATTACTGTCACCGGGAGCAATTTGTCCCGGGCGGTACCCGTATCTGGTTTTGAGCTCGGCTTTCAGCTCATCATAGTTGTCGGAGAGCGTATCCTGGATCATAGACACGTAGGCGTCGAACGTCGGATGTTTGCGCCAGTATCCGCGGTGGATCGCGCTGGAGAGGGAACGGTCGAACCAGCCACGTAGTGCCAGTAGTAGCCCTTCGATCCTTGTTTCCAGGTCTCCCGTAGAAAACGCCTGCACACGTCCGTCACGCTTCATCCGTTCGCGATCCATCAAACCAGCCGGGACATATCCCAACGCTTCGCTGACTTCATGGTAGCGCTCATGGATCTCACGATGATCATCACGATCCTGCTTGAGGTCAGCTGAGAAGCTGAACTCACAGAACGAGCATTTGCTAACGCCAGTGTCACCTGGGGGAGTGTGGACATGCTGCATGAGCCATCTGTCATACAGACGCATCGCCTCATGGTAATTCCGGACACCAAGCTCTTGGACAGCAGCGATTTCTTGCCGTTGGCCGAGTTTGAGGGAAGGGTGGGTGTGCTTCAGTTCTTTCGCGACACGCTTGATTTTCTTGATGTGGCTGTAGGTAATCTGCATGGAGCAGCTCCTGAAATGCTTGCTCGGCGTCCACTACAAAGCAACCTGATGAGATTCAGGCTGGGATATTTCCAACGGTCACGATAGTGCTAAAGCTTCACGAGTGTGGACTGCAGGCACCTACCGAGCACCTGGTGCTGACACTACCATCGCCGCTACTGGCTGACAATGCCGCTTGATTGCAACTCTGCTTTTCTTATCACTTCGCACAGTGGTCGCTAACATTCATCGTCTGGGAGTAGCCGCATGCTAGGACCGCATTTTTCCGACTACGCTCTTTGCCGAGCTTCCCAAAGAGGGGGTGCGGTTACTTGATCAACATACGGAGCGGTCATGTCGAGTTTACAGGCGGAATATCAGCGTTTTTTGGTCTATCTGGCCGGCCAGCCAGTGCACGATGACGTCCGGCGCATGGCGAAGCTGGTCATGGAAAATCTTCGAGATCTCGCAGAGGTAGGTACCCAAAGACGCGGGCGCTCCACGAGGCTGGCTCCTCTCGCGATTCAGCAGCTTGCTCAAACGCATGCAGACCTACCCGGGGCCACTCAGCTTACTCAAGCTACCCGCAGTCACTTGCGCCTGGATCGATTGGATGTCGGCCCGTTTCGAGGGTTCATGCAGGCCGAATCATTCGACCTGAGCCATGATATCACCTTGATCTACGGGCCGAACGGGACAGGGAAAAGCAGCTTTTTCGAAGCGCTCGAAATGGCCATGCTCGGCGCGATCAGTGAGGCAGAGGCTAAGCGATTTGATAATCGCGCCTACTGTAATAATGCACGTTTGGGACGCCATTTAGCGCCGCGGTTGATGGGCTCGCTAAACGGTGCGCCCGCGGCTCCCCTGCAGGCAGACGAAGAGAGCTTTCGTTTCTGCTTCGTGGAGAAAAACCGGCTCGATGACTTCGGTCGCATCGCCGCAAGAACTCCAGGTGATCAGCGCCAATTGATCGCCACCTTGTTCGGCGTCGACCAGTTCAGCGAGTTTGTCCGTGGCTTCAATGCCACGCTGGATGAAAACCTTAGTATTTCCAGCATCAAAGCTTTTCAATTGGAGGGAAGGCGCAACCAGGTAGCCGCCTCTCAGCAGACCTTGGATGGCTATCCGCAACGGCTCTTAGGGATTGCTCAGGAAGAGGAGGCGTTGGCCGCCAGAATTTATCCGGGCAGCACTTATCAAGGCTGTGTAGATTGGATTTTTGGCACGCAGGAGAGGCAGGGTCAGTTAGCGTATTTGCACGGTGTCCTGGAGTCACCGTTACCCATCATCCATGGATGCACTGCGGCGAGCCTATCGCAAATGCGCGCACGGGTCTATGAGTGGCATAGGGCAAGCCAAGCGGCGCAGCAGGCGCTCAATGCCAGAGCAGCGGACGTTTCGTTTTCCAACCTCTACGATTCCCTCCTGCAGTTGGCAGAGGGTGCAGCAGCTTGCCCGGCCTGTGGTACGCCACTGGATCGGGTCGCTTACGATCCATTTGAACGCGCGCGAACGGGATTGGTGCAACTCGCCGAGCTTAGAACCCTGCAGCAGCGGTCAGTGGACGCCACCAATAACTGCAATGAAGCCTTGCGGTCGTTGCTCGTTGAAATGCAGCGGGTGTGCGATGTCGCGTCACAGGTATGCCCAAACGAATTCCAGGCAGCTCAATTGCCCGCACTTCCTCCCACTTCTGTCGGTCAGTGGCTGCAGCCCTGGATTAATGACAATGAGAGGGCATGGCAAGCGCTGATGCAACTTATGACGCTCATTGAGCAGGCGGATGCTGCTAACCGTCAGGTCGTCGAGCAAAGACAAACCTTTGCACAGCAACGTCAGACGCTCGATGGGTTCAGAGGTGAAATCGAGCGCTGCAGGCTGATGCGCTCTCAAGCACTTCAAGAGTTCACTCAGGCGCAAGCAACGATCACCCAATTCGAGGCTGATAATCAGCAATTGATCGAAGATGTGGGACGCGAGGCACTGGCGCTTGAGCACAATAGGCGGATCAAGGTGGCCTACGATGCCTATCTGCTCCAGCTGCAGGCTTACCTGGCCGCATTGCCTGCTCAATTGCTGCAGGGGCTGGGTGACAGTGCTCGGGATCTCTACAACCTGTTCAACCGGGAAGATCCACGGCCAGCTCAGATCAATGCGCTATGGCTGCCATTGGCTGAAAACGGTAAAATCGAAATTGAATTCGTAGGGCAGCCAGGTGAGCGCTATGACGCTTTGCTGATCTTGAGCGAGGGACATATCCGGTGCCTGGGTCTGGCGATTCTTCTGGCGAAAAATCTCGCAGAGGACTGCCCAATCGTGATCTTCGACGATGTGGTCAACGCGATTGATGATGAGCATCGAGATGGCATCTGGCGTACCTTCTTTGAGAGTGGTCTGCTCGATGCCAAGCAGGTCATCCTCACCTCGCATGCCGAGGAATTTTTGCACCGAATTCAGCAGGAGATTGGCGCCCAGCGGGCAGCGCAGATTCGTCGGTACCGGTTCCTTCCCCACCATGGCGAACACCATCTGCGTATCGACACCGACCCACCTACAAAGAATTACGTTTTGCTTGCCCATGCGGCGTTGCAAGCCGAAGAGAAGCGCGATGCATTGCGCCACTCAAGGGCGGCAATCGAGAGTTTGACGGATCGGGCATGGACATGGTTTGGAAGGCGTCAGGATGGGCGATTAGAGCTGAAGCTTGGAGGCCCCCGAGCCAAATGGGAGTTGAACAACAAATGTCTCAAGCTTCGAACAGGGCTTGGTAGGATTCCGAATTCTACCCAGGGCCTCCAGGACTTCCTCGCTGGGCTTGACGCGTTGCTTCACGTAAGTGGCGCCTCGATTGAATGGAGCTATCTGAACAGTGGGACACACGACTCTCAGCAAGATCATGAGTTTGATCGAGCCGCCGTCAACACGATCGTTACGGCTGCCTTGGCAATGGATCGGGGTCTTGAAGCACTGAGGAACGGTTGAAGGGGGGATGACCAGCAGGTAATCCTGCTGGCGTCGTTCCGTACCTTTGAGCGGGCCGTCGCCAACCATTGGATTGGTGCTGGCTTATCACCCGGACAATCAAACTCCCGCATTGGAAGCGTTCCGTCATGTTTTCTGAGAGGGCGGCGCTACGCATGTGAGAGATGGCGGGCACAGGAGGGGTGAGAGAATCTCGAAGTTCGCTGTGGCAATCGATATTTTTGGAAATCTGTTTTTCAGAATTTGAGCCTATTACTCACCTTGAACTACCACGTCGCGCCCTCATTAGTATGAGGCCCACTACCGGGTCTCAACGAGAAATGCCCCATGCCAAGGATTACCAAAAGCGACCTGCGTTACGATTACAGCTGGAAGGCAACCGCGGGCGATAATCCGCATCTGATCCAGAAAGATGCGAGCCATCTGAGTCGTAAAGAAGGCTATGAAATGCTCGAATTCCTGAACCACCTGGGCTGGGCGGACGGCAAAAAAACAGTGGTCTACAACAGCGGCGAGGAGATGAGCGCGCAGTTCCGTCTCTACGTGGAGTGGATGCTCAAGGAGAAATTCAAGTCAACGGCTCCTGGCCGCCCCAAGGTTGTTGACTGGATCAACGATAACTGGGAGTCGCTGAAGACCTCCTTCACCACCCTGAAACCTCAGAAAGCTTGAGGCTGAGGTCGATGGTTGAATGTGGGGCTTATAGATAGAGCCCCACGCTTGCCGCCAGCAATTAAGCCGATAGTACTTCATGGTAGAATGAGTCGAATGCCGGGTCAGCTTTTCTCAGCTGATCAATGTCGAGTTGTTCAACTGCTTGGAGATAACGATTCAGGCGAGACGCATTTCGACGCAGTCGACGCATTTCTTCTTCAGAAAGCCCAAGCCATTCTTCTATTTGCGGATCAATGATGATAGGTGCCCAGTTGGTGGGCTCTATGTTGTTTGACAGTAGGAGTTGTGAGCCTGCAACGTCATTATCACTGTCAACTACCGTAAGTACTCGTATGTCGGGATTAGCCATCAGCAAGCTGTTTGCAATCCGTGGTACTGAAATTTTCCCTAGGGCTGAGATGATTTCGATTTTCTTAGCGGTTTTTGATCCGCTCAGGATGCGCTGGACAATATTGGCCAGTACTTCACGGTCAGTGTCGCTTTCGCAGACAATAATCAGATCTGTTGGTGCTGCTGGTTGGGCGCCATTGCGCAGCACTTTCCCTGTGACTCGATCGTAGTGAGCCCTTTCAATGTGCACTGGCTCCGATGCTGAGGTCTTCACCAATTCGGTCACGATCGGGTAAAACGCCAAGCCTTCCTCTGCTGCTTTGCGCAATTTTTCCTTCAGGATTTGCTTGAATCCGATCTCTTGGATGATGGCCGCATCCATGTCTTCTTTGGTGAAGAGAATCAGATTGAGCGATTTGCCGGCGATGAGGGCATCGACCGCGTCAGCAGAGTAGCCGGACATCGAAATGAAAACGCCCAGCGTCCCGACAAGCTTGCCATCGACCTTGCCCTTGAATTGGTACAAGGTGGAGGCCGGGATGGGATCCGCGTGCCATTTCGCTTCTAGGAGAAGGAAGCCTCCATCCAGGTAAAACGAACCGTCGATTTGCTCGCCGGGAGATTTGTAGCTAGAACGGGGCTCCAGGCCCTCTGACTCCAGTAAGCCCTTCAAGACTTTTTCAAAGTCATAGCCGCGGCGGCGTTTCGCGACGGCATCAGCATCTGGAGCAAGCTCTGAAAGCTCTGTGTACCACTGACGAAGACTTCGCTCCTGCTCCATGCCATTTTCCTTGCGGGTAAAATGGCGAAAACCTAACACATCATGCCGGTGTGGGTAATGGATCTTTTACCTGGAACTCATGTCTAGCCCCCTAAGGACGGAGGTTGCGGTGCCGGGACGCTTTCATGTCCCCGGTTTTTTCGGAGGTGCCTGGATGTTGCGCTCCATGTGCCGACAAGAGCCCTCGTCCAGCCCTCGATAATCAGAACACCCCCAACTCTTGGCCTTGTCTCGAAACACCATGCTTCCACCGCTTCTGGGGCAAACGGCGACCCAGCCATTGCAAGAAGGGGAGACGCAGACCCGGTATCTCCCAGAGCGTGTCATGGGGGCATTGCAGCGCCGGCAGCCGCTCTCGATATGGGTGCAGCGCGGCCAGTTTGAACAGGCAATAAAAGGTGCGCGGGTAGTTCTGTTTACACGGTTTACCAGGCTTCCCTGAGTGCAGACAGGGCAGTTTGCGAGGATTGCGTTCACTTGCTCAGGGCTTGCAGCGAGCTCTTCAAGCTCCAAGGGATAATCGCCTTGGATCAGCTCCCGTACGAAAGGTGAGCACCTCATCATGTCGCAGACCAGGTAGACCCTATGTCTCGCCCGCGTTAGTGCGACATAGAACAACCGCCGCTCTTCGGCATGGGGGTAAGCCTCGGCTTTCGGCTGTAGGGCTTCAATGAGGGGGTGATTAACGATCTCTGAGGGGAGGCCGTACTTACCTTTGCTCAGCCCGAGGATGATGACGTAATCCGCTTCTTTGCCTTTGGAGCTGTGGATCGAGTCCTTCTTGAAGACCAGGTTTGGGAACCTTCGACTCACGGGATCAAGGTCGGGCAGGTTGTGTTTGAACCTGGCGAGGAAGTAGACCGAGGAGCCGGGTTTCGCGATGGTACTGAGATGCGCCACAGTGCGCTCAAGCACCTCGTCGATAGCCTTGTCGTCCGCCATCGAAGCGCGGACGAGAGACACGGTCGGTGTGTCAGCGACCGTATGGGATTGGATATCCTTGACGATCTGGCGAGGGTTCTGCATCACGAAACGGCTGGCGACTGCACCGATCTTGCTGTTGAAGCGAAAGGTCTTCCTGAGCTCGCTGGACTCCGTTGGCCCGAATATTTTTTTGAAGTCAGCAGTGAAGCTGATGTCGCTGCCCGTGAATCTGAAGATGGACTGCCAATCGTCACCCACGCAGAACAGTGACCCATCGTCTTGGCCCCTGCGTAGGGCCTGCACGAGATCGGCCCGAGACTTGGCAATGTCCTGGAACTCGTCCACCACGATGTATTTCCACGGGCTCTTGAAGGTGCCGTCGAGGACGTACTGGTTGGCTTTGTTGATCATGTCATCAAAGTCCATCTTCTCTTCGGCCTGCAGCGCATCGACGTACGCATCGACTATGGGGGCCAGCAACGTGATGGCTGCACCGACCTGGCCAGGGTCAGCGCTTCCGGCGATCAATTCGCCTTGCTGCTGATCGGAAAGATTCGCGGCCCTGAGCAATCCCAGCATATCTGTCAGGATGAGCGAGAACTTCGAGATGACACCGAACTCCCGGAGGGTTTCCAAGACGGCTTCGGGAGGAAGAGGATTGAGCACTACGCCGGCGCTGGTCAGGCGTTGCTTCAGCACCTTGAGCAAGACGCCTTCTTGTTTTTCATAGTGGAAGGTTTCGATCAGCGGGATGCCTCGCTCTGCGTGAACCTGGCGTTTCCAGGCCATGTCGGCTTGGTATTTGGCCTGGTCGATGTAGGGAGCGGTGTTGCCTTGCCGATCTGTACCGAAGTGCTCGATGTAGATTCCGAATTCCGGAAGAAAAAAATCGGGCCGATACGTGGCTCGGTCAGGGGATTGCAGTGGGGTTTTAAGCGTAGCTTCGTACTGGTATTCGATACCATTCTTGAAGAGGAAATTCGCGATGTCGCACTCGCCGAAGCCTTTGACTGCCTCGCCCTTCAGCGTGCGAATATCGTTGTCTTCCAAGAAACGGTAGTAATCACCCAGCGTCTGGAATTCGAATGGGTTGCGTACCGGATGCAACCATTGCTCAAAATAGCTGAGCAGCAGCTCTCGGTATTCCGGTTCACGCTGTTTGGCCTCGAAAGCCGTGTTGACGAATTTGGCCTTAGCCTTTTTATCCGTCGCCATGGTGCTGATGTCGATCGACTTGTTTTCTGCTTTCTTCACGATGCACCGGCCTAGCCGGTGGAAGGTTTCGGCTGTTATGCCCTGGATGCCCAGTTTGCTTTCCAGGCGCTCCCTCAATTCGATGGCAGCCTTATTGCCGTACGCCAAGATCAGGATCTCTTCGGGTTTGGCTTGCCCACTTTTAACCAGAAACGCGACTCGCCCGATGACGGTGCTAGTCTTGCCGGTACCGGCGCCGGCGAGAATCAGGTTGTTGTCCTCGTCGATGATGCACGCCTTGCGCTGATCAGTGGTCAGCGGTTGGCTTTCTACCGTTTCGAAGAGATCGTGATAGTCGACCAGCGCTTGATCAACGTAGGATGCACGGGAGTTCGTAAGCCAATCTTCGGGTAGTTGAACAAGCCGCTTCATCTTGACCAACAGCCGGTGGTGCTCTGGAGTGAGAATGCCCTCAGGTGGAATGGGAGGGCAGGTGCTTGCCCAGGACAGCGCTTGCTGCCTATAGGGCTCCCATTTCGATGTCCGAAGGTAGCGTTCCTCCTTGAGGCCTTGTTCGAACATTTCCAGGCGTGCCTTGGTTTCGATGATGCGCGGGATGTACCAAGATCGAACGAGCTCCAGCCAAGCGGCATCGCGTTGCTTAGTTGTTCGAAAGTAAAGGCGCCAAGTGCCCCGGGGCGTCGTGACGTACGCCATGTGCAGAAATACTATGGGCGCACGTTTCGGCGGTTGACCGATGGCCGCCCAGTCAAAGCTCTCGATGCCTTTGGGTGTGCGAATCTGAATGCCGCTACTGGATATACCCAGCGCATACGCTGCTGATGGAAGCCATCGGGCCCACCAGGGTGGATTAATGTCTGTCAACTTCTGTACCAGCACCGGCATCATGAACTGAGCCTGGTGCACTTCCTTTCGAATGATGGGCGGGTCTTGCCCACGACGCTGTCTGGGCCTGAACTGTTGGCGCGTTACGCAGAGCGCTGTATCACCAGTGAAGTGGCATTGTGATATGCCACCTCGATGCTCACAACATTTCAAGACCATGGACGGGATTTCGCTGGATCCCTCAGGAGCGGCGCACGTCGTCGCCAGGCGAGCGGAAGTGCTTGATCAGAGGCCTGGCGATGCGCTTGGAGCCGTATGTCAGACGCCTGGTTGTTCCTGGCATCAACGCCGACTTGCCGTGGAGCACCCGAGACGCCTGCATCTAACGGCTAAAGCTCATGAACGACGCAAACTGTTTACCGGCACGCTTCGCACCTGCAAGCACGCATGACAGAAAACGTGTAAACCAGTTTTTGGTGGTGTAAACCACGCAGGTTTACAGTGTGAAAAAATGGTTTACACGCCGCTGTCGCAGTAGCACGTTAGGTCATCAAGTCATTAGGCTTGGAATGTGACTGAGGCGGACGCGATGCCCCCCAAACGGGAGGGCATCAAGGTGCTGGTCTACCTTACTCGACCCGCTCGAATGTCCTCGATCAAGCTCAGCTGGGAGTCAAACTCATTGCGTTGGGCATCAGTGAGCCCTGCGCGAAACGGTGCGATTGATGCCATCTCGCGGTCGGCGGCTTCGAAGTCTCTGCAGTAGGCCAGGATCACAGCGTAGAAGCTGCGAGCACTGGAGAGCTCGCCTAGTAAGTGTGCTTGCTTGATGAGAGGGATAATGTTGCTGCCCACTATCGTCCGGGCAGCGTGAAAATCACGCATATCCAACATGTCCTGAGCAGCGTCCAGGCCAGTTCTCACAGCCGAACTGAATGACTGGGTGCACACAAAAAATTTCCATGCATACAGACGATAGAGCTGTGGGTTCACCCCTCGTTTTTTCAGTAGGATGGCTTTGACTTCGTAGGCATTTGCAAGGTGGGTTACCAATGCTGCCTCCGGAGATAACTTGCTGAGGTGGTCGACGACTGAGCTGGTCGAGCGCCCCAGGATCCACTGCTCACTTATCTGGAGCAGCTTGAGGTGTTCATTGATGACTTTCTCGATCAGTGCTTCGGCAGCCTTGTTTTCATGGATTCGCCATAGCGCCACTGCGGTGTTGTAATCCAAAGTAAGACGTCGGTCTGGGGTCAGGGCGGGTGATTTTTTGATGAGCTCGATAGCATCGTGAACACCTTTGGCATTTTCTTGTAAGCCCTGCCACTCCATATTTTTTTGGTGATAGGAAAGTACCGCCCGATCTGATAGCTGATGGTTGGCTACCAATTGGGCCATTGAGGACAGATAGATCGATTTCTGTTCTGGGTTCTCCGATCGATTCGTAATGAAGAAGAGAGAGTCGAACGCCCAAAATCTAGTCTCTGCATCAAGATCAGAAGAGGTGGACGCCTTTTCTAGATAATCGATGAGCAGTGGCCCTAGCCCCGTTTCCTGGAAAAGCTCTTCCCCGGCCAGCTCAATGAGAAACTCGCTCTCTTCAAGATCGATCAACGTCTTGATGAGCAGCCTGAGCTTATGGTGGCTACGCGTTTGCTTCAGGGAAGTCAGAAGCAGATCTTTGAGCACCACCTTGGTTGTCAGCAAGCGTGAGTCTGCCACGGCGTGCAACTCGCCCGCTCCGACCAATCGCATGGCATCGTGGAGTTTGATTTCGAGGCTGCCTTGCACTTCCAAAACGCCAAGCGCACGAAGTGCTCGGATGGCCTGATTGACCGCAGCAGGAGGTGTTGTTGCGTAAGCTGCCATCAAGCTCTGCAGCTCGTTTTGAGTGATGGCGACATCGACCATACTCAGAAGGGTAACGATGTGCTGGCTGGTTTCTGGGAGGCCCTGGTACACCTTGGTAAGAATGAGTTCCTGTGCTGTCGTTTCCAGCGTGGCCTGTTGCTCCAGCGCGGTACAAAGCGCGGATAGATCCCCCTCATAGTCCTTGGCTGCGAGTCTGGCGGCGCTTTGGAGATATAGCGGCATGCCGGCTGTCAGTACGCGCACCCTTTCCATGGTCTCAACATTGCCCTTGGCACCCAGGCGAGAGGCCTCTGCCGCCACGGAGTCCAGGTTCCACCCCTGGAGCACTTCCCGACGCACCCCCGACAATTGCTCCACTTCCTGAATCGACCCGACGGGTTGGCAGAGGAGGATGAACCGCATCTGCGTGGTACACCCGAACACGGCTTGTAGATCTGCCGCAGGAATTTCGTGAGCGTTGTCGATGATCACCAATGGCTCTATGCCTTGGATCTCCAGGTGACGACCCAGTGCGGTCATCGAATCGATGCCAGATGCGTCCGGGGCAAAGAGTTCGCCAATTTCATGGGGCTTGTCGACTAGCCCGCCGGCAATCTCCCTCACCAGGGATCGTGCGAAAGCCGGGCCCGCGGTCTCACGTGCGTCGAAGTAGATGCACGATTCCGGGGTATGCATTGCGGCCTGAGCGCACCATGATGTCTTGCCCGCACCGGAGAAGCCGCAGATGATCCGAATGCGCTCACGGTTGATGAGTGCAGGCTCGTCAATCTGCGGGAGATAGTGGGTTTGAAGTGCCGGCAATCTTTGCAGCTGCGTCAGTAGCTGCTCGAACAGGGCAGGTAGCGATTTTGAGTGGAAGGTGTAGCCACCTAGGTTCTGGTGGCCAGTGGCGGCGGCTTGCACCTTTCCCGCCAGCTTCCATACCAGCGATTCGGGTACCAATGCCCCATGAGGAATCGTCTCTGCCAGCTTCACACAGTCGGCCACTGCGCTACTCAGATCAGTCCAGCAACCCGGCAGGCACGCAAGCTCCGCAGGGAGAATCTCGCCCGGATGGATGAACTGCACATCATCACCCAATTCACCCTGCTTGATACGGGCACTAAGTTTCGGGCCAGGGGGCTGGTTAGAGGCAACCACGAAGCGAGGAGTGCCATGTCGAAGGCCCTGCTCGTGTTGCTCACGGATTAGCTGAAACCGATCTAGGGCGGTACCGAGGTCGCTCGGGATTAGGGGATCACTGCGAGTTTTAACCTGGACATAAATCCGGGTATCGGCGAGCACGACTTCGACGTCTTCATCTCGCTCGATCACCACGCTCAGGACGTTTGATGTCTTGGCTTTGAGCAGGCAAGCCACCGCGAACAGATGCTGATACAGGAAGCCTCCATGTACAGCAGCGATCCGCTTTTCCTGGGCTTCATCAAGGGTTGGGTAATCGACTGACATGATGTGTCTTCCTGCTTTCCTTGGCATCAACCGCGGAGTGCGTTATTGCATTCTGCTTGACCAACCGTTTGCATTGCCACCGACCTCTCAATTGCATTCAACCTGACGAGTCGTTTGCACTGGATTAGGCCAGCGCGCTGGGTGTGCATGACCAGACCCCAGCGCTACGGTCATTCATGGTGGGCGACGGTTCGCGCCTTACCATGCAGAGTACTCAAAAAGGCTTACTGCCCAGGCCCTAGAGCTCGTGGATATCCACCTGGTATCGTTTGGCATTCTTGCGAGCTTGGAAAAATTTTGGCTTGAACCCATAGCTCTCAATTGTGTTGATGTGGTCTTTCACGTCGGATTGACTCATGCGCATGCCAAACACGACTTCCTTCAGAGCACTTTGGTTGAAAACCCCTGGCCCAGAACCTTCAGCCGTCACATTACCCACCAGGAATGTGTATTTTTCTTTGAGTTGCTCTTCGGAGTAGTAGGGTGACTGGTTTGGATTCGACCTAAGCACCTCTAGCTCTTGTTCGTAGTGTTCGTCAGGCGCAAAGCTGCTGGTGTACTCCATTTCTGGTTTAGCGACAGAACGCCATTCGCGTTCATATGCCCAATCTGCCGATTTCTGCAGAAGAGAGATCGCGGCGAGTTCAGCTTCAGTGTGCGAATAGTATTCGAGCGTGCGATAGCGGTTCTGGTAGATGACCTCTTCAGCAGGTGGTAAGCCAGTCTCGTCCCACTCGAACCCTAAGCACATTCCGTTGTGGTTGGAGGCGTAGTGAGCCCAGAGCAGAAGATTGTCGGGATTTTCCGCCAACGGTGAAGACTCAAAACGAAGGGGAGCGAAATATGACTCCCCGTCTAGTCATCTAAGGCGGCAGCGGGGATCAATGGGGAGAGTTGTCTTGGTCGTAGGAAATACGTGCGATGAACCAAGTCGCTTCGCCTGTCGGTGTTTGCACCGTGACCTCATCACCTTCCTCTTTTTTCAAAAGTGCACGCGCCATTGGCGAGTCAATAGAGATATAGTCATTGCGTCCGTAGATCTCGTCGTAGCCGACAATTCTGAATCGTTTGCTGTCGCCTTCCTCATTGTCAATTTCGACCCAAGCCCCGAAGAATACCTTGCCTTCCTGCTCGGACGCATAATCCACAACGCGGATATCCTCTAATCGCTTACGAAGGTATCTGATCCGACGGTCAATTTCACGAAGCAGCTTCTTGTTGTATTGGTAATCCGCGTTCTCACTGCGATCACCTAGGGACGCCGCCCAAGTCACTTTTTGAGTGATCTCGGGGCGATAGGTGTGCCAGAGATGATCCAATTCTGCTTTGAGGGCATTGTGGCCTGCGCGGGTGATGATATTGGTTGGCAATACTGGCTCCAAGAATAATCAGGCTGATCAGTGCCGCTAGTCGGCAGGCTATCAGTGCCGGCGGGAGTCCGGCGCCTTCATTGAAGATGGGCTCTTGCCGGCTGGCTTAAGGCTCAGGCTACCATGCATTTGGTTTAAATTTTTTGAGGTTTTGAATCCCGTCCACGGCCTGGTCTGGCGTGGCCCAGGTCGTGGTGACGGTATGGCGAGGAGAGGATTTAGTCTCGCCGCTGGTATCCCCCAGTATTCACAAATGTTTCAAGGATTTTTCCAGGGCATTGAGGGTTCCTGGCCAAAACAGCTGCTCGTCATTTGGCCCAAGGATGTCGCTTCGTGGCCCGCGTTTTAGGTTGTGCTCAATGAGAAACAAATCTGAATTGAGATACTCCAACGCATCTCGTTCACTTTCTGTAAGTTTGAAGGTCGCACTGGGGGCGGAACGCACATCAACCTCATAGACCACATTAGGCGGTAACAACTCTTTCGTCTTTCGTTGTTCGGCTCTCAACTGGGCAAGCAGACCTCTCGCCAGCAGCTGATGTCGACCATTGAGCTCGTCGATCCAGCTGTGAGGGCCACTAACGGGTTTTGGTTTCAGTGGGACTTGATCAGCAAAGGCTCCGATCAGTGTCCGGTACTTCGCACCACCAGAATTCTTGACGGTTTGCAGCGACGGCGCGCCATAGACAGCCCCCAAGCGTGCAATCATTGCTAACGTGAAATCAGTGCTGCCGCGCTTTTTCTGCTCCATGCAGGTTTCATATATGGCGTGAAGGCTTCTCCGCGTGCGTGTTGAGGTTCCTTCGCTCAGTCGTGCCAACGTTTCTTCAGGGGTCACCGCGCCATCTCCTGGTTGTCTTGGTGAGTGTCAATTCCTTGCTGAGAGGTGAGCGTCATTAGGCGAGTATCACGTTGAGGTCTGGAATCATATTCAATGCGCAGCACATCCTGCGCGTTGTCGCCTTTAAGCAGCAATTGAAGCGCTCCGGGAGTCATGCGTTGATCCCTTGGAAGATCTTTCATAAGAATCGTCCCATCCATTACTGCCTCTACTGTCGGCCAACTCATTCGCGCGGTCATGAACTTGACGATTTGGTTACCAATAACCAGCTGGCTATTTTTGTCTAGTTTGTACATGACCGGCGCCATCCGGTTAAGTTCTGCCATCCGGTCTATCATGTTGCTGCGCTCTGGAGTGGCAAGTTCCGCACTGGCGGATGTATATATTTCAGCGTTTTCGCACACTTCGTTAAGCTGTCTGAAAAGTGAAACTTCTTCGAACGCGATAACCGTTTCGTGGCCGGACTTTATGATAAGCTGAGTTGAGTCGTTGCTCTTGTCATTATCGGCTCGTTCCACAATGAGTGCTTGGCATTGCTGCGTGAGCTTGTTAACGATATTCAAGTCTGCAAGGTACATGTCTGCTGTGACTGAAGCCGAGCTAAGCAGGCCATCTAGTGATTTCAATTCAGAGATTGCTGCACCAATCTGAGATTTATAGTCAACATCAGAGCTATCAGATAACTGGGCAGCATCAAATCGCTCAGCGGTCAACTTCTTAATTTTCTGTCTCAATTCAATCTGCTTGTCCTGCATGTCCCCCAGCTTCTCCAAGTGGGAGCGGCAGCATAGCGATATCTCATTAGCAAGGGAGAGCAGTCCGCCTAGGAACACTGGCCCAGTTACGAAGTGTCTGCAGTGGATACAGTTCTCACGCCCTAGATATCCGGCCGGGACGGCGACAAATTTCCCGTTGCTTGACGCGCCATCTCCGCAACGACTTGCTGCTGTCAGGCAGATGCCATAGTCTCGGTATAGAGCACTGCCTGCAGCGACTTGGCCTGCCAAAAGCTTCAGCGCTTCTTCATTATTAGTGAGGAATGCGTGCTGCTTGTCTCGGCCTTCGACAAGTGATTGGTAGGCTCCTTTGGACTGTTCGTGTAGATAACGTTTTTCCGCCTCGTTGAACTTTTGGCGCAAAAACTCTCCGGTCGTTTTTACATAGTAAATGGTCATGATCATGGAGGCATGACCGACAATCTTGACCAGAACGTTTAATGGCAGTCGAAAATCCATAACATACGCCGTGATAAGGCTCACCCTCATCGCATGCGGCGTAAACTCTGAGTGGTAGTCACTGACGTTTTCTGGGGAGCCTGTCATGGACGCCAGCTCTGGCGCAGTGTTGTAGAGTGCGATAGCGATACGTCGATAGAGTCTGCTACCGAAGCTTCCTGCACATTCTTCGGTACCGAAGTCTCTGAACAAGAAGCAGTTACTCCCCTTGCCCAAGCGATCAAGCTCTGAATAATTGGTGTTCTCGCACTCACTCCAAGGCATAGGACGATTGACCGGATTGTACTTTGACTGCCAGTCTCTAAACCGAATCATCCATTTGGCGAGTTCCTCAGGCATCCAAGGGACGTCGTAGCCTGTAATGCCTTCAGCTGTTTTATTGGTCGTGAGACGCATCCCAAATTCATCGTTTGGAAGGCGCTTGATGAAGCCTTCTTCTCCTGTCTGACCTCGCAGTGGTGAAGGGTTATCAATCCACACCAGCTTCCCATTCTTCATAATAGGAATT
Source organism: Pseudomonas sp. RA_5y_Pfl1_P24 (assembly GCF_963970945.1). Taxonomy (NCBI): domain Bacteria; kingdom Pseudomonadati; phylum Pseudomonadota; class Gammaproteobacteria; order Pseudomonadales; family Pseudomonadaceae; genus Pseudomonas; species Pseudomonas sp. RA_5y_Pfl1_P24. The sequence continues at coordinate 22,697 of NZ_CAXAOJ010000023.1, read as the reverse complement.
TTGAGATCGCACTCTCCTGAGTCCGCATACGCAAGCTGCACTCCTCGAATTGGCACTGAAGCTAGTGCAAAGGTGTGCATCCAATATCCTGGGAACCAGATTCGGTAGCGGCCATTGTTCTCTACATATACACAGTCGGGATCATTCTCATCAATGAGTGATTTATCAACATCTACCCAGTCATTCTCGAATCCCTGTATGTGCCTGAGGTCAGAGAAGGAGGCTGCCGCTGGCGGTACTATCCATTTCCTCATGGTGTCGACGTGGTGGTACGCCAGCGGCGGCTTGGTAGTTTGACCAGGAGCGGCGTGCTTAAGAGAGGGTAGAGAAATTTTGAGAAATGGATTTACAGCCCCGGCCATGGGCACGATCTCATTTGTGTCCGGGCAGCGAGCGCTGAGATGCTTCTCAAGAAACCATTCCGAGAACTCCCGAAGCGTGGCCAAGTGCTGCTTTGCTTTCGAGTCCGGCATCGAAAGTATGAACTCTTTATAGTCTTGTCGATCAAAGTCTGGTGTTGTAAAGAATGTTAGAGGGTCTTCGCTCAAGTTGTTGGGCTTAACGTAATCTCTGACAAATTTTACCAAGTGGTGAACTTTGAAGTTACCTTTCGTCGTGCGGAGAAACTCTGCGAAAGCAAAGCGCCATTTTTCGTAAGGTTCTCGCAGGGTGACCAGCGTGTATGGTTCTTCTTTTCCAAGATAAGCTTGCCAGTTGACCCATTCATCTTTATAGACCTTGTCGGGCGTCAATGGGAATTTTTTGTCGCCTGATTTTTTTACATATTTTTTATAGGCCCCACTGGTTGGGAGATTCAACTTGCGAAGGAGGGCGATAGCGTCCTCGTAGCAATAGGGGCGAATGATGTTGCACGTGTCATACCAGTCAAGCCATTCTCCGGCAAAGGCTCGTTCTGGATGCGCTGGCAGGCACGCGTATTTTTTATAGTTGTCGCGATACTCACTGCTGTCTTTGATTCCAATTGCTTTGATGGCAAATTTAACTTCTGCGAGTAAAGTGCATTTGCTTGGGAGGATGAAGTTTAGCCAGGTTGTATAGTTTCCATAAAACTGCCTAGGGCTGGCCGGGAGCCTGGGGTCAAGATGACGCAAATTGTTGTAGTCATTGAGAGTAGCTAACCCAAGTGCGCGAGCCGCAGCTGCAGCTTCTGCAACGGTCTCATAGAGAGGCGTTGCCGTTAAGAATTGAGCCCACCCGCCGGCTGGCCAGCTGCCCTCGTAATAAAGATCGGGCCGCTTAGGCAGCATTGGATCTAAAGCATGTCCATCCTTATACTCTTGGCGAGTGGTGAGCCCCATAGCACACGCTTGCTGACTGGCCAGCTCTATCGAGTCGTACTTTTCTTGATCTGAAAGGAAGTCATCCCAACTGCTCCAGTCGAATTCATAAGCCCGATAGGGATGTTTGGGCAGTCTTGGGTCATCTAGATAGTGGGCCCTATATTCTCTATCCGTAGTTAGGCCGAGCGCGAGTACGGCCTTTTTAGCCTCTCGGTAAGTTTTGTAGGGCGCTTCACGCAGGCCGAGGAAAGTCGGCCAATCAATCCAGTGGTCACGATAAACGAGGCTTGGTGCGGAAGGCAACTTCTCGTGGAATTTGCGAAACGATGTATATTGGCTATGAGTCTGCACATTGTTCTCGCGAACAAGTTTCATGGCCGAATGGTAGTCGATGAACTTCAAATCGTCGTCTAGCCCGAGATAGTCATGCCAGCTTGTCCAGTCTTCATATTTTTTATCAGGCTCAATGCACAGGGAGCTGTCGAGTGCCTTGCAGCGTCGCACATAGTCACGCTTGCTACAGAAATCTAAAGCCCGGGCAGAACTGCGAGCCTCTTCGAAACTTTCGTAATGATCTGGGCGTCGATAAAATCTGTTCCAGCTTTTCCAGATAAATTTATATTCGACTTCTGGTAGGCGAGGAAGCATCGGATCGAGATAGTACCCATTCTCATAATCCAGTTGGGTTGAGAATCCAAGTTTGCGTGCTGCTGTGCTTGCTTCAGTGAGCGTCCTATATTTATGGTTGCGAATGGTATAGTCTTCCCAACCTTTCCAGTCCGCCTCATAAAGGCGATATGGATGTTTAGGAAGCAATGGATCGAGCAGGTAAGCAGTGAGGTATTCTTCTTTCGAGGTAATGTCGAGACGCTTCACTGCTTCCTTGGCATGCTCATAAGTTGAATACGGGTCAAGCCGTTGTCCTAGGAATGTTGGCCAGTCGATCCATTCCTCTTTCCACGTGATCTGCGGCATCCGTGGCAGGCGAGACTCAGTCTCACGAAGTTTGAGATATCCTGAGTTACTCTTGATGCCAAGCTCTTGCATCAAAGCCTTGGCTTCTTCATAGCGTAAGAATTCCGCCTCGACATTAATGCCGAGATAGTCCTCCCAGCCGCTCCATTCTTTGAAATATCGGTCAGGCGCCGTACGAAACCGACTGTCCACTTTCAAGCAGTTGCGTATGTAATGCGATTGCGATTTAAAATTATGCAATCGCGCAGCGGCTCTCGCTTCATTGAAATTGTTGAATTTTCTTCCTTCTGGGCCTGGAGGCTCATTACCCAAGAAGGTGAGCCAGTCGACCCACTGATGGCGATAGACTTTAAGAGGCTGTGACGGCAGTTTTGGGTACTTTGTGCGTAGAGCTTTGTACTGCTGTTGTGATTTAACACCATTTTCTGATAGAAGCTTTCTGGCTTCCTCATAAGTCAGATAGATAGCCTCCAGGCCAAGGTAGTCCTCCCACCCTGACCATTCTGGATAGCAGCGCTGTGGGTCGTGAGGGAGCAGGCGATCTTGCTGATGGTGACTTGCTAAGTAATCCTGTCTGCTGGTGAAACCTAAAGCCCTCGCTGCATGCTTGGCAGCCTCAAAGTTTTCGTAGATTTGATGATGATGCGAAGGATGCGTCGGATCCAAAAGGCACAGCTGGCTCTGTTCAGGCTCTGAAATAATACTGGTATCTCGACCGTTCTTAAATTCACCTACGGCCTGATGCGGAAGGTCGTGAGTAGAGGATGGATCTGCCGCGTGGTGCAGGAAACTAGGCCAGTCGACCCAGTCAACTCTCCATGTGAGTTCTGGGGATTTGGGTAGCAGGGGGGCGCTCTCGCAGCATTTAAGGTATTCAGCTTTGCTCTTAACCTTGCGCTCCTGTATTAACTGCCTAGCTTCTTCATAACTAAGATGCTCCACATTGTCGCTAATACCAAGGTAATCATCCCAGCCTGTCCATTCCGTTAAAAAATGTCGATCTGGTGCGGTGTGCAGGCGATCATCTACCCTCAGGCAGCCTTGGATGTATTGGTGTCGTGAGCGAAAATTGAAAGAGCGAGCTACGCGTCTTGCCTCCTCATAGCTTCTGAACTTTGGATGATGATCAAAGAAATCATTGCAAGACGTCCAGCTGTTGGCGTAAACCAAGCGGGGCTTCGTTGGCAGGCGAGAGTCGGTAACTTGGAGTGTGTGGTATTCTTTCATCGAAGTGATGGCTGCGTCCCGCACAATCTCAGCTGCCTCTTCGTAGCTATAGAACTTACCCCTGGGATCTTCCGGGCAGCCGAGATAGTCGCTCATGCTTACGAAGTCTGGATAGTATCTAGAGGGGTCGCCTATTAACTGCGGGTCACGGCGATAGTTCTTAATATAATCAGAACTATTTTTGAAATTGAGCGCGCGAGCAGCTGTTTTGGCTTCTTTGTAGGTTTGATAGATTTTTCGGCTTTTCATTGTCTACTTTAGCTTTCCGGCTTGCTGCTGAGTTGTTAGTGGTTGGGCGTCAGGATCTTGTTCTTATTGAGTTTCGTCGACCTTCAGAAACTTTGGAGTGGGGGGTGCTGAATTGGGATTCCTACGTTCGGTTTCTCGCATGATTTCGCGAATCTCTTCACCGGTTTTCGAAATATAAACTAGGCAAGAACTGGGGCTTTTGTGGTGCATCATTTTTTGAATGTCCACCATTTCAAAGTCATGCTCGAAGAGTCGATAGCCATAGGCATGCCTGTGTCCGTGCTCAGTAGTCCCCATTAATTTGGAAGGCGTAAGACCAATGCGCCTGACGGCGGCCTGGTGGCGTCGCCTGAAATTTTTTTTAGTTTCAGGTTCGCCATAGATATTTGTGAAGGCGTACGGCTGAGAATTCGTTCGTTGTTCTACGCGCTGGTATTTAAGATATAGCTGAAAAATGGCTAGAAATTCTGCGGCCTTAGAAGGCGGGAAAAATGAAATTTCCATGTAGTTATCGGTGTGATCGAGCAGCGGGCTCTTCCAGCCAGCATGGAGGCTCTCGGTCTTTAAATATGCTGTGCGAGGTTTGAGTCCGTACTTTCTTTTCAGATAGTCCTCGCGATTGCTATAGCCGCGCTCAGGTGCCTTTCCGTCACGAGGATGGTAAATTCTAATCACGGCTTCGTTTCGACTCATATCGATTCCGATGTCGGAAAGGAATATATGAAATAGCTCGCTTTCTCGTACGCCACCGTAATGCATAAGATATGTCATGGCCTGGGATTTGTAGTCCCAGTAATAGGGGCTATTCGGGTCTGAGATTTTAGGACTTATAAATCCTTTTTCGATAAGGTCGTTGAAGCGACTTTCAGGGAACCGCTTCACTTCCTCTAAGAGAGCAGTATCTTCGGAGAATTTGGCGATCTCTCTGGAATATTTGATTTGCTCAAGTGCACTATTGCTTTTTAGATGTTTCAGCAGGCTGTTATTCTTTTTATGGTGATAGGCGCACCAATTTAGCTTCTGTTCATGATTGGTTGCTTCCCGGATTGGGTTGATAATCACACCGCTATGGCCTGGCTGCAGAATTAGCCAGTCGGTATAGTTAGTTAGATAACCAATGATACGGTTTGCCTGCTTCTTACTGCGTGGTCTCCAGAAGAGCTCGGTCGGATCTTCACCTTTCCAGTCAACGGTTCCGTGATCCAATGCGAATCTGAATGCTTTCATCAGATCTACAGCAGAGCTAAACGGTATGTCTGACTGTTCGGTGAACTCCACCAGCATTTTCACTGCGCGATTAATGGCTGCCTGGCCGGAGCTGCTGCTGTCTGTCTCAGTGTGGTACTGAAGGAGCGAGACAAGCACGCCGTGCTTGGTGAGCAAGCCTTGAATCGTCTGGCCGGTATGACCTGTCGTATTGCTTCGGTACATGACCTTGATGTAGGCAACGCTCATCGTTTTGCAGCCCTCGCTTTTTCACTCGCTTGATCAAAGAAGGGGAGGTGGGCAAGGGGTAGGGAGGGTTCGATCACCGATGCGTGATCGAAAGGCAGGATGAGAGTCGTAGGCCTTGAGAGAGGGCTCAGAGGTAATGGGTATCCGAAGGAGAAAGGAGTCAGAGTCATCGCGCGTGCGCGCCCGCTTACGTTGGCATATTCCAAGGGTCGGCCAGGGTTTCCAATTTTTCTGGGGCTGGGTGTTGACAGCATTGGTATACTCAGTGTACTATCTATTTGATTAAGGTTTTAATACTAGCACCGTCCTTTTTTTTAGGGCAAGGTGCTTTTTTCGTTACTGGGCAGAAATAATCGCGGCGCAAGCGCGGTCACTAGGCGCTGATTCTCGCCGCCCCTGTTGGCACCCCCCTCTTTATCTTGCGTCGCCTCCTGACTGACACTCCCTGACTGCATTGTGGGTCAGTGAATCGGGTCTTGCTGAAATGTGATTCACGACATCGTGCTTCGCGGCCTGTACCGGGATGACTTCCTCCTCCGCGATGTGGGTCGCTCTCGGGTTGAATCACTTTTCTCGCTCTCACGCTTCTCGTCAGTCCTGCTCCTCTCTTTCGGTTCTGTAGCCTCAATGGCTGAATAGTCAAATATTGTCAGTGGGCTTTGTCTCGATGATGTAGTGGTCAACTGATCCCGGACACGACGTTAAGTTTTTTCTCAGCCTGAGCCGGTGGCAGCCCACCATTAAATTGGTGCGGTCGAATCCAGTTGTACCGGTGCATCAAAAAATGGCTGATATCCCGCTGAGCTTGTTGGACCGTCGTGTAGCCCATGGTCGGTATCCACTCGGTTTTCAGGCTCCTGAACACCCGCTCCATCGGCGCATTATCCCAACAATTTCCTCGCCGGCTCATGCTCTGACGCATGCGATATCGCCAAAGGCGCTGGCGAAAACTCCGGCTTCCATATTGCGAGCCTTGATCGGAGTGGAATAGCAATCCTTGAGGCTTCCCTCGCTGCTCGTAAGCCATGTCCAAGGCCTTGATGACCAAGTCGGCATCCGGCTTTCCCGACAACGCCCAGCCCACAACACGGCGGGCAAAAAGATCTAGCACAACCGCCAGATACTGCCATTTCCCTTGAGCCCAGATGTAAGTGATATCGCCACACCAGACGTGGTCAGGAGCAGGCACATCAAACTCCCGGTTCAAAATATTAGGGATGTCGGGCCGCTCGACCGTCGCCTTTTTGTAAGCATGCGATCCCGGTTGTTTGCTGACCAACTCCAGCTCGCGCATCAGGCTGCGCACCTTGAATCGCCCGATCTGCTCGCCGTCGTCCTGCATCATAGCCATGATGCTACGGCTACCTGGAGCACTGCGGCCTTGGGTGAACAACTCGTTCACCCGACTGCGCAATCGAAGGCGTTCTACATCCGGTGTGCGGCGCCTGAGATGCCGAGCGTAGTAGCACGAGCGGGTCATTTCAAACACCTTGCACAGCCAATCAACCGGCTCGTGGATGCTCAACTGGTCAATCAGCGCGAACGCTCGAGATCTTCCGACATCAAGAGCGCGGTAGCCTTTTTTAAGATCGATTTTTCCCGCTCAAGGCGAGCAATTCGGGCTTCCAGCTCTTGGATTTTCTGCTGCTCCGGGGTCAGCGCTTTGCTCTGCGGGGTGACGCCCGTGCGTTCTTGCTGCACCTGGTCGACCCATCGGCGCAAAGCCGACTCGCCGACACCAAGCGAGCGGCTGGCCTCAATGAAGCTGTAATCCTGCTTGATAACGAGGTCGGCAGCCTCGCGTTTGAATTCAGGGGAAAAGGTACGGCGTTGTTTGGTCATCTGACACCTCGTTCTGGCGAGCATTCTCGCCTAAATGGGTGTCCGGTTTCATTAGACCACTACAGGTTGGGCAGTGATGGGGAGGGGGATGGATGGAACGTCGGGACGTGAGGCTAGGTGCGACGGGGGGGGCGGGGTTTTAGTACCTTGGGGGTAGGGGAACTAATACCAGTACAACAAGAAGTTGCTGCGCGAGATCGACCGTCGCGTGCGCTACCTGCGCAAGCGCCTGGAAGACATGCGTGTGGTGGAGTACATGCCCGAGCAGGAGGGCAAGGTGTTTTTTGGCGCCTGGGTGGACATCGAAAACGAACAGGGTGAGACCAAGCGTTTTCGTATCGTCGGCTATGACGAGATCTATGATCGGATGGACTACATCTCCATCGACTCACCCATGGCCCGTGCGCTGCTGCGCAAGGAAGTAGACGACGAGGCCCTCGTGCAGACCCCGAGTGGTGAAGTGTGCTGGTGGATCACCGGGATCGAGTATGTGAAGTGAGCGGGGCTGCGAAAACACTAGAGATCAAATGTGAGAGCTGTCGAGCTTTAGCGAGGCTGCGATGCCGGCGCTGCGGTCTGGCAAAGACCGCGCGGTGATCCCTTCGCCGCGTTGCTAAAGCGCTCCCACACAGCGCTTCAACCTTCGCGCAACACAGTCAGCGGGCTGGCGTTCAGTGCACGGCGGGTGCCAAACACACCCGCACCGCCGATCAGCACGGCGCCAATCACCGGCAGCAACAACAACCATGGGTGAGGCTGCCAGGCCAGGTCAAATGCATAGCGGTACAGCACAAAGGTCACCAGTTCAGTCCCCAGTGCCGCCAACAGCCCACTGACGGCACCCAGCAAGCCGAACTCGATACGCCTGGCCTTGACCAGCAGCTTGCGTTCGGCGCCCAGTGCGCGTAATAGCGCGCCTTGGCGGATACGTTCGTCCAGCGTGGCCTGCAGGCCCGAGAACAACACCGCCATCCCCGCTGCCAGGACAAACAGCAGCACGTACTCCACCGCCAGGGTCACTTGGGCGAGGATGCTGCGCAACTGCTCCAGCAGCGCCTCGACCTGCAGGATGGTTACCGCCGGGAACGCCCGGGACAGGTCGACGATTTGCTGGTCATGCCCGGGTGCCAGGTAGAAGCTGGTCAGGTAGGTGGTCGGCAGGTCCTTCAAGGTGCCTGGCTGGAAAATCATGAAGAAGTTGGGCTGGAAGTTATCCCAGTTGATGGTCCGCAGGCTGGTCACCCGCGCTTCACGATTTTCGCCGCCCACCGTGAACACCAAGTGGTCATTGAGCTTGAGCTTGAGGCTTTCCGCTACCTTGGCTTCTACGGAGACGCCAGGGATTTCATCGGTGGGCGGCTGTGACCACCATGAGCCCGCCGTCAGGGCATTACCCGGTGGCAGGTCGGCAGCCCAGGTCAGGCTCAGGTCGCGTTGTACCGCACGATCGCCGCTTGAGTCCTTGCTGACGATTTCCTGTACCGGTTCACCGTTGATACTGATCAGGCGACCCGGCACCACCGGATAAAGCGGCGCGGATTGCGCTTGCAGTTCCAGCAGGCGGGCGCCAAAGGCGTCCTTGTCGGCCGGCAGGATATTCAACGCGAAATAGTTGGGCGCATCCTTAGGCAGCTGGTTTTGCCAGGTGTCGAGCAACTCGCCGCGCAGCAGGGCGATCAAGCCCATGGACAGCAGGATCAGGCCAAACGCCAGGGATTGACCGGCCGCCGCCAACGGGTGGCGCAGCAATTGGCCCAGGCCCAGGCGCCACGGCAGGGAGGCGCGTGCCAGCAGGCGGCGCAGGCTTTGCAACAGCAGCAGGAGCAAGCCGCCGAGGACCAGCGCAGCCACCACGCCACCGCCCAGCAGGGCGAAGGTCAGCACCAGGTCGAGGCTCAGGCGCCACATGATCAGGCCCAATGCAAACAATGCTGCACCGTAGACCATCCAGGTGCTGGAAGGAATCGGCAGCAGGTCGCGACGCAATACCCTTAGTGGGGGCACACGACCCAGGGCGGCCAAGGGCGGCAGGGCGAAACCGGCGAGGGCGACCAGGCCGGTGCCGATGCCCGCAATTGCCGGTAACAGCCCGCCGGGAGGAACGTCCGCCGGCAGCAGGTCATGGAGAAAGTAGAACAGGCCAAACTGCGCCAGCCAGCCGAGCAGGGCGCCGGTCAGGCTTGCCAGCAGCCCCAGTACGCTCAGTTGCAGACTGAACAGCAACATGGCTTCGCGCCGTGACAATCCCAGGCAGCGCAGCAAGGCACTGGCGTCAAAACGCCGGGTGGCGAAGCGATTGGCCGACAGCGCCACGGCCACACCGGCCAGCAGCACCGCGACCAGGCTGGCCATGTTCAGGTAGCGTTCGGCCTTGCCCAGCGCGCCGCCGATCTGTTGGTTGCCGTCCCGTGAATCCTGCAGCCGCTGGTTGGCGGCGAGTCCTGGCTTGACCAGGTCACGATAGGTTTGCAGTACCGTGCTGCCCTGTGGCCCGCGCCACAGTTCGCGATAGCTGACGCGGCTGCCGGGCTGGACGACGCCGGTGGCGTCCAGGTCCGCCAGGTTGATCATCACCCTGGGCGTAAGGCTGTAGAAGTTGCCGGCGCGGTCCGGCTCATAGGTGAGCACGCGGGTCAGGCGCAGGGTTTTCATGCCCACATCAATGCTGTCGCCGACCTTGAGGTCCAGTGCTGTCAGCAGCCGGGCTTCAACCCAGGCTTGCCCGGGTTTGGGCCCGCCGCCAGGGGTCTCCTCGCCGAAGGGCGCAGCAGCGCTTTTCAGTTCGCCGCGCAGCGGGTACTGCTCGTTGACCGCCTTGATGCTGGAGAGCTGGATGCCGTTATCAGTGGCTATAACGCTGGAGAACTCCACGACGCGAGCGTGACCGAGGCCCAATTCGGTGCCTGACTGGATTTGCTCGGGGCGGGCCGGCGAGCTGCCTTCCAGCACCAGGTCGGCGCCCAGAAACTCGGTGGCGCGCAACAACATGGCGCCATTGAGGCGAGCGCCGAAGTAGCCGATGGCGGTACTGGCGGCCACGGCCACCAACAGGGCGAAGAACAACACACGCAATTCGCCCGCGCGGGCATCGCGCAGCAATTGGCGCATGGCAAGGCTGAATAGGCGCAACAGCGGCAAACGTGCCATCAAGGCTCCAGGGGCGCGACCATCAGGCCGGCTTCAAGGCGGATCAGACGTCGGCAACGGTGGGCCAGGCGCTCGTCGTGGGTGACCAGCACCAGGGTCGTGCCGCTCTCTTTATTGAGTTCGAACAGCAGGTCGCTGATGCGCTCGCCGGTGTGGCTGTCGAGGTTGCCGGTAGGTTCGTCGGCAAACAGTACGTCCGGTTCGGCGGCAAAGGCGCGGGCAATCGCCACGCGTTGCTGCTCGCCACCTGAGAGTTGGCGTGGTGAGTGGGTCAGGCGCTGGCCCAGGCCGACACGTTCGAGCAGGTGCCGGGCGCGCTCGCGGGCGTCTTTGCGGCCGTCCAGCTCCAACGGCAGCATGACGTTCTCCAGCGCGTTGAGGCTGTCGAGCAGTTGGAAGGACTGGAACACGAACCCTACGTGCTCGGCACGGATGCGCGCGCGCTGGTCTTCGTCGAGAGTGCTCAAGGCTTGCCCGGCGAGGGTGACTTCGCCGCTGCTGGGCAGGTCGAGGCCGGCCAGCAGGCCGAGGAGGGTAGATTTGCCGGAACCGGAGCTGCCGACGATAGCCAGGCTATCGCCCTTGTTCAGTTCCAGGCTCAGTTCGTGCAGGATAGTCAGTTCACCTTCCGCGCTGGGAACCACTTTGCTAAGGTTCCGCGCGGTGAGAATGCTTGCGCCCATGGAGAATCCGATGCGAATGTGGTTTTTGAGTGCTGGCCTGGCCTTGATGTGCATGGCCCAGAACGCAGCGGCGGGTACAGTCCTGATCGTTGGCGATAGTATCAGTGCCGGTTTCGGCCTGGATACCCGCAAGGGGTGGGTTGCCCTGCTGGAGCAACGGCTCAAGCAGGAAGGTTTCGACGATAAAGTGATCAACGCCTCCATCAGCGGGGATACCAGTGCCGGGGGCTTGGCGCGGCTGCCGGCGGCGCTTGCAGAGCATAAGCCAGACGTGGTGGTGATCGAGTTGGGCGGCAATGATGGATTGCGTGGACAACCCCCGGCGCAATTGAAACAAAATCTTGCGTCGATGATTGACCAGTCCAAGGCCGGTGGTGCCAAGGTGTTGTTGTTGGGGATGCAATTACCGCCCAACTATGGCCCGCGCTACACCACGGCATTTGCCGAAGTCTTTGGCGCACTGGCCAAGGAAAAAAACGTCCCGCTGGTGCCGTTTTTCCTCGACGGCGTGGGTGGGCACCCGGAGCTGATGCAGGCCGATCAACTGCACCCGGCCGTCGGCGCCCAGGGCAAGTTGCTGGAAAATGTCTGGCCGACGCTAAAACCGCTGCTTTGACGCTTTTCTACCGGCAGGCTTTCGGCTAAGGTGGCGCCCCCCCGATTTGGAGCCCCTGATGTCGCGTCCTGCCTGGTCCCTGTTTAATTACCAACTGATCGAGCCGGACGAGCAGCTGGATCTGTTCGCCTGCCAGGAAGTGCGGGTGCATCTGGTGACGCGTCAACTGGAACTGGGCGGCACCATCGATCGTACCCTGTGCGGCACGCTGCTGCCGGCGCAACCGCGTTGGTCGCGGGTTGATCGCTCGATCTTCCAGGACCAGCGCCTGTGCCCGTTGTGTCGTGCGATCCTGGAATCCCAGAAGCGTGGCACGCCGCCGATCTGGCCGGAGCTGCGTTTCGAGCTGTAAGGGGCAGCTAGAAGCGCGCTTCACGTATACAATCTATCTTTATCTCCCGTCGTTCTGCGAAGGATTTTCCGGATGTTGTCGCGCCTTTCCGTCGTCACCTGCTGCCTGTCTCTCGCCGCACTCTGTGCGGCCGGTTCTGCGTCAGCTTTGCAGTTGCCCTTGCCACCGCCGGGTGAAGACATCGTCGGTCAGGTCCAAGTGATCAAGGCCAAGTACGAGGACACCTTTGCCGACCTGGGCACCACCTATGACCTGGGCTATTCGGAGATGGTCGCGGCTAACCCGGGCGTGGATGCCTGGTTGCCGGGGGCGGGCACCGAGATCGTGCTGCCGACGCGGTTCATCCTGCCGCCGGGCCCACGCGAAGGTATTGTGATCAACCTGGCGGAGTACCGGCTCTACTACTACCCCAAGGGCCAGAACGTGGTCTACACCTTTCCGCTGGGCATTGGTCGTGAAGGCTGGGGTTCGCCTATCGCCCATACCAGCATCATTGCCAAAACGCCGAACCCGACCTGGACGCCGCCCGCCTCGATCAAGGCCGAGCACGCCGCCAACGGTGACCCGCTACCCAACGTGGTCCCGGCCGGCCCGGATAACCCCTTGGGCCCGTTCAAGTTTACCCTGGGTACTCCGGGTTACCTGATCCACGGCTCCAACGCGAAGTTCGGCATCGGCACCCGCACCAGCCACGGCTGCTTCCGTATGTTCAACAACAACGTGCTGGAGATGGCCGGCATGGTGCCGGTGGGCACGTCGGTGCGCATCATCAGCGAGGCCTACAAGTTCGGTCGCAGTGGCGGCAAGGTCTATCTGGAAGCGCATACGCCATTGAATGATGACGGGACGCCATCGGTGGTCGACAAGCACACGGCAGTGATCAACGCCTTGCTCAAGCGTGAAGACTTGGCCAATCAACTTCGAGTGAACTGGGATCAGGTGCGTGACGTCGTCGCGGCGGAAGACGGTTTGCCGACGGAAATCGGTGTGCCGGGCCCGGCACCGATCGCCTCCAGCGCGCCGATCGACCTGCAGCAATAAGGCGTTCGTTCAAAAGCCCGTCAAGGCCTTGCGCCTCGGCGGGCTTTTTATTGCGCGTTATTCAGGTACACATCCCAGGCAATAAAAAAGCCGACCCATAAATGGATCGGCTTGATAACAACCCCGAAGGATTATTACTTGCGGCTAGCTTTTTCAAGCATACGCAGTGCGCGCTCGTTAGCTTCGTCAGCAGTCTGTTGTGCTTTTTGAGCAGCAGCCAGCGCTTCATCAGCTTTACGGTAGGCTTCGTCTGCACGAGCCTGGGAGCGAGCTGCTGCGTCTTCAGTTGCAGTCAGACGAGCTTCGGTTTCTTTGGAGACGCTGCTGCAACCGGTAGCCAGAACTGCGGCCAGAGCCAGAGCAGAGAATTTCAGAACGTTGTTCATCGTGTTCCCCTTCAAGGACTTTCTATTAGATGGCTAGTTCGCCCAGAGTGAGCTAATAGCCGGCGTACATACTACCCATTACTTGTAGTAAGTAAACTGACGTAGCGCAAGAAGCAAAAAAAATTCTCGTGCCGAATCTATTTTGGCTAACCTTTTGAAGGTTTGTATAAAAAGCGTCCAATTTTTTTCAATCAGGCGACAATTGGATCCAGGCTGGAAAGGCCGGCCGGCATGTGTTAAGCGCTGTAAATAGATGAAAATTTATATATACAGCTGACACTTTCGTTCAGCACGGCTTTGCGTTGCCCGGCATCTTTTGCGCATGTAGAGGTGACTTTAAGAGCGCCTGTTCGTCTCAAGGTTCAACTGCCGGCAATGTACAGGCTTTCGATCATCGGTTGATCGAGGCCCTTTCTATATCTACCAGCGGCAGGGGATGGCAGGTGCGCCTTGAGCAATCTCAGGATTGGTGCCTACTATTTCCTGCGTGCTGGTTGTGAGCGCTCAGGGTTTTCTCGTTGTCGGAACCGGCACGGGGTGGCGTAGATGTTCCTTCGCCGGAAAAACATCGGTAAGGTAGGGTCAGAAACCAAGACCCGCGAGGAGTAGTGATGAGCGAGGCGTTGTCCATCCACCATGACCAGGCTGGTCATCAGTTCGAGACCAATGTGGACGGTCATCGTGCCTATCTGACCTACATGGACCTCGGCAAACAGACCCTGGATATCTATCGGACCTTCGTGCCCAACGCACTGCGGGGCCGTGGTATTGCGGCGGCATTGACCGAGGAAGCCTTGAAGTTCGCCGAACAGGCAGGCTATACGGTGATCCCGTCCTGCTCCTACGTCGAACGCTACATGGAGCGCCACCAGCGTCATGCCGCGAAGCTGTAAGGCATAAATAGCACCATAAAAAACGCCGGGCTCAGCCCGGCGTTTTTGTGCGCGCAGTGTTGTGTCAGGTGCGTTTGCGTTTCGGCAATACGTCCTTGAGCTTGGCGTGCATGCTGCGCAGGGTGTTTTCAGTGGCGGCCCAATCGATGCAGGCATCAGTGATCGAAACGCCATATTGCAAGTCGGCCAGGTCTTTTGGAATCGCCTGGCAACCCCAGTTCAGGTGGCTCTCGACCATCAGGCCGATGATGGACTGGTTGCCTTCGAGGATCTGGTTGGCGACGTTTTCCATCACCAGTGGTTGCAGGGCCGGGTCCTTGTTGGAGTTGGCGTGGCTGCAGTCGACCATGATGTTCGGCTTGATCTTGGCCTTGTTCAGCGCCTGTTCGCACAGCGCAACGCTGACCGAATCATAGTTGGGCTTGCCGTTGCCGCCGCGCAGCACCACGTGGCCGTAGGCGTTGCCCTTGGTGGTGACGATGGACACGCCACCTTCCTGGTTGATACCCAGGAAGCGGTGCGGGCTGGAGACCGATTGCAGCGCGTTGATCGCCACGGTCAGGCCACCGTCGGTGCCGTTCTTGAAGCCCACGGCCGAGGAAAGGCCGGACGCCATTTCTCGGTGAGTCTGGGATTCAGTGGTGCGTGCGCCGATGGCCGACCAGCTGATCAGGTCCTGCAGGTACTGCGGGGAGATCGGGTCCAGGGCTTCAGTGGCGGTGGGCAGGCCCATTTCAGCCAGGTCCAGCAGCAATTGACGACCGATGTGCAGGCCATCCTGGATCTTGAACGAGTCGTCCAGGTACGGATCGTTGATCAAGCCTTTCCAGCCGACGGTGGTACGCGGTTTTTCGAAATAGACGCGCATCACCAGGTACAGGGTGTCGGACACTTCCGCCGCCAGTACTTTGAGGCGCTCGGCGTACTCGTGGGCAGCCTTGAGGTCATGGATCGAGCAGGGCCCGATGACGACGAACAGGCGGTGGTCGGTGCCGTCGAGAATGTCACGGATGACTTCGCGGCCCTTGGTGACGGTCTGCAGGGCAGCGTCGCTCAAAGGGATTTCGCGCTTGAGCTGATCAGGTGTGATCAGGGTCTCGTTGGATTCGACGTTTAGGTCATTGATCGGTAAATCAGCCATCGTGTTACTCGTCAGGGTCACGGGTGCCGGCCGCCAGCCATCCCCGTGCGGCGGAGCACAGCATGATTTGGATGCAGGGGGAGGGAACCTTAGCGCGTAACACCGGCCCGCGACAATGGGCAAAGCCCGCTTTAATCCAGCGTTGGCGCCATAAACGCTTCATGGGAGAACTCACAGGCATGGCGCGATACCCACTCGCGGGCCAGTGCTTCGAATTGCTGGGCGGTGGGTTCTGCGTTGTCGTGCTGGCGGCAATAGCGCTCTATCCGGCATGCTTGCTCACCCATTCGCGCACCGAACAGCGCATGTTCATCGGTAAACGAGACGCCGACGCGGTAGCCGTTTTCCACCTTGCGGCACCACGCCACATAGCCTGGATAACGCGCGCTGGCGCCCAGGGAAGGGATGTGCAGATCAACCGCCGTGCCTTCGCGCCAGGCGCGTGGCCAATGGCAGGCAACACCGCCCAGGCCGATAGTGTGCAGGCGTTGGCGGGGGATGGCAGGAGAGGGGCGTTGGATTAACTCGACAGCGACATCATCAGGGTGAGGTAAAAAACGACCCATGTACACGGACTCCGAGTACCGTCCAGTTGACGGCGGCAGCAGCAGTATAGTGAAGGAACTGGAATTGACCGACCTGGATATTGACCAGCAATTGCTGGGATTGCCAGGTATTTCGCTTGTCGTGTTCACAAGCGTAGGGTGTTCCAGTTGTCGTTGGGCGCGCCAGCAATTGCCAGGCTGGACGTTGCCGCTGGACCGGGTGTGCTGGGTGGATGCCGGGCACAACGGCGGTGCGGTCGAACGCTACCAGATCTTTCATTTGCCGGCGTTGTTCGTGGTGTGCGAGGGTCAATTCCTCGGGCAATTACAGACGCGTCTTACACCTTCTGACCTTGCTGACTCTATAAAACATGCGCTTACCCGCACTCCAGAGGATCTGCCATGACCGCACAATCAACCCGCATTGGCATCATCGGCACCGGCGCCATCGGTGGTTTCTACGGTTTGATGCTGGCACGCGCCGGTTTTGATGTGCACTTCCTGTTGCGCAGTGAGTACGCAGCGGTCAGCGAGACCGGCCTTCACCTTAACAGCAGCGTGCATGGCCCCTTGCACCTGCACCCGGTGCAGGCCTACGCCCGGGCTGCCGATATGCCACCGTGCGACTGGCTTCTGGTGGGCACCAAGTCCACCGGCAACGTCGACCTGGCCCCGACCATCGCCCAGGTTGCGGCGCCGGATGCCAAGGTGGTGTTGCTGCAAAATGGCCTCGATGTGGAAGACAGCCTGCGTGAGCACCTGCCCGCATCGCTGCATTTGCTCGGCGGCCTGTGCTACATCGGCGTGCATCGTTCTGCCCCCGGCGTTATCGAGCATCAGGCGTTGGGCCGGGTCAACCTGGGTTATCACAGTGGCTCGGCGGCCAATGATGAAGCCCGCCAAAAGGCGATCGTCGAAGCCGGCGCCGCGTTGTTTCACAAGGCGGGTATCGAGTCCCAGGCCATGGCGAACGTGCATCAGGCCCGTTGGCATAAGTTGGTGTGGAATGTGCCCTACAACGGCCTCTCGGTGTTATTGGGCGCGGGCACCACGGCGATGATGGCGGATGAATCCAGCCGCGAGCTGATTCAGGCGTTGATGGCCGAAGTGGTACAAGGCGCCCACGCCTGCGGCCATGAAATCCCCAAGAGTTACGCTGAGCAGATGTTCGCTATGACCGAAACGATGGTCGACTACCTGCCGAGCATGTACCACGACCACGTGCACAAACGCCCGCTGGAACTGGCGGCGATCTATGCGCGGCCACTCGCAGCGGCAAAAGCTGCCGGTTGCGAACTGCCGCGGATGCAGGCGCTGTACCAGGCCTTGAGTTTTATTGATCGGCATAACCGCTGAGTCGGGGGACACACCATGGCAAAGGAATTGGGCGACAAGCTGGTGCTGGCGATCTCGTCGCGGGCCCTGTTCGACCTGAGCGACAGCCACAAGGTCTACCTCGCTCAGGGCGTCGAGGCCTACCGCAAATACCAGATCGAACACGAAGAAGAAATCCTCGAAACCGGCGATGCCTTCCCGTTGGTCAAGAAGCTGCTGAGTCTCAACGCCAGCCTGGGCCGTGCCCGGGTCGAAGTGGTGCTGGTGTCGCGCAACAGTGCCGATACCGGCCTGCGCGTATTCAACTCGATCCAGCATTACGGCCTGGATATTTCCCGCGCCGCTTTCGTAGGCGGGCGTAGTCCTTATCCTTATTTGGCGGCGTTTGGCTGCCATCTGTTTCTGTCGACCCATGCTGAAGATGTGCGCAGTGCCTTGGATGCCGGTTTCGCGGCGGCGACGATTTTGTCCGGCGGTCCAAACCGTGCCTCCAGCGAAGAGCTGCGCATCGCCTTCGACGGTGACGCCGTGTTGTTTTCCGATGAGTCGGAGCGTGTTTACCAGGCTGGTGGGTTGGAAGCGTTCCAGGCCAATGAGCGCGAGTCGGCGCGCCGGCCTTTGCACGGCGGTCCTTTCAAGGGTTTTTTGGCGGCGCTCAACCTGCTGCAGCGCGAGTTTCCCGATGAGTCCTGCCCGATCCGTACGGCCTTGGTCACCGCGCGCTCGGCGCCGTCGCACGAGCGAGTGATTCGCACCTTGCGTGAGTGGGATATCCGCCTGGACGAGTCGTTGTTCCTCGGTGGCCTGGAAAAATCCGCGTTTCTGGAGGCGTTTGCTGCCGATGTGTTTTTCGATGACCAGGCCGGGCATTGCGAGAAAGCCAGGGAGTTTGTAGCGACCGGGCATGTGCCCCATGGCATCAGTAATGAGGTGAAGATCTAAGCTAATCGTATTCGCCCGGGCACTGCTAAGCTCATTTCATCTCCGCCATCCTGGCAGTTCCGGGGGGGTTCTATGATTCGTTCGATGCTGTACGCCACTGACCTTGGTCTGTACGCGCCTTATGTGATGCAGCACGCGCTGGCGCTGGCCCGAACGTTCAAGGCAGATTTGTATGTGATCCATGTGGTCGAGCCCATCGGGTTGTTCGCCGAATCGGTGTTACAGAGCTACCTTGATGAGAAGGCCCTGAGTGAATGGCAGAGTCAGGGGCTGACCACGGTGATGGCGACGATTGAGCAGCGGGTACTGGACAGTTTTCGCGAGGAGTTGGGGGAAGGGGAGCAAGACCTGAAGTTGATCCGTTCGGTGCGGGTGATCCAGGGGGACCCGTGCGAGGTGATACTCGACCAGCTGCGCAAACTGTCCGTAGACCTGTTGATTGTAGGCAGTCATAGCCACGCGATCGCGGCGGCCACCCCGTTGGGGCGCACTGCTGCACGGGTGCTTCAGTTGTCTACGGTGCCGGTGTACCTGGTGCCTTCGTTACAACGTCGACGCAGTGATGATGCGTGATGGGTAAACCAATAAAAAGTTCTAGATTTATCCATAAAACCTTTAATATAGTTATATACCGTCGCTGATACCCGTGGCGTCTATCTGCTTTGAGGGACACATATGAAGCTTCAACAACTGCGCTACATCTGGGAAGTGGCGCACCACGACCTCAACGTTTCCGCTACCGCTCAAAGCCTGTACACCTCGCAACCTGGTATCAGCAAGCAGATCCGCCTGCTCGAAGATGAGTTGGGCGTCGAAGTGTTCGCCCGCAGCGGCAAGCACCTCACCCGTGTTACCCCGGCCGGTGAACGCATCATCACCACCGCTGGCGAGATCCTGCGCAAAGTCGAGAGCATCAAGCAGATTGCCCAGGAATTCTCCAACGAGAAGAAGGGTACCCTGTCCATTGCAACCACCCACACCCAGGCACGTTATGCGTTGCCGCCGGTGATCCGTGACTTCATCAAGCAGTACCCGGACGTGGCCCTGCACATGCACCAGGGGTCGCCGATGCAGATCGCCGAGATGGCCGCTGACGGCACCGTCGATTTCGCTATCGCCACCGAAGCCCTTGAGTTGTTCGGTGACCTGGTGATGATGCCGTGCTACCGCTGGAACCGCTGCGTGGTCGTGCCGCAAGGTCACCCGTTGGCCAAGCTGCCGAAACTGACCCTGGAAGCCCTGGCTGAATACCCGATCGTGACCTACGTATTCGGTTTTACCGGCCGTTCCAAACTCGACGAAGCCTTCAGCCATCGAGGTCTTACGCCGAAAGTGGTGTTCACTGCGGCCGACGCCGACGTGATCAAGACTTACGTGCGCCTGGGCCTGGGCGTCGGTATCGTCGCCAAGATGGCGGTCGACACTGCCCTCGATAAAGACCTGGTGGTGCTTGATGCGAGCGAGCTGTTCGAGTCGAGTGTGACCAAGATAGGTTTCCGTCGCGGCACTTTCCTGCGGGGGTTCATGTGCGATTTCATCGAGAAGTTTGCGCCGCACCTGACCCGTGACGTCATGGCCAAGGCGATCCAGTGCCACAACAAGCAGGAACTGGAAGAGCTGTTCGACGGCGTTGAACTGCCCGTTCACTGAGTGGTTTATTTGGCCTCGGTAACCGTAAACAGTTGCCGAGCGCCTGCCACCAGAATCTCTACCTCATCACCTTCAAACTTGCCCAGCAGGCTTTTGCCCAGCGGCGAGCGCGGGGTGATGACGGTCACCGGTTGCCCCACCACGTCCACTTTCAAACCCGCCGCGTCCGGCGCCAGGAACAGCCACTGCTGGCGACCGCTCTCATCAGCCAGGCCCAGTAGCGCGCCGATTTCTATGCCCCGCTGATCATCGTAGGCACGCAGTGCCATGTTCTGGCACTGCGCCAGTGACTGCTTGATTTCCTCGACACGCTTGGCTTGCCCGGCTGCCAGGTAGGACGCCTCCAGCCCCAGAGTGTCGTATTTGTTTTCGGCGATGTTTTCTTCGTGGGTCGCAGTTTCGTAGGCGGTCTGCGCGGCACGTTGGGCAATGTCGAGGTCGACGCTGAGCTTTTCCAGGACCAACGAGTGGACGGCGTGTTTATTCATAGTGATCAATCGCAGAATTGCAGGACATTGGCCCGAGTCTTTTCGTTGGGAGCGTTCTGGTCCTGTTGCAGCCAGAACTGGCATTTGGGGTTGGACAGGTTGCGTGCATTGCTGCGGGCCTGATCCAGGGGTTGCTGCTGTTCCTGCTTCTGCAGGTTCTGCTGATATTGCTCGAACAGGCGGTTCGGCGGATCAGGTTCCACAACCGCAGGCTTGCCCAATTGCTGGACCGCCTGGGCCACCGGCGCCAGGCTCTGCGGAAACAGATAGCGCGAAGCCAGCCAAGTGGTCAGCACGATGGCGATAAACCCCAGCCACACGCCAAACGCGATAGAAACACTGAGCTTGAGCAGCGATAACGAACGATCAGACATGGCGGCCTCCTGGCAGGCATTTGCGGCGTGGTGGCGATTGTCGCACAGCCACTGTGCAGAATAATCGCGATCAAGCCTTCTGCATCGGTGCATTTATGCGGACAATCGAGCCTTTGATCGTTGGAGCCCGGAATGAAAGCCCGCTGGGATATTTTTTGCAGCGTTGTCGACAACTACGGCGACATCGGCGTGACCTGGCGCCTGGCCCGGCAATTGGTGGCGGAGCATGCTTGCGCTGTGCGTTTGTGGGTCGATGACCTGCGCGCCTTCGAGCGCATGTGCCCGGAAATTGATGTGCAGCAAGACGTGCAATGGCAGGAAGGCGTCGAAGTGTGCCATTGGCCGGCCGAGTGGGTGGGGGCGCCAGCGGCGGATGTAGTGATCGCCGCCTTCGCCTGCCAGTTGCCGCCCGACTATATGGAGGCCATGGCCGAGTGCGAGCGTACGCCGTTATGGATGAACCTGGATTACCTCAGCGCGGAAGACTGGGTGGTGGGGTGTCACCGGCTACCGTCGGTGAAATTCAAAGGCGTGCAGAAGTACTTTTTCTTTCCCGGGTTTCGTCCCGGCACCGGCGGCTTGTTGCGCGAGGCCGGGCTGCTGGAGCAGCGTCGGGCCTTTCAACAGGATGCCAGCGCGCAGCGAGACTTCCTGCAAGCCTTGGGCATATTTCCCGCAGCCGATGCGCGGCTGATCTCACTGTTTGCCTACGAAAATCCCGGGCTGGCCAGTTGGCTGGACGTGTTATCGACGGATGGGCGTGCCACTCATCTGTTGGTTCCGGAGGGCCGGATTCTGGGGGATGTGCAGCGCTGGCTGGGCCTGGACCGGCTGGCAGCGGGGGACATCCAGCAACGCGGAGCGCTGACGGTGCAGGTCATCGCGTTCGTACGCCAAGAGCAATATGACCGCCTGCTGTGGTGCTGCGACTTCAATGCCGTACGCGGCGAAGACTCGTTCGTGCGCGCCCAATGGGCCGGCAGGCCGTTGCTGTGGCACATCTATCGCCAGGACGAAGACATCCATCTCGACAAGCTCGATGCCTTCCTGGCGCTGTACACGGCCGGCTTATCAGCGGCGGCAAAGGCTGCCTTGATCGGACTCTGGCAAGCCTGGAACACGGAGGGCGATATGGCACAACCGTGGAAAATGTTGCTGGAACACGGGCCGGAGGTGAGCCAGCACGCCGAAACATGGTGTCTGGAACAAGGCTTGCAGGCCGATCTTGCGACGGCGCTGGTGAAGTTTTATGAAAGTTGGATATGATACGCCACCTTGAATTTTGTAAATCCCATCCAAATTTCGGATATATGCAATGAAAACTGGTAAAGAACTGAAACCCGGTACAGTGATCCGTCTCGAAAACGACCCTTGGCTGGTTCAGAAAGCTGAGTTCACCAAGTCTGGTCGTAACAGCGCAATCATGAAGACCAAGCTGAAGAACCTGCTGACCGGTTACAAGACCGAGATCGTCTACAGCGCCGATGACAAACTGGACGACGTGATCCTCGACCGCAAAGAAGCGACCCTGTCCTTCATCAGCGGCGACACCTACACGTTCATGGACACCACCGACTACACCATGTACGAGCTGAACGCTGAAGATATCGAAGCCGTTCTGCCGTTCATCGAAGAAGGCATGGAAGACGTCTGCGAAGCTATTTTCTTCGAAGAGCGCCTGGTTTCCGTAGAGCTGCCGACCACCATCGTGCGTAAAGTGGCCTACACCGAAGGTTCCGCTCGCGGCGACACTTCCGGCAAGGTGATGAAGCCTGCCAAGCTGAGCAACGGTACCGAACTGCAAGTGGCCGATTTCATCGAAATCGACGACCTGATCGAGATCGATACCCGCGAAGGCGGTTCGTACAAAGGTCGCGCCAAGAAGTAATTCTGGCCCAGCCGATACGAAAAAAAGCCCGACCTTGTGTCGTAATGCTGTTCACTTAAGCGGAGCAGCCCTACGATCCACCGGAAACCGGGTCTTTGATATCTTCACCGTCCTGGGTCTCGAAGGCCTTGGACGGTGGTTCAGAAACATCCCTCCAACACCCGCCC
>NZ_CAXAOJ010000022.1:0-73273 GCF_963970945.1 Pseudomonas sp. RA_5y_Pfl1_P24 | reverse complement strand
AGCCTGCGTTCGGCCAGCGTGGTTGATGGGGCGCCTGAGATCAAAATCAAAAACAGATCAAAAGCCAGAGCAACCGCTGCTCAGCCGAGCTCGGGCATCGGGCGGAAAGTTGTGTAGATACCTATGCCCATCGCAGGCAAGCCAGCCTCCCACCTTGAACTGTTAACGCGGTCAAAATGTGAGAGCTGGCTTGCCTGCGATGGGGCCAGGTCAGTCAACGCAAATCAAACAGCCAGCAACCGCTCACGCAACTTGCCAATCTCATCGCGCATCTGCGCCGCCGCTTCAAACTCCAAGTCCCGCGCCAACTGGTACATCTTCTCTTCCAATTGCCGAATGCGCTTGGTGATTTCACTCGGCGAGCGCAGTTCGTTCTCGTACTTGGCGCTTTCCTCGGCAGCCTTGGCCATGCCCTTGCGCTTCTTGCTGCGCGAGCCCGGTACCACGGCGCCTTCCATGATGTCGGCAACGTCCTTGAACACACCCTTGGGCGTGATGCCATGTTCCAGGTTAAAGGCAATCTGTTTGTCGCGGCGGCGCTCGGTCTCGCCAATCGCCCGCTCCATGGAGCCGGTAATGCGGTCCGCGTAGAGAATCGCCCGCCCATTGAGGTTACGTGCCGCGCGGCCGATGGTCTGGATCAGCGAGCGTTCGGAACGCAGGAAACCCTCCTTGTCCGCATCGAGGATCGCCACCAGCGACACTTCCGGCATGTCCAGACCTTCACGCAGCAGGTTGATCCCCACCAGCACATCAAAGGTGCCCAGGCGAAGGTCGCGGATGATCTCCACGCGCTCTACCGTATCGATGTCCGAATGCAGATAGCGCACGCGCACGCCGTGGTCGGCGAGATAGTCAGTCAGGTCTTCAGACATGCGCTTGGTCAGCGTGGTGACCAGCACCCGCTCTTCCAGGGCCACGCGTTTGCCGATCTCCGAGAGCAAGTCATCGACCTGGGTCAACGCCGGGCGGATTTCGATTTGCGGGTCGACGAGACCCGTCGGACGCACCAACTGCTCAACCACACGGCCCGCATGCTCGGCTTCGTAATTACCCGGCGTGGCCGAGACAAAAATCGTCTGCGGGCTGATGCTTTCAAACTCGTCAAAACGCATTGGCCGGTTGTCCAGCGCCGACGGCAGACGGAAACCGTATTCCACCAACGTCTCTTTACGCGAGCGGTCACCTTTGTACATCGCGCCGACCTGCGGCACGCTCACGTGGGACTCGTCGATCACCAACAGCGCGTCGTCCGGCAAGTAATCAAATAGTGTAGGCGGCGCCTGCCCGGAATCACGACCCGAGAGATAGCGCGAGTAGTTTTCGATACCGTTGCAGTAGCCCAGCTCCAGGATCATCTCCAGGTCGAAGCGGGTGCGCTGCTCCAGGCGCTGGGCTTCCACCAGTTTGTTGTTGGACCGCAGGTACTCCAGGCGCTCGGCCAACTCGGTCTTGATGCCCTCGATGGCGCCCATGAGGGTTTCGCGCGGGGTCACGTAGTGGCTTTTCGGATAGAACGTGAAGCGCGGCAGCTTGCGGATTACCTCGCCGGTCAACGGGTCGAAGGCCGACAGGCTCTCGACTTCATCGTCAAACAGTTCGATGCGGATCGCTTCCAGATCGGATTCCGCCGGGTAAATATCGATGACATCGCCGCGCACGCGGAAGGTCGCGCGGGCAAAGTCCATGTCGTTGCGGGTGTATTGCAGGCTCGTCAGGCGACGCAGCAACTCGCGCTGGTCGAGTTTGTCGCCGCGATCAACGTGCAGCACCATTTTCAAATAGGTTTCCGGGCTGCCCAGGCCGTAGATGCACGACACCGTGGTGACGATGATCGCGTCCTTGCGCTCGAGCAGCGCCTTGGTCGCCGACAGCCGCATCTGCTCGATGTGGTCGTTGATCGACGCGTCCTTCTCGATAAAGGTATCGGAGGACGGCACATAGGCTTCGGGCTGGTAGTAGTCGTAGTAGGAAACGAAGTATTCCACCGCGTTATTCGGGAAGAACGCCTTGAACTCGCCATACAACTGCGCGGCCAGGGTCTTGTTGGGCGCCAGCACCAGCGTGGGCCGGTTGATCTGCGCGATCACGTTGGCGATGCTGAAGGTCTTGCCCGAACCGGTCACCCCGAGCAGCGTCTGATGGGCCAGGCCGGCTTCGATGCCCTCGACCATCTGGCGAATGGCTTCTGGCTGATCGCCAGCGGGTTCAAAGCGGGTGACGAGTTGGAAATCCGACATAAGTACCTCGTGTAGTCACCCCAGACTGTAAACCCGTCGAGGACGAAATAGACCACAACCCGCGAAGATTCAGAGCGGACAGTAGGAAAAAACCATGATATCCATAGAAGTGGTGGCGAATGTGTCGGGTTTCAAGGCAATCCTCCTACGCGACCTTTCCGATCACGGTTGCAATAAGACTAACGGCCAGTAAATAAACCTAAAAACTTGGCCGAAAAGCCGTTTCGGCTGTCGCCCTTAGCCGTGATGGCCTCTATACTAGCTCCCCGTTTGTGCACCGCTCTAGTGCATTCGGCTGGAGCGCGACACGTCCCTCCCTTCCCCCATAGAGCTGCCGCAAAATGAGCCTGTTCTCCGCTGTCGAAATGGCACCACGCGATCCTATCCTGGGCCTCAACGAAGCATTCAACGCCGATACACGAACCACCAAGGTCAACCTTGGCGTGGGCGTTTACTGCAACGAAGAGGGGAAGATTCCACTCTTGCGTGCCGTTGCCGAAGCGGAAGCCATTCGCGTAGCGCAACACGCAGCCCGAGGCTACTTGCCGATCGACGGCATCGCGGCGTATGACAAGGCCGTGCAAACGCTGCTGTTCGGTGCTGAGTCGCCACTGCTGGCCGCGAGTCGCGTCGTGACCGTCCAGGCCGTTGGCGGAACCGGCGCCCTGAAAATCGGTGCCGACTTCCTCAAGCAACTGCTGCCAGACGCCGTTGTCGCCATCAGCGACCCAAGCTGGGAAAACCACCGCGCCCTGTTCGAAACCGCGGGTTTCCCGGTGCAGAACTACCGCTACTACGACGCCGCCACCCACGACGTAAACCGTGCAGGCCTGCTCGAAGACCTCAACGCCCTGCCGCCACAGTCCATCGTGGTGCTGCACGCCTGCTGCCACAACCCGACCGGCGTCGACCTGAGCCCGGCCGACTGGCAGAATGTGCTGGATGTGGTCAAGGCCAAGAACCTGGTGCCGTTCCTCGACATGGCCTACCAGGGCTTTGGCGACGGCATCCACGAAGACGCCGCTGCCGTACGTCTTTTCGCTGAGTCGGGCCTGACCTTCTTTGTGTCCAGTTCGTTCTCCAAGTCGTTCTCGCTGTACGGCGAACGAGTGGGCGCGCTGTCCATCGTTAGCGATTCCAAGGAAGAAAGCGCGCGCATCCTGTCCCAGGTCAAGCGTGTGATCCGCACCAACTACTCCAACCCGCCGACCCACGGCGCGGCAATTGTTGCAGCGGTGTTGAACAACCCTGAGCTGCGCGCCCAATGGGAAGCCGAACTGGCTGAAATGCGCCTGCGCATCCGTGGCATGCGCGAGCAGATGGTCGCCGAACTGGCCAAGGCTGCTCCGGGCAAGGACTTCAGCTTTGTCGGCCGCCAGCGCGGGATGTTCTCCTACTCCGGCCTGACCGTTGAGCAAGTCACCCGCTTGCGCACCGAGTTTGGGATCTATGCACTGGATACCGGGCGTATCTGTGTGGCGGCGCTGAACCAGTCGAACATTGATGCGGTCACAAAGGCGATTGTTCAGGTTCTCTAACTTGGCGGCGCCGCAAGAAGGGAAGCCACGGCTTCCCTTTTTAATGCCTGTCAGAAAATGCCCTGCTCCCCTAGACTGAACCCTGATTGCCCCTTTGCTGTGAGAGCCTTATGAGAAACGATGACCTGGACCTGCGTGCCGACCGCGACGAACTGGACCACTTCACCCCACGCGCGCCGCAAGCCAAGCGCCAGAAGAGCTTGGTGTTGCAGGTAGCGCTCGGCGTGTTCCTCGGAGGCTTGGCACTGTGGCTGGTGCAATTGGGTGCCACCGCGTTAATGGCAAAACTGGCGATGGGCACCCTGCAATTCGGCGGCTGATAGAGATCAAGATGTGGGAGCTGGCTTGCCTGCGATGCCAGCACCTCGGCGTATCAGGCAAAACGGGTTGATGCTATCGCAGGCAAGCCGTATACAACATTCGATCTACTGGTTTACCAGAGCGCGTTCCTCCAGCAACTTCACAAAACTGTTCAAACTCTGCGATACAGTGCCCCGCCGCCAGATCAGCCAGGTGTGCAAGATCCGGAAATTTTCCGTCAGCGGCCACACACTCACCGCCGAAAACCCCGGCATGCTTTCCAGCATGCTGCGCGGCATCAGTGCCACCCCGGCCCCGGCGCTGACGCAGGCAAGCATGCCGTGGTAGGACTCGATCTCGAAGATCTTGCCCGGTACCGCGCCGTCCTGTGAGAACCAGCGCTCAAAGTGATGCCGGTACGAGCAGTTCGAGCGAAAGGTGTAGATGTTCTCGCCGTTCACCTCTTGCCCTCGTGTGATCGGCACGTGATGCAGCGACGCAATCACCACCATCTCTTCTTCAAATACCGCTACGCCCTCAAGGGTGCTGTGCAGCACCGGGCCATCAACAAACGCCGCCGTCAGTCGACCCGACAGCACGCCTTCAATCATCGTGCCCGATGGCCCGGTGCTCAAGTCCAACTCGACCTTGGTGTGCTTCTGGTTGTAGGCCGCCAGCAATGCGGGTATGCGCACCGCCGCGGTGCTTTCCAGCGAGCCCAGGGCAAACGCGCCCTGGGGCTCCTCCCCCGCCACCGTCGCGCGGGCTTCCTGCACCAGGTCGAGGATGCGCCGCGCATAGCCGAGGAAATTCCACCCGGCCGGCGACAGGCGCAGGCGGCTTTTCTCTCGGATAAACAGTTCCACGCCCAGATCCTGCTCCAGTTGTTTGATGCGCGTGGTCAGGTTCGACGGCACCCGATGAATCAACTGCGCGGCGGCGCTGATGCTGCCCTGCTCGGCAACGGCCTTGAAGATTTCCAGCTGCACCAAATCCAATTCATTCTCCAATTGTGAATGTATTGCTCAATATTATTCAGTTTCCAGAAAAGAGATAACCCCTTAGGCTGAACTCAACGTATTCATTCAGCAGGACGGCGCCATGAACGCAACCACCCATGCCCTCTCGATTAACCCGGCCAACGGCGAAACCGTCGCCAGCTATCCCTACGAAACTCATCAGCAACTGGACGCCGCCCTCGATCGCGCCACCCACGCGTTCCGCACCTGGCGCCGCCAGCCAGTGAGCCAGCGCGCCGAGTTGCTGCTGAGCCTGGCCA
Source organism: Pseudomonas sp. RA_5y_Pfl1_P24 (assembly GCF_963970945.1). Classification (NCBI taxonomy): domain Bacteria; kingdom Pseudomonadati; phylum Pseudomonadota; class Gammaproteobacteria; order Pseudomonadales; family Pseudomonadaceae; genus Pseudomonas; species Pseudomonas sp. RA_5y_Pfl1_P24. The sequence continues at coordinate 67,916 of NZ_CAXAOJ010000022.1, read as the reverse complement.
GCGCCCTGCGTGACCAAGCCGAAGAAATGGCCCAGACCATCACCCTGGAAATGGGCAAACCCATCGCCCAAGCCCGTGCCGAAATCGAAAAATGCGCGCAACTCAGCGAATGGTACGCCGCCCACGGTCCGGCCATGCTCGCCCCGGAACCGACCCTGGTGGACAACGGCAGCGCCCAGATCGAATACCGCCCGCTCGGCCCTATCCTGGCGGTAATGCCGTGGAACTTCCCAGTATGGCAAGTGCTGCGCGGCGCCGTGCCGACCATGCTAGCCGGCAACACCTACGTGCTCAAACACGCACCGAACGTAATGGGCAGTGCCTATCTGATCCAACAAGCGTTTAAAAAGGCTGGCTTCGCCGAAGGGATGTTCGAAGTGATCAACGTGGCCAACGAAGGCGTGTCCAAAGCCATCGCCGATCCACGCATCGCCGCCGTTACCCTGACCGGCAGCGTGCGTGCCGGCATCGCCATTGGCTCCCAGGCCGGCGCTGCACTGAAAAAATGCGTGCTGGAACTCGGCGGCTCCGACCCGTTCATCGTACTCAACGACGCCGACCTCGACGCCGCCGTGCAAGCCGCCCTGATCGGCCGCTTCCAGAACAGCGGCCAAGTCTGCGCCGCCGCCAAGCGCCTGATCATCGAGGCCGGTGTGGTGGACGCCTTCACCGCCAAATTCCTCGAAGCCAGCCGCGCCCTGGTAATGGGCGACCCAACTTGCGCCGCCACCTACATCGGCCCGATGGCGCGCTTCGACCTGCGCGACGAACTGCACGGCCAGGTCCAGGCCACCCTGGAAGAAGGCGCAACCCTATTGCTGGGCGGCAACAAAGTACCCGGCGCCGGCAACTTCTACGCACCGACCGTACTGGCAGGCGTCACCGACCAGATGACCTCATTCAAGCAGGAACTGTTCGGCCCCGTGGCCTCAATCATCACCGCCCGCGACGCCGACCACGCCGTGGCCCTGGCGAATGACAGCGAGTTCGGCCTCACCGCCAGCATCTTCACCACCGACCCGGCGAAGGCACGCGATATCGCCAACCAGTTGGAAACCGGCGGGATCTTCGTCAACGCCTTCAGCGTTTCCGACCCTCGGGTGGCGTTTGGCGGCGTGAAAAAAAGTGGGTTCGGCCGCGAGTTGTCGCACTTCGGCGTACGCGAATTCTGCAACGCGCAAACGGTGTGGCTGGATCGCAAATAAGTCGAGCATTACCTGTGGTGAGGGCGCTCGCTCCCGTGGGGCTGCGCAGTAGAGCTAAAGCGGCCTCAACACCGAATATGCCTGCGTACGCACTGCACCAGCCCGTCCAGTGCCTGGGACTTCACCGGCGCCAGCACGCACACCGTGTGCTCGCGCTGGCCCTCTGTCACGGTCAGGGTGTAATGCACCTGGCCTGGCTTCCCGGGCTCCGGGACGGTGCTCTGCGGCAACTGAAAAAAGTCTGAAGCCGCGATCAGTTGCCGCAACTCCTGCTGATCCTGCTCAGGCAGCGCGTCCAGCTTCACCGTACGGGGCTGGGCCAAACCGGGGAAAAATGCCGGTCCGCCGTTTTCCTTGATCGAAATCTGCATGGTTGTTCCTCACGTCAGACCGAAATACCGACCGCTTTCCAACCTTCCTTGACCGCTTTCTGCTCATCCTTGTTCGCGCCGTAGAGTCGACCGGCAATATCGTAGGTGATGCGCGCAAAGCGCAGAAACCCCGAGTTGGGCCGCAGCCGCGCATCGCGCAACGCGTCATACCAGATACGCCCGGCATGCTCCCAGGCGAACCCGCCCAACTTCGTCGCCACTTGGTAGAACGCATGGTTGGGGATGCCGGAATTGATATGCACCCCACCATTGTCCTCGTAGGTGTGGACAAAATCATCCATGTGCCCAGGCTGAGGGTCCTTGCCCAGCAGTTCGTCGTCAAACGCGGTGCCGGGGGCTTTCATCGAACGCAGGGCGGTGCCTTTGATCTTTGGCGTAAACAGCCTCTTGCCGATCAGCCAGTCGGCGTCTTGCGCCGATTGCTGCAGTGCATATTGCTTGATCAGTGAGCCGAACACGTCCGACAGCGATTCGTTCAACGCGCCGGACTGATTGAAGTACATCAGCTTGGCCTCATCCTCGGTGACGCCATGGGCCAGCTCATGACCAATCACGTCGAGCGCCACTGTGAAGCGATTGAACAACTGCTCATCGCCATCGCCAAACACCATCTGGGAAGAGTTCCAGAACGCATTGTTGTAGTTCTGGCCAAAATGAACGGTCGCGTCCAATGCCATGCCGGCATCATCGATGGAGTTGCGGTCGAAGACCTGCTCGAAAAAATCAAAGGTGGCGCCCAAGCCATCATAGGCCTCGTCAACGGCCGCATCACCGCTGGCGGGCTGCCCTTCGCCACGGACCAGCGTTCCCGGCAGGCTGTCGGTGCCCTCGGCGCTGTAGATCGAGCGCCGCTTGCCTGCGGCCATGGCCAGCGCCATGTGAGCGGGCCCTTTGGCGGACACCGCGACCATGCGCAGCGAGCGGAACGTGCTGTCTTTAGCGCGGGTGCGCAACGCGATTTCCCGCTGCGCTTTATCACCGTTGCGGGCGATCTGGTCGAGCATGTAGGGCGGGATCAGGCAGAAAATCGGATTGCGATGCTGCTGGCGAACACACATTGGCTGGCTCCATTTGGCATGTGACAACGTCCGGGTATCGATTCAGGATAGCGCCATGGGGTTAACGCGTGTCATCAATTGTCATTAACCTATGTTGCAGTCGTGCTTATCCAAGGAGGACTGACCGATGCCCGCACGCAAAACCAAAATCGACCTTTCGTACCGCCCACGGCTCGCCGACCTGCGCCCGCTGCTCGCACCCAGCCCCACTCTGCTGGAGGCCAAGGCGGCGACGCCACGCGTCACTGCGGCCAAGGACTTCAAGGACCGGAGCGGCTACGCCGAGGATTTTCTCGGCAGCTTCGTGGTGCCCTGGCCCACCGTTGAGGACGCGATTGCGGATGATGTACAGACGCTGAAAGAGGGCGGCGACCGCCTGGACTACACGCACTTCTCGGTAACGATGTCACGCTCAAGGCGCCTCGCGCTGTACGTGGGCGCCAATATCGACGGGGGGCTGCATGTGGACGTTGCCCGCAGAAACGACATTTGGGCCTACGATGGCCGCCTGCCCATCGACGCGCAGGTGGGCGAAGACCTCTACGCCAGCAATGGCCTTGATCGCGGCCACCTGGTACGCCGACAGGACCCCAATTGGGGCGACGAGGCGAAAATCGCCAACGTCGACACATTCCACTTCACCAACTGCTCGCCGCAGATGAGTGGGTTCAACCAGAAGACCTGGCTGGAACTCGAAGACTATATTCTCGATAACACCCAACGTTGGAAAGCCCGCGCCACCGTGTTTACCGGGCCGGTGTTTGCCGACGACGACCGTGTGTACCGGGGCGTTAAAATCCCCAAGGCCTTCTGGAAAGTCGTCGCCTACCTCGGCGACGACGGCAAGCCTTGCGCGAGCGCCTACATGATTGACCAGAGCCGCGAGTTGGGCCAGCTCGAGCTGGTGTTCGGCCAGCTCAGGACCTACCAACGCAGTGTGATCCAGATAGAACGGCTGACCGGCATCCGTTTTGCCAACCTTGCCGACTACGACGGCTTCAGCAACGAAGAACGCGCCACCGGCACGCGGATTGAAGCATTGATACAAGGTCCGGAAGACATTCGTCTCTGACCGAACGGACGACGTACATCAAGTGTGGGAGCTGGCTTGCCTGCGATTGCCACAGGTATCTACACACTATTGTAGTAATGGAATGGACGCCCCCTCCTAACGGCATCTATGTGCCAAAGTAAAAGTGTTATCCATACTTAACGGAAGGGGGCGTCCACATGAAGCTTACGACTGTTTCGATTGATTTGGCAAAAACCGTATTCCAATTACACGGCGTCGATGACCGAGGCAAAACAGTACTCAAGAAACAGCTTAAACGAGAGCAAGTTGCTCCGTTTTTTGCCCAGCTGGAGCCTTGTCTGATTGGCATGGAAGCATGCGGCAGCGCCCATTACTGGGCCAGGAAACTGCAATCGTTCGGGCATACGGTCAAATTAATGGCCCCGCTATTTGTTAAGCCTTACGTGAAGTCGAACAAGAACGATATGGCTGACGCGGAAGCCATCTGTGAGGCCGTTACGCGACCCAACATGCGCTTTGTGCGCGAGCTTGTCCCGCTCGCTACAGGTTGCTCCTGCACCTTCAAAAAATGTGTAGATACCTATGCTGCGATGGTGCTGGATCAGGCAACCTCGTTGTCGCCTGTACCGCCGTCTTCGCAGGCAAGCCAGCTCCCACATTTTGATCTGTGTTGATTTGCCGAATCAGTCCAGCATCCGGCTAAGGAGCCGATGCCCGTCTGCAGTCACCTCGACCATCGCGGACAACATCACACCATCGGCACCGTCCTTGGAGAGCAAGCTCCAAAAGTCTGGCGGCCGATACCGCACCCCAAAGCTGCCAGCCTTGGCGATCACATACACATTCAGCACCTGCCCGGGCTGCATCAAAGGGCTGTCCCCTTCGACCTTATAACCCAGCACCTGCGGTTTCTGAATCCGTGCTTGCCCCATGGCGTAGCCCGCAAACTCGTGCACCGCGACCGCCTGCCCCGCGTCCAGCACCTGTTGAATCGCCGCCCCCACATTCGAGAGCGGCTCACCGCCGTGCACCTGGGCAATCCCACTGGCCAGTGCACGCCGCGCTGTGGCCAGCAACTGGTGCTGCGCCGGGGTGGCATCAAGGGTGGCGAAGGTCCAGACCTGGGCGACGTGGGCCCGGGCGGATGCGGCAATCAATTCCACTTTCACCAGCGCCGCGTCGGGGAACGGCACGTCAGTCGGCGGTGCGGCGCTCACTTGGTTGTTCACCGACACCGCCACCGCTGCCGGGTAGCCCTGATAGCCATACATCATCGGCAACCAGCCTTGCTGCTCGAACTGCTCGAGTAAAAACGCCTGAACCGCCGTACCGGTACCGCCCTTGCGGATCATCGGCCCGACCTGGAGCAACATGTCGCTGGCCAGAGGCGCTAACCGCGCCTCTTCAGCCAGAATGGTGGCGTCGTCCAACTGCGCGATAGCGTTCGCCCTGGCGCCGATCTTGTCTGTGTAGCGCGCCAGCAGGTCGCCAGCATCGGCATTCACGCTGAACAGCAGCGCCAGTTTGCCCAGAAGGCTCAAGGTGCGAGCAATCATTGCGCATTAATGTAATGAAATTGCGCCTGGGTCTTTTCAACGGCCGCACGCACTGTGTCTCTTTGTGCATCGGTGCCCGAGTAGTAAATCTGCATCCCGTTCAAATCCTGCCCTTCGACCGCTTTGCTGATCACAGCAACGTCGACCGGGCTGCTGGCGCCGATAATCAAAAAGAACACATCGCCCATGCGTTTTGCATTCAGCAATTCGCCCCTGAGGTGGGCGGCGTTTTGATCACTGGCCATGGCAATTGCCAGCGTATCGCCAAACAAACCGGTTTTGGGGATGCTCATCGTGTGCAAACGGAGCTTGTCCGACCCGGCGGGCATCGAATTGACGTACGCAGTGGCGGCCTCGTCAAGAATCTGCTTTTCAGATTTGCCCTGGGTGGCGCAACCGGCGAGCGTGGCGATAAGGGCGAGAACGACTAATGATTTCACTGTGTTTTCCTTGTGTGAGGGCTATCCATGGATGCGCATCATAAGAGACGCCCCCCCGCGAGAGCCACCACCGTCTTCACGACCCGCGTGTTTGGAGCTCCCGCTAAGGTGCTTGATCGACTACCATACCGCGCCGGTTCCCAAACGGGACTAATAGGGAATCCGAAGCGCGCTACACCCGCGCCAATCGGAACTGCCCCCGCAACTGTAGGTGCTGAGCCTGCTCCTTAATGCCACTGGATCACGTCCGGGAAGGCTGGAGCGTGGCGACGACGCATCAGTCAGGAGACCTGCCGGCTTAAGCTCAATCACTAACCGGCGGGGTGTCCGGGAAGGACACGCTTGCCTGTCTCCACCACAGTGCTCAAGGGTGTGTTTCCGAACCGTACCTCCCCAGTCCGACGTACGGTTCACTCGGAGATTGCCCCATGCTGCCACGCGTTACCGCCCTGCTCGTCGGCGTCAGCTTCTGTGCCCTGGCCCAAGCCGCGCCCACCCACTACCCACTGACCGTGGAAAACTGCGGCAGCCGCCTGACCTTCCAGCAGGCTCCCGCGCGCAGCGTGACGATTGGCCAGGCGGCTACCGAGATGCTTTACGCGCTGGGCGTGGGCGATAAAGTGGTTGGCACTTCGTTGTGGTTCAACAGCGTATTGCCGCAGTTCAAGGCGCAGAACGACAGCATCGAGCGCCTGGCCAACAACGAGCCGAGCTTCGAAGCGGTGATCGCCAAGCGCCCGCAACTGGTGGCCGCCGAGCTGGAATGGGTGGTCGGGCCGCAAGGCGTGGTCGGCACCCGCGAGCAATTCCATGAGCTGAAGATCCCCACCTACCTGCTACCCTCCGACTGCGAAGGCAAAGACAACCTGGTGGGCGCCGATGGCACGCGGCTGGAGCCTTTCCGCATCGCGACGATCTACAAAAGCATCAGCCAGCTGGCGCAAATTTTCGACGTACAGGATCGCGGCGAACAATTGAACGACGAACTCAAGGCGCGCCTGGCCAAGTCGGTCGCCACCGTGCAAAGCAAAGGCCTCAAGCACGCCAGCGCGTTGGTGTGGTTCTCCAGTTCCGAGATGGCCAGCGAGCCGTACGTGGCCGGCCACAAAGGCATTCCCGAATTCATGCTGCAAACCCTCGGCCTTTCCAACGTGGTGCAGTCCGATGAAGAATGGCCCGCCGTCGGCTGGGAAACCATCGCCAAGGCCAACCCGACCTTTTTGATCATCGCACGCATGGACCGGCGCCGTTACCCGGCTGACGACCATGAAAAGAAACTGGCCTTTTTGCGCAGCGACCCGGTCACGCGCAACATGGACGCGGTGAAAAACAACCGCATCATCATCATCGATGCCATGGCGCTGCAGGCCAGCATTCGTACGTTCGACGGCCTTGAACAACTGGCGGCCGCCATCGACGGCTACGACCTGCACAAATGACTGCCAGCCTGATCCGGACCCTACTGGCCCTGGCCTTGCTACTGATCGCCGTGCTCGCCGGCGTGGCCATCGGTGAAACCGCCATCTCGCCGCACGTCGTGCTCCAGGTACTCGCCAATAAACTGTGGGCGGCCGGCTATGCGCTGGACCCGATCGATGAGGGCGTGGTGTGGAACTACCGCCTCACACGTGCCCTGGTAGCCGCCGCGTGCGGTGCGGGACTGGCGACGTGCGGGGTGATTCTGCAGTCGTTATTGCGTAACCCGTTGGCCGATCCGTACCTGCTGGGCATCAGCGCCGGCGCCTCGACTGGCGCGGTGCTGGTGGCGCTGATGGGCGTGGGTGGCGGGCTGATCTCGTTGTCGGCCGGTGCGTTTGTCGGCGCGGTGGCCGCGTTTGCCTTGGTGATTCTGCTGGCGCGCGCCAGCGGTTCGTCGAGCGGCACCGGCCAGATCATCCTCGCCGGCATTGCCGGATCGCAGCTGTTCAATGCGCTTACCGCGTTCCTGATCACCAAGTCGGCCAGCTCCGAACAGGCGCGCGGCATCATGTTCTGGCTGTTGGGCAACCTCAGCGGCGTGCGCTGGCCGTCGGTGTGGTTGGCGGTGCCGGTGGCGGTCGTGGGCTTGGCGGTGTGCCTGTGGCATCGTCGGGCGCTGGATGCGTTCACCTTTGGCAGTGACTCAGCGGCGTCCCTCGGTATCCCCGTGCGCCGCGTGCAATTTGTGTTGGTGGGCTGCGCGGCACTGGTGACGGCCGTGATGGTGTCGATTGTCGGCGCCATCGGCTTTGTCGGGCTGGTGATCCCCCACGCCGTGCGTCTGTTGCTGGGCACCGGGCACTCACGCTTGCTGCCGGCCAGCGCACTCGGCGGCGCGCTGTTTTTGATTGCAGCGGATGTGCTGTCGCGCACGCTGATCAAGGGCCAGGTGATTCCGGTCGGCGTGGTCACGGCGCTGGTCGGTGCGCCGGTGTTCGCGCTGATCCTCATTGGCCGGAGGAACGCGCGATGACGGTTTTAAGCTGCACGGGGTTGGGCTTCAAGGTGCGTGAGGCTGAGTTATTACGCGATATTCACCTGGACGTGCAGTTGGGTGAAACCTTGGGAATTGTCGGGCCAAACGGTTCCGGTAAATCCACCTTACTCAAACTGCTGGCAGGCTTGCGCGCGCCGGCATCTGGCGAAGTGTTGTTGGGCGGCCAGCCTTTGGGCGACCTGTCCCGCCGCGCCATCGCGCAGCAACTGGCCGTGGTGGAGCAACAGGCTGACACGGACGATGCCATCCGCGTGTTCGACGCCGTGGCGCTGGGCCGTACGCCGTGGTTGTCGGCGCTGAGCCCGTGGTCCAGCGAAGACGATGCCATCGTGAACCAGGCCTTGCATGACGTCGACGCCACTCACCTGAGCAAACGCGCCTGGCGCAGCCTCTCGGGCGGTGAACGCCAACGCGTGCACATCGCCCGCGCATTGGCGCAACGGCCACAGATACTGCTACTGGATGAGCCGACCAATCATTTGGATATCCAGCATCAGCTGGCGATCTTGAAGGGTGTGCAAGGGCTGCCGGTGACCACATTGATTGCGCTGCATGACCTGAATCAAGCGCTGACCTGTGATCGGCTGGCGGTACTGGATCGTGGACGGCTGGTGGTGCTGGGCAAGCCGATGGAAGTGCTGACGCCGCAGCGCTTGCAGGAGACGTTTGGGGTGCAGGCGCACTACCTGACAGACCCGTTTGATGGCGCGCAGATACTGCGGTTGCGCCCGAACTGAGTAACGCCGGTTACGACAACACCAGAAATCCAATGCTGGCTTCGGCTCTACAGCACAGGACTACAGTCGTGACCGCCTGAATCCGAGGGTTTTCGCTCATACAACCTCAATCTGCGTAATGCCCACCACCTGCGCCTGCTCCAGAATTTCCTCCGGCGTCGCATCCGCAGGGGGCAGGATCAAGCCATTCTCGGCATCGCCAAAATGCAATTGCAGCAAGTGCAACGCCGCCTCATGCACCGGCAATTCGGGCTGCTTGAATTCGAACACATGGGTGCGCAATTCTTCGTTGAAGCGGTAGTTGAGCGTGTATTGGCGCATGGTGGAGTCCTCATGATGAGAGAAGAGCAGCTGATTAACCTGACTCATTGATCAAGTTTTTAGTTCAATGGATCAGCCTTTCAACGGCCTCAAGTCACAGGTACCACTCACTGGCGCAACTCACAGACTGCACTGCCCTTCATCCCCGACGCATGCACGCTCACGTGGCGTACGGCAAACCCTGGTTTCTCGACAAGCTTCTTCTCTTCCCAGACGCCGCCGTTTTCGACTTGATAGCCGATAGTGCCATCTGCTTGCCAGGTCAGCCGTAGGGTGTACACGCCGTTATGGTCGGGAGCTCGATGGAAGAAGGTGTCGATGATTGGCTTTGCCTTGTTGAAAGTGCGCAGCTGGAATAGCCGCTCGTCGCTGTCGGCGGGCGTATAGCTGGACAGGAACAGCGTATCGTCTTCCGCAGCATCCTCGGCGGCCGCAAGAATGACCGAAGGCACCCACTTTTCGCCACGGTCCTGGGTGTCGGTGGCGACCTTGCAGGTCAACTGGCCTTTGCCCGTGACATCTTGGCGCAAGGCCGTCTCGTAGTAGCCGTATGGCACGTCGAAGCGCAGTGTCTTCTCGGTGACTTGCTCACAGCCGGCCAGCAAATAAAGCGCCGATAACCCGATGAATCCTTGAAGAACCTTCACGTGCTTTCCTTGGCTTGAATGGGGGGAGCGAAAGGTTACCCGGACGAAGGAAGATTGAGTACTCCCCCGCCCATTCTTTGACTGATCCACTGGCGGCTATAGGCAAGTACACCCTGCGCCATCACCACCGGAAAATGGATAAAACCATGGGCCGACTCCGGTAACAGATGCGCCTCAGCCCCGGGCCACTGCTCAGCAATCAACAAGGTGTCATCTTTCAACGGGTCTAACTCCCCGACAAACATCAACGCTGGCGGCAACCCGACGAGGTCGCCATACAGCGGTGACAACGGCGACTGCCGACGCTCGCCCTCACTCAACCCTGGCGTCAACATGCGCAGCGCTTCGACCATGCCAGGCCCGTCCAGCAACAAGGTTTCGGGCCCCGCGGCGCGCACGCTGGGGGTGCCGGTCAAATCGTAAACGCCGTAGTACAACACCGCCCCGCTTACCCGTGTGAGCAAATCGGGCCACTGTTTCAACGCTAGCAGTGTCGCCGCCGCCAGATGCCCGCCCGCCGATTCGCCGACGACGAACACCGGCAAGTCGGCAAACTCATCCGTGGTCAGCAACCAACGCGCGGCCGCGAGGCAGTCGTCCATCAGCCCTTCGACCGGTGTGTCGACCGCCAGCCGATAATCCACCGACACCACCGCCACGTCGCACGCGTTGACCATGCCCAGATTGAGGTCGTCATCCATCTGCGCATTGCCAATCACCCAGCCGCCACCGTGGATATCCAGTACCACGCCTTTGGGTTTGCCGCTCGGCCGCAGGATGCGCACAGGCACTGAGTCGACCACCTTGCACTCCGCCTCCGGCCCTTTCCTGACCTTTTGGCTGACGCGCAACAGCGCCTGAATCAGACGCGGTGTAACCCGATTGCGGATTTTAAAGCGCGGCATCCACGCGAGCTTTTGATTGAAGCGGCGCATCTCGGCCAGTTCAGGTTCACTGGCGTGCCAGAGCTTGTGGGTCATCAGCGGTTATTCCGTAGGATCGAGAAATTCAACGCCGCCGCGACACACAGCCACGCCAGGTAGGGGAACAGGATCAAGCCGGTGATCAGGTCCAGGCGCACGGCGAGCACTACCATCGCGGCCACGGTGAACCACAGCAACGCGATAATCACCATACTGGCGAAAATCCGATGCGCGCCGAAGAATACCGGGGTCCACAGCGTGTTAAGCGCAATCTGCGCCGCCCACAACGCCAGCACGATTTCGCTGCCCGGGATCAGGCTCAAGCGGTAGCCGGCCCAGGCCAGCAGCAGATAGATAATCGTCCAGGCCACGGGAAACAGCCAGTTTGGCGGGGTGAAGCTGGGCTTTACGAGGGATTCGTACCAGGCGCCTGGTTTGAAAATGATGCCGGTGCTGGCAGCCGCCGCGCAGGCCAGCAGGAAAATAAAAAAGGTCATCGTCTGTCCTTGCTGTCGTCAGTGTTAGTGATGGGAAGGCTTTCTCCGTGCATCCTTCAATGACTCAAATGCCCGCGCAAAAATTCCATCACGCGTTGCAATTGGCGTAAACAGAGGCCTCTTCTTCACGTCATCAAAATTCGCTAAGGTGGCGCAACACCTCATGAGACCTCGCCCCTTGGCCCACTCCTGTGCTGATCATCCCGACAGCCCCTGGTCGGTATTCCTGATCTTCCTGCGCCTGGGCCTCACCTCGTTCGGCGGCCCGATTGCGCACCTGGGTTATTTTCGCGAGGAGTTCGTCACACGGCGACGCTGGCTGAGCGAGCGCAGTTACGCGGAATTGGTCGCGTTGTGCCAATTCCTTCCTGGCCCGGCCAGCAGCCAGGTCGGCATCGCGCTGGGCCTGTCCCGCGCCGGTTACGGTGGCGCCGCTGCTGCCTGGGCCGGGTTTACACTGCCGTCAGCCATCGCGCTGATTCTGTTCGCCCTGGGCCTTTCCCACTATGGCAGCGCCCTCCCCGACGGCGCGCTGCATGGCCTCAAAGTCGTCGCCGTGGCCGTGGTCGCCCAAGCCGTCTGGGGCATGGCGCGCTCCCTGTGCCAAGGCCTGGCGCGTGTGATGCTGATGATGATTGCGGCGTGTATGGCGCTGCTGGAACCGTCCGCCTGGGCCCAGGTCGGGGTGATTTGCGCCACAGGCGTGGCCGGTCTGCTGCTGTTCAAACGTGAGCCGAGCGCCGAGCCTGACACGCTGCCGGTCGCCATCAGCCGCCGCGCGGGCGCCCTGTGGCTGGGGCTGTTCCTCGTGTTGCTGGCGGGCCTGCCGATGCTGGCCGGCTGGCTGCCCACTCCCACGCTGGCCTTGGTAGATGCCTTTTACCGCACCGGCTCGCTGGTGTTCGGCGGCGGCCATGTGGTGCTGCCGTTGCTGCAAGCCGAAGTGGTGCCACCGCACTGGGTGAACAATGACGTATTCCTCGCGGGCTACGGCGCCACGCAAGCCGTGCCCGGCCCGCTGTTCACCTTTGCCGCGTTCCTTGGCGCCTCGATGAACCATGCTCCGAACGGCTGGACGGGAGGTGTGATCGCCCTGCTGGCGATCTTTGCCCCGTCATTTTTGCTGGTGATGGGTGCACTGCCGTTCTGGGCAACCCTGCGCCGCAGCCCACGCACCCAGGCCGCGCTGGCCGGCGTGAACGCGGCAGTGGTGGGGTTATTGCTGGCGGCGCTGTATCAGCCGGTGTGGACCAGCGCGATCTTCACTGCGCTGGACTTCAGCTTGGCACTGGCCGCCTTGCTGGCGCTGATGTTCTGGAAGCTGCCGCCCTGGTTGGTGGTGGCCGCCAGCGCCGTGCTGGGAGGGTTACTGGGCTGAACCCGGCGCCACAATCTTCAGCCACGGCCAACGCGCTTGATAACTCTTAGCCTTGTGCATGAACAACGCCGGCTCCGCATGCAGCGGGTTGATGCGCAGCACGCCGTGTTCCACGTCATCCAACCCATAGGGCGCGTACACCTCACCCGTCGCGATATCCAAACCGATGCACGTACCTGCCACCAGGTAACGATCCACGCCCTGCTTGGCCGAGTGCAACTGCGGATAGGGCCGACCAAACCGCTCGCCGTACCAAAGGTGCACCCGCGCCTGGTTCTTCACCTCCACATTCACGCCCAGGTCCTGGAACAGCGCCTCGGCAGAACGAATCACCGCATCTTCCGCCTCGTAGGACACGTCTGTGTCGAAGTAAAAAACGTCGTAGTCTTTCACGCCCTGAGCGGCGGGAAGATTCACTTGATGGTTCCACACTGCCTGGAACAGACAGCCGGCGGTGAGCATGCATTGGTCCACGCCGAGGTCGGGCAGGCGTGCGTTGATTTCGGCGTTGATGGGGTTGGCCATGGCCAGTTGGAGTAGGGTTTCGACTGTCAATGTCATGCTCAATCCTTCGTTGTGAGGCCAGTTCCAGGAGGCAATTCTATAGCGTATTGGATGGCGTTCTGCTCGCCAAAAGCGACAAGACTTACAGCCTCACCGACCCTGGCCGCGCTGCTTACGTGGAACAAGCACCTCGCTTTTGTTACTCACAAGGCTATGAAACCGCCAAAATCAAGGGCATCTCCCCCAACACCGGCCCAATGGGCGCCGCCGTGGATAAATCCTGGATCGTGACGGTGGACATCCGCCAGAAACCCATCGCCGCCTGGGCTAAACCCCCTGCGAAAGAAGAACTGGCGCGCAACCCGGAAAACCTCTCCGACGTGCCGAAGACCTGCCACGTGACCGTGGGCCGGGTGAAAGGTGAACAAGGCTTGAAACTGCTCGACCCGCGCTTCTCGATCATGCGCGGCGTGAGCGTGAGCCAAGGCTACTAACCCCGCAACCCCTGTGGCGAGGGAGGTTGCTCCCGTTGGGCTGCGCAGCAGCCCAAAACCATCAGCCACAGCAATTTGCTCCATTGCCTACGCTTGCGTCAGAATCCGCCGGCTTGTGCGCAGGGGTGGCCGTCTCTAAGGTTGCCTGGTCGCCGACTTCTCGGTGATCGGGTTTAGTAGCCTGAGTTGGGTATTGAAAGTGCATGAGCTTCATCAGTCAGACATTGCGTCTGAGCTTGATGGTGGCTGTGCGTAGGGCGCCTTCGGGCGCGCCGGCTTTGATATCCACCGGTCTACTAACCTGCGTACAGCTGCCACCTTTTTGTTTAGTAGCGACGAGGTGATGGCCCTAATCTGGATATCGTCATGTCTCAAGCAAAACCTGATCCATCTGTCCTTTTCAGCGTCGCCCCCGGCGCCAGCAACGAAACCCTCATCACCAACAGCTACGAAACCTTCGCTTCCGTCAGCACGCTGCTGCTCGACCTGTCCGAAGACCTGTCCGGCAAACACCGCGACATCGCCCTGGCTATCCACCAACTGAGCGAACTGGGCGTGTTGCTCACGGCCAAACTCCTTGACCGCGAAGCACCCTGCCCCGGCTGATTGTTAGCCCTTCAACTCACCCGCCCGATTACTCGCCGCGTCGTCGTAGGCCACATACAACGACTCGGCGATTTGGCTCTTGATGGTTTTGGTGGACTCAAGCCCCAATACAAACCCCTCAGCCTTACCGCCGGCGCGGTTGAGTTCTTCATGGGTTGAAGCGCCGGTGATGGCTTCGAGAAGCTTGATGGCGTGAGGGCCTAAGCCTTTGGGAAGAGAGATTTGGTCGATGGACATTGCGGTACCTTTTAAGAATGAGGTCGGTAGCGCGTGAACCACTGCCGGGATTGGCATGGTAGACCGGTTGTGAAAGAAAGGGGACGCTTTCGGCCGAAATAGCCATTGGAACATACCAACTAAGGCTTCCCCGCGTTGCCCGGTGAGGGCAGTCTGAAGATAGCCACGGCGCAGTACAACACCGCCTCAACGCCCGAGACACTCGACCGAATCTCGCCCGCGCAAGAGCGCGAGATGTGCGTGCAAACCGGTGCAAGGCTGCATCGGCGGTGTGGAGGCCAGGGTGGTCCTAAGCCACGCTATTTCGCGAACGCGTACTCCCCGCCCTGCTCCACCGCTTTGCGATACGCAGGCCGCGCCTGGAATTTTTCCACCCACGCGGCCAGGTTCGGGTAGGCCTGCAATTTGCCTTGGGCGCCGGCGACTTCCCCGATAAAGCTCATCTGGATATCCGCGCCGCTCAATTCATCGCCGACCAGGTAAGGCGTCTGCCCCAGTACATCGTTCAAGTAACCCAAATAATTGGCCACCTCCGATTCGATACGCGGGTGCAACGGCGCGCCTGCGTCGCCGAGGCGGCCGACATAGAGGTTGAGCATCAACGGCAGCATGGCCGAGCCTTCGGCGAAATGCAGCCATTGCACGTAGCTGTCGTAGGTGGCGCTGGCGGGGTCCGGTTGCAGACGGCCCTGGCCGTGGCGGCGGATCAAGTAGTCAATGATGGCGGCAGACTCGATCAGCACCTGGCCACCGTCTTCGATTACCGGGGATTTGCCCAGCGGGTGGATGGCCTTGAGTTCAGGCGGCGCGAGGTTGGTTTTTGGGTCGCGCTGGTAACGCTTGATTTCGTAGGGCAGGCCGAGTTCTTCGAGCAGCCACAGGATGCGTTGCGAGCGTGAGTTGTTGAGGTGGTGGACGATGATCATTGAATGCTCCGCTGGGCGACAGGGGTGTCTTGCAAACAGACTACGCCAGCGCCCGGGAGTGCCGATAATTAAATTTCTACGTGACGCAAGCCGTGGTGAGCATGAAAGTAGGTTCGGAAGTAGGCATACAAGGGATCTGAAACTCAGTGGGCGTGGGCTATTTTTTGATGGGTGAGATCTTTGATCTGCAACGCATGACTGAAGGTGGCGGCGGCCTTGGCTGCTTGCTCCAATGCGCCGAAGTTCATGAAAAGCTGCTCCCCGACCTTGTCGAATCCGCCTTGGTTTGCGAACGCTTCTTGAAGTTTTTCACGCGCGGTGCCGTGTTTCAGCGCATAAGCGATTTCGTCCATTGAATGCCCCCCATCAACATAAATAAATAACAATGCTTGAATGGCCAAGTACGTTTCTATGTCGGTGGCGCTCGCCTGTGCATGGGCCTCTTGGCAGGCACGTAAAGCACCGTGTTCAATCAAGATGGAACCCGAAGGACCATTGACATAAGTACCGGTACCTTTCTCAAAAAAGTCCTTCAAGTACGAACCCGGCTTGAACGCATCGGGATGATTGGGATCTTGCATCTCGAGCCGGTCTGGACAGCGCGTACTGGCGCTGGCCAGTAATGGGTTCTTGTAATCATCTTCATATTTAATGTAGTAGGGCTCGTTTAGCCGCAAATCCCTCGGCGTCGCATCAATGTTCCTCATGATGCCGACGTTAAAACTGTCTGCCTGCCTGAACACGTTACCCTCCTTGGCGTTGAGTTCCACTCGCCCTTTTCCGGGTGCTCTAATGGGATCAAACACGCCATCCCAATGCCCCGCCGGAAGTTTTGCTGCGACCTCAGGTTCATTTTTCAGCGCGTAACTTAAGTACCGATGTTTGTAAATATCAAACAGCGCGTGTTGCGCGGACGTTGGAATGTCCAGCGTTTCGAGGGTTTTCTTAGCGCGCGCATAGAAACCTTGAAGCTGATCCAAGCCAATAATGCGGGTGTCAAAACTTTCATTGCGCCACGCGGCTTCATACTTATCAAATAGCGGTGCAGGAATGAAATGCTGTTTAAGAAAGTCGACTTGACGATCGGAGATGTCTGAAAACTTCTGGTATTTCTCCGGACTGCTGAAATAGTCTTGCAAGGCATACTTGGCGTAATAGCTCTCAAATGCTCGCCTGACCGGATCGTTTACCATGGCGAGCCTCATCGCCCCCTCGGCGCCCTGCGTTCCTTGATCGCTGACGAGTTTGGCCAGCTCAGCCCTACGTGCCTCCGGGTGCTTGATGAGCTGGAGCGCAGCCAGGATTTTTTGGGTTTGCGTTTCAACAGGTCCTGCAATCCTGAAGCGATTCAAACCCAGGCTCAACGCACCATCCTTAATAGATGCTTTGCCGGGCAAGATATAATCTTGAGAGTATTTTTCCACAATATCACTGTCTATAACGGCATTGTAGACAGCGCCATTTCTGACTTGCGCCCCCTCCACCAGAAAATGAACCGGATATTCTTCGTCTCCATTTTTTATAGTCAACGACGGCAACGTGTTGGAGGACACATCAATCGCCCTGTTCTTAATGCAGTCATAGTTTTTAATGAATTCAGTTTTTCCCAGTCCGTTACCTTCACTTTTTTGACCCACAGCCGTTCGTTGCACAGGTACCGCGCCCGCTTCAATGCCCATGACGTATCACTCATATAAAAGAGGTGGAATGCTGCTGAGTACTTAATTGAGCTTGTTATCGATTGACACCATCAAACTGTAGAATCCATCCAACGCGCCCTGCAACTTCTCAGGCGAGACAATGCAATCTACGACCAACAACGCTTTGACTTCATGGCCGTGCTGTCCTTTTCCGAAGACTGCCTGCCCCGTCACTACCCATGGCAATGCATGTTGCAGTAGACCGAGTAATTCCCGTGCATGAAAATCAATAGCGAAGTGCCTTTTCAACTGACTCCACATCCACACCCTGTCATTTTCAACAGTAATGATAATGGGATTAATCGTTTTGAAGTTAATTTCAATAGACGAATGAATATCGAAAGCACCAATGTGCTCCTTGGAAATTCCGATATTCAGCAGAGTCGCACGCAAAGTACTCGAGATATCAAAGTTCATACCTATAACCCCGTGGGATCGAAGGGCGTTGTTGTTGGCCGTGTTCCTTGGAGACCTGGATGCTGGCGTCACTCATCGGGTGCGCCAGGGTTCGGACAATAAGTGGTCAGTCGCTACGAAAGGGTTCCGCTCGCCAGCGTCGGCGCTTACGCCAATCGAAACCGTGCAGTGTTGTCACTCAGTGCCTGGCTGCCCTTGCTCAGCGTGTCGGCCGCCTGGTTCACCGCGCGCGCGCCGTCGAGCAGGCGCCCGGCGGCCTGGTCGACCTGCTGGATATTGCCGCTCACTTCATCCGCCGTCGTGGCCTGCTCCTCCACTGCCGTGGCGATTTGCGCCAAGGTGTCGGTAACGTTCTGCACCGCGCCCGCGATCTCGCCCAATCGAACGCCAAGCCCGGTGACCGATTGCGCATCCGTCAGCGCTTGTTCGCAGGCGGCGCCCATCAGCGTGACTGCCTGACTGACCGTCGCGCGCAGGCTGTCCACAGTGCCGGCGATCTGTGCGGTCGAGGCCTGGGTGCGTTGTGACAGACTGCGCACTTCATCAGCGACCACGGCAAACCCCCGGCCCTGCTCGCCGGCGCGGGCGGCTTCGATGGCGGCGTTGAGTGCCAGCAGGTTGGTCTGTTCGGCGATGCCCCGAATGGTATCGACCACCGATTGAATCTGCTGGCCCTGCTGGTTGACTTGCTCCAGCGCATTGGCGGTGTCAGTCAGGCGTTGATTGAGCTGCTGGATGCTGGCCGTGGTGCGCTGGCTGTCGCGACTACTGTCCTCGGCAATGCGCCGGGTTTGTTGGGCGCTGCTCGAGGCTTGTTCGCAACTGCGGGCAACGCCCACGGAGGTGGCGGCCAATTGGGTAGCAGCGGCGGCAATCTGGCTGATCTGGTGTTGCTGGTCTTCGACCTCGTTGAGGGTACTGCCCGATTGCGAGTTGAGGGTCTGTACCGCAGAGCCAAGCTGCTGGGTTTCGTGATTGACGCCTAGCAGACTGGTGCGCAATTGCACCACTGCGACGTTCAAGGCAGCGCTGATCGCGGCGAGCTCGTCGCGCCCCTCAACGGCCACTTCCACACACAGATTGCCGTCTCGCAAGGATTCGGCCAAGGTAGTGATACCGCTGGCGCTGCGTCGGATCGAGGCTTGCAGGCAAATGAACAGATACAACGCTGCCAACGCCAGCAGGCTGAAGGTCGCCGCCAACGGGATAAACTGCTGCATGGAACGCGTGTGGTAATAGCTCAAGCGCGCATCCAGCGAGGTCAGCGACTGGTTACGCAGTGCGGCCAAACCGTCGAGCATGCCGTCGACACTGGTTACGAAGGCCGCCGTGTCGAGCTTGATGGTGCCGCCGAACACGCCGTCGTCGAGCACTTTGAGTTCGTTGTCCAGCCGTTGCAGGCTGTTGTCGTACTGCGTGGTCCAGGGCTCTAGACCCACGTATTGCTTGGCTCTAAGGGGGGCAGCGGCCTTAACCAACTGGTCCCGTGCATCGCCGATGCGGCTGCGCAGGTCACGCATCTGCAAACGGCTTTGCAGGGTGAACTGCCCCGAGGCGATGGAGGACTGACCCACACTGGCCATGCGGCCGATCCGCTCAATCAGGTCAGGCGTTTGCTGGGTGGAAATCTGCATCAACAGGTAGGTTTCCAACCACGGGTCGAGGATCAAGCCGGTATCCTGGGTGATCTGCTCGCGCAGGGTTTGCATCGCGGTCAGGGCCAAGGTGAAACGGTCGTAGCCGTCCGGCCACCAGCCCACGGTGCGCAGGGATTGGGAATCCATGCCCTTGACTGTGGCCTGTAAGGCTTCGAAGCGGGCCAGGATATCGGCGCTGGCGTTCTGGGACTTTAGTGAATCGCCCAACGCTTGCAGGCTTTGCAGGATCACTGGGAAATTCGCATCCACCTTGTCCATCGCCGCCTTCGCCGCCGGCGTCGGAGCGTGCAGGATATCTGCCGCTTTCCACCGCGCGGCCAGGTTGCGCTGGGCCGTCAATTGGTCATCCAACGCGTCCAAGGCTTTTAATTGCCGAACGCCGGACTGCTCGCTCGAGATCACGGTTAATTTGTCGCGATAGTCCGAGCCAATCGTCCATAGGCTACCCGCCAGGGGCAGCATGAACAGCAAGAACAGGATCTGGAACTTGCGCGCAAAGCCGAAACGACCCAGCAGGCGGATACCCGGTGATAAAAGGCTGTGCATGTCCGACCACTCTCCAAAAACGACCCACGCGGTGCACCGCTGGGTGAAGCCTTGAAATGACTAACGGCAAAATGCCATGTCATTGATTGGAAAGCCACAAGCAAAAAATGGGCCTATGAGGGAACGCCCCGAAATAGGCGGGCTCGCACCAAATAAACAACGAGAAACGCACGAAAATGGGGCAGAAACACTCACCCCCAGAGCGCCCCTGTAACTAATGGCGCAAACACCCGGCACAACCCCCATCCCTGTGGGGGCTGGAAAATTTGAATGAAGGTGTGTCAAGCCAGTAGCGCGGCAATCCACCTGGCCTGCTGGGAAATCTCCTGCCGCGTCTCTTCAGGCACCGCCTGCCGCGCGCGCTCCAGGCTGGCCAGGGTCTTTTGCTTTTGATGCAACATGCGCTGCCACTTGGCCAGGAACGCCGGACTGCGCGCCTGCATCTGCAGCGGGCCGAAGTACAGCTGTTCGGCGCTATAAGCCACCGGCCCAGCGCGCTCGGCGACGATGATTTCGTAGTAGAAGCGGTTCTCCCACAGCAGCTCTTCACTGAGGATGGAATAACCGTTATCCATCAGCCATTGGCGCACGGGTTGCTCGCCGCCGTTGGGTTGCAGGATCAGCCGTTCCTGGCCACTCAGGTAAGACTTGCCGTTTTCGAGAATGTCGCGAATCGTCTCGCCACCCATGCCGCAAACGCTGATCGCGGTGACGCCGTCACGGGGTTCAATGGCGGCCAAGCCATCGGCCAGGCGCACCGTAATCTGCTGCTCCAGGCCATTGGAGCGCACGGTGCGCTGCGCCGCATGGAATGGCGTAGCAGCCACCTCCCCCGCTACCGCCGCCACGATCAAACCACGGCGCATCAAGGCCACCGGCAAATAGCCGTGGTCGGAGCCAATATCCGCCAGGCGCGCGCCAGTCGGTACGTTCGCCCCCACGCGTTCCAGGCGCATGGATAAAGTGTGTTCGTTCAACGGCCCCGCTCCCCCGAAAAACGGTCCCGACTGTTGGTCAGGTGCAGCACCATGGCGGCGCGTGAGGCGTCAGGGTCCTGGCGTTTGATCGCGTTGAAGATCGCCTCGTGCTCCAGATTCGCCAGTTGCCCCAATTGGGCAAAGTCGGCGCCGCCACGCTCGTCACCCTTGAGTTGGGTGCGCGGGATCATCGCGTTCCCCAGGTGCAGCATGATCTCGGTAAAAAAAGTGTTGCCGGTGGCCTCGGCGATCAGTTGGTGAAAGCGTTTGTCTTCTTCCACACAAGTGTCGTTGTTGGCCAGGGACGCCTGGTAATCGTCGAGCGCCTGGCGCATGTGGGCCAGTTGAGCGTCGGTTCGACGCACCGCTGCCAGCGCTGCGGCCTGTACCTCCAAGCCCAGACGCAGCTCGAGCATATTGCGCACGCTGGCCACCGTGTCCACATGCAGGCGCAAACCCTGCTGGGCGTGCAGCGCCAATACAAAGGTGCCGATGCCGTGACGGGTTTCCACCAGGCCAGACGCCTGCAGTTTCGAGAGCGCTTCGCGCACGACGGTTCGGCTCACGCCATGCTCAAGCACGATGGTGGATTCCGATGGCAATTTCTCACCGGGCTTCAACTGGCCAAGCAGGATGCGCTGGGTCAGCGCATCGACCACGCCTTGGGCAAGGTTGGTGGGGCGTCTTCGCGGGGGGGTTCCACTTTCAATGGGCATTGCTACAAGTCCACGGGGCTGAGCTGGAGGGAGCTTAACACCCCGCCCGGCGACGGGCCCGGGTTGATTAAAAAAACCATCAGCTTGTATGACAACCAATCATCACGCTCACGTTTTTCACTCGAGCCATTGCGACTCTCCCAAACAATCAGACCGTTCAAAACCTGCATAAAACCTAGTAAAACCTATACAAAAAACCAAAAATATGATGTACGCAGGGTGTTATAGGCACAAAAACACGCACCAACGCATTGCGATCTCGCGAAACCTACTTGTATGATGTCTATCAACAAGACACGCAAACCCGCATAAAAATAATCAGGGGGAGTTTTGAATTGTGAACAATTCAAGCCATGCATCTGCCGCACCAGAAAGCGATTCGGTCCTCGCACGCGCCGTGAGCAAAGTGAAGGGCCATGTGCTCCCACTGTTCGTGATCATGTTCATCCTCAACTACATCGACCGGGTCAATATCGGCTTTGTGCGCACGCACATGGAGCATGACCTGGGCATTGGCGCCGCCGCCTATGGATTCGGCGCCGGACTGTTCTTCATCGGCTACGCCCTGTTCGAAGTGCCCTCCAATATGCTGCTGCAGAAGGTCGGGGCGCGAATCTGGCTGACCCGCATCATGTTCACCTGGGGCATCGTCGCGACGATGATGGCGTTCATCCAGAACGAAACCCACTTCTACATCCTGCGCTTCCTGCTGGGCGTGGCCGAAGCCGGCTTCTTCCCTGGGGTGATCTACTACTTCACCCGCTGGCTGCCCGGCGTGGAGCGTGGTAAAGCCATCGCGATTTTCCTCAGCGGCTCGGCGGTCGCCTCACTGATTTCCGGTCCTCTCTCAGGCGCACTGTTGCAGATCGAAGGGTTTGGCTTCCACGGCTGGCAGTGGATGTTTGCCATTGAAGGCCTGGCCTCGGTGGCGCTGGGGTCCTTTGTGTGGTTCTGGCTGGACTCCAAACCCCACGACGCCAAATGGATGACCCGCGAAGAACAGGACGCATTGGTCAATGCCATCGACCAGGAACAGCGCGAACGTGAAGCCCTAACCACCGTCAAACCGACCCTCGGCACGTTGCTGAAAGACCGCCAGATCCTGCTGTTTTGCGCGCTGTATTTCTGCATCCAACTGACGATCTACGCGGCGACATTCTGGCTGCCGAGCATCATCAAAAAGATGGGCGACTTGAGTGATATACAGGTCGGCCTCTTCAACTCGATTCCATGGCTGATCTCGATCATCGCCATGTACACCTTCGCCTCGCTGTCGGGCAAGTTCAAGTTCCAGCAGGCCTGGGTGGCGGCGGCGCTGTTGATTGCCGCCGCAGGCATGTTCATGTCCACCATCGGCGGGCCGATCTTTGCCTTTGTGGCGATCTGCTTTGCGGCCATCGGCTTCAAGTCGGCGTCGTCGCTGTTCTGGCCGATTCCCCAGGGTTACCTGGATGCGCGCATTGCCGCCGCGGTGATCGCGCTGATCAACTCGATCGGTAACCTGGGCGGTTTCGTTGCACCGACCACCTTTGGCTTTCTGGAACAGACCACCGGTTCGATCCAGGGCGGCCTCTATGGCCTGGCCGGCACCTCGGTGCTCGCTGCGATCCTGGTGTTTTTTGCCAAGACGTCGCCCTCCGCCGTGCTGGCGCCAACTGTGCCTACGGGTGCCGCCCTCAGCAAACCTCTTTGAGCCCATTTAGGAACTTGCCATGAACACTCCCGTCGTTACCCACTTCCAGGTCATCCCCGTCGCCGGCCACGACAGCATGCTGCTCAACCTCAGCGGCGCCCATGGGCCTTACTTCACGCGCAATATCGTCATTCTCAAAGACAGCGCCGGCAATACCGGCGTGGGCGAAGTACCCGGTGGCGAGCGCATCCGCGAGACCCTGGAAGACGCCCGCAGCCTGGTGATCGGCCAGCCCATTGGTCAGTACCAGCGCGTGCTCAACCAGATGCGCAGCACCTTTGCTTGCCGCGACTCGGCCGGGCGCGGCCTGCAGACGTTTGACCTGCGCATTACGATCCACGCCGTCACCGCCATGGAAGCCGCGCTGCTCGACCTGCTGGGTCAATTCCTCGATGTCCCGGTGGCCGCCTTGCTCGGCGAAGGGCAGCAGCGCGATGCCGTGAAAATGCTCGGTTACCTGTTCTACGTCGGCGACCGCAGCGCTACCAACCTCGCTTACCGCAACGAGGCCGACAGCGACGATGAATGGTTCCGCCTGCGCCACGAAAAAGCCCTGACGGCCGACGCCGTGGTGCGCCTCGCTGAGGCTGCCAACGCCAAATACGGCTTCAACGACTTCAAGCTCAAAGGCGGCGTGCTCAGTGGCGATGCCGAAATCGAAGCCGTCACGGCCTTGGCCGAACGTTTCCCGGATGCCCGCATCACCCTAGACCCGAATGGCGCCTGGTCATTGAAAGAAGCCATCCGCCTGTGCCGAGACCAGCACCACGTACTGGCCTATGCCGAAGACCCCTGCGGTGCCGAAAACGGCTACTCAGGCCGCGAAGTCATGGCCGAATTCCGCCGCGCCACGGGGCTGAAAACCGCCACTAACATGATCGCCACCGACTGGCGCGAAATGGGCCACGCCATCCAGCTGCAATCCGTCGATATTCCTCTTGCCGACCCACACTTCTGGACGATGCAGGGTTCGGTGCGCGTCGCACAGATGTGCCATGAATGGGGCCTGACTTGGGGCTCGCACTCCAACAACCACTTCGATATTTCCCTGGCGATGTTCACCCAGGTAGCCGCCGCCGCGCCGGGCGACATTACCGCCATCGACACCCATTGGATCTGGCAGGACGGTCAACGCCTGACCAAGGCGCCACTGAAAATCGAAGGCGGCTACGTGAAAGTGCCGAGCAAGCCAGGCCTGGGTGTAGAGATCGATATGGACGCCGTGGCCAAGGCCCATGAAGTGTACAAAGGCATGGGCCTCGGGGCGCGGGATGACAGCGTGGCGATGCAATTCCTGATTCCGGGATGGCGCTTCAACAACAAACAGCCGTGCCTGGTGCGGTAAGGCCAAAAACACGCAAACAAATATGGGAGCTGGCTTGCCTGCTCCCACACTCGAACTGCTTCGTGCTGAAGTGCGCGTTTTCGTATTAAGGTTTGCGGACGACTGCCGGTGTTTTTTGGATCGCAATCGGCTGCACAGTCAGCTCAACCCCTAACGCCATCATCAGCTTCTGGATCGTCTCATAGCGCGTTTTTGATCCGCCTTTCAGCGTTTTGTAAAGACTCTCGCGATTAACCCCCGCCGCCTCGGCCACCTTGTTCACGCCCTGGGCTTTGGTGACCTCCGCAAGTGCCTTCATCAGTACCTGTGGGTCTTGAGACTTCATGCTTTGCGCCAGATACGCACTGATGGTGTCCGGGCTGTCGAGGAAGCGCGAAGCTTCATAGACGCGGGTACCGGACGTATCAAGATCGAGGATCGGCATATCCTCGGGTTTGAATTTCGATTCGCTCATTTCATCGACCTCTCAGGGCATCAAGAATCTCTTTCGCCCCCTTCTCCGTGCGTCACCCACTCATCAAGATCTACAGGGCTAGTCATAGGCTTCCGCAAGGCCCCTGCCGTAGCTCGCGCGCATCCCGCGCCGGCCAAATGCGGCCATCTGTCGCATCCCGCCAACCTCCCCTCCTGCCCTCACCCCTCCCGCCGATAACCTTATTAACCGCATGCCAATACCCTGCGCCCCCTCCCGATTGAGCCCCCACCATGAACCCACTCGCCCTTCTCAAAAAAGCCCGGCCCGACCGTCAAGGCACCACCACGCTCACCTGCACCGCCAACGAACTGGAGCCGTCCTTAGCCACCCTGCGCATCAGCCCGACGCTCATCACCGGCTTCATCTCCCCGCACCTGGACATCGACCAAATCGCCGCCAAGCTCAAACGGCGCTTTCCCCAAAGCACCATCAGCCTGTGCACCACTGCCGGCGAGTTGTGCAACGCAGCCAAGACGCTTTACTGCACCACTGGCGAACGCTGGGACCGGATTGTGCTGCAGTTGTTCGACGACAGCGTGATCGCTGCCGCCGAGGTGGTGATGGTGCCGTTGGAGTGTGAGGACATTCGCAGTGGCGGCAAGCGCCTGGGGATGCAGGAGCGGATTGCCAAGCTGGTAAGCAATATCAAAGGGGTGCAGGTGCATACGCAGATCGATCATCGCGATACGTTGGCCTATGTCGTGTTTGACGGGTTGTCGGCGTCGGAGTCGTTTTTCATGGAGGCGCTGTATGAGTCCGGGCGTTTTCCGTGTTTATTCGTGGGCGGGTCGGCCGGGGGCAAGTCGGACTTCCAGAAGACGCTGATTCACGACGGCCAGCGCAGTTATCAGAACCATGCGCAGATTGTGTTCCTGAAGACGGCAGCCCAAGTGCGCTTTGGCGTGTTCAAGAGCCAAAATTTCAAGCCGGCGGATTTGACCTTCAGTGTGCTGACCGCGTCGGTAGAGGACCGCACGATTGACCAGGTGATCGACAGCAGCGGCAACATCAAGAACATGGTGCAAGCGCTGTGCGATGCGTTCAACTGCACGCCCCAGGCGCTGGAATCGAAGCTGGCGGACTACTCGTTTGCCATCCGCGTGGGCAGTGAGTTGTTCGTGCGCTCCATCGCGCGCATCGACTATGAGCAGCAGATCGTGCAGCTGTTTTGCGACGTGGCACCCGGTGAAGAGTTGGTGATGGTGCGGCGTACGCCGTTGCGTGAGGCAACGCGTTTGGACTACGAGCAATTTTTGCGCGGCAAGGGTGGCCAGCCGGTGGCGGGTATTCTAAATGACTGCATTTTGCGCCGGCTGAACAACGGCGCCGAACTGGGCAGCATGGCCGGCACGTTTGGGGATGTGCCGCTGGCGGGGTTTTCGACCTTTGGTGAAATCCTGGGGCTGAACCTGAACCAGACGCTGACCGCGATTTTCTTCTTTCGGGTGGCCAAAGGCGTCAGTTTCAATGACGAGTACGTCGACAATTTCATCGCCCATTATGGCGAGTTCAAGGCGTTTTTCCTGCGCCGGCAGGTGAAGAAACTGGCGGGCTTGAACCATGTGGTGGTCAAGCAAATTAACGCGTTCAAGAACAAAGACTTCACCGACACCCTGAATACCCGTGGGCTGGACCGCAATATCCTGCCGGTGTTCGAAGGCCTGGCAGACTTGGGCCAAGTGTTGGCGCAAGCCGAGCGGCAGCAGGAGGACATTGCTTCGCAGCTCAAGCATTACTCGGGTGAGTTGCATGCGTCGATGGATGATCTGGTGGGCACCATTGACCGGCAGAACAGCGTGTCTGCCCAGGCTGGAGCGACGGTGGAGGGGCTGTCGAGCCAGGCAGATATCGCAGTGGAAGGTGCACGCACCCTGGCGGGTTCAAGTTTGCGTATCCAGTCGATTGTGCAGGTGATCCAGCAAATCGCCGGGCAGACCAACCTGCTGGCGCTCAACGCCGCCATCGAGGCGGCGCGCGCGGGCGACCTGGGCCGGGGCTTTGCGGTGGTGGCGGACGAAGTGCGCAAACTGGCGGAGATCACGCGTAAGAATGCGGCGGAGATTAGTGTGGATATCGACCTGCTGTCGAGCGAGATCCAGCGCGTTGCCCAGCAGATTGAGGACCAGTCCACCGGGGTGGGCGCGCTGCGCGAAATGCTCGATGCACTGGAGGCGTCAAGCCGTGCGACTGAGGGGACAGCGCAACGCACGAAGACCCTTGCGGATACGTTGACTGGGCTTACGCACGCGTAGGCCTTAAGCGGAAGGCGCGGGGGTCTGAGTCGGCTGGGCTGCAATGCGCATGAGCAAAATGCGCTTGCAGTGCCTGGTGGACAGTGGCGCTTCAGGGTTTGAAGTTTTTCATCAGTTTGAACAGATGGCCGGGCCAGATCCAACGTGTTGTTGGCTGCTCGCGGGTGTCTGCCAGGGCGTCGAGCAAGGTGTTGTTGGGCGCTTCGCCAGCAGGAATATTCAAGGGCGAGCGCTGTTGCACTTGATCGCTTAGAGGATCAGTGGGCTTGTACAGCCTACCGGTGGACTTATCCATCAAATAGCCAGCGGTCTTGCCGTGCTCGGTGAGGTGCCAGACACCATTCACGGTTTCGGTAAGTGCTTTGAAGGGCGGGAGCCTTATGTTCTTGTCCGTGGTTTGAACGACATGGTCCTCGCGCTTGGCTCTTTTGAAGGTGGCGAACTCGCTGCCCAGTGGAGGTTGATCAGCGCCTTCACTGGAGAATTTTTTTACCATCCGCTCCAGGAAGGGTATGCCCCCAATATTGGAGAACGTTCCCTGGCTCGGACTCAGGATGTATCGTAAAAAGCCCTGGTCGAGACGGGTACTGTTGATCGCCGAACCCTCCAGGATTCTTGACGCGTCTGCGGCGTCCTCTGGCTTGTAGTCGCACGTCACCTGGAACCCGTCCCAGTCATAGCGAACGTTGCTCCCCGCGAGTTGAAGGCCGTCGCTGTAATGACGGTAGGTGCCGAGTTCTATGGCCACTCGATCTACGAAATACAGGTCCGCACCTTCCGCTTTTGCATAGGCGTACATATCCGAGATCAAGGCACGGTCATCACGGTTGAGGAAATCGGCGTGGTTTTGAGTGCCGTTGTAGACAGTGGCGGGTGGCTTGGCAACGGGGGGTTCATTGCCGTTGTACAAGCGCGACATCATGAGGTCGCGGCCGTTAACGGAAGCTGGGGCCGACTGGGTGGCGACCTTGGGCGCCGTTGATGCCAGCGCTTCCCACGCTGCACGTCGTTCATTGACGGTGAAGGGGCCACCGTCATCCCCGGCAATCAGGCTGAGCTGATTGCGCGCGAGTTCTTTAAACGGGTTGCTGTCCGTACCGTTGACGAAACCAGTGGCGTGCCGCGCCCGTGCCAGGAGCTCTGGGGTTTCGGTGCTGGGAGTTTCCGTATCGTGCTGAGCTTTATTGGCGAGGTAATGGTCACCCGTAATCGAATGGAGTGGGTTGGCGCTCATCTGGCCGGCCCGGGTTTCAGCCCGTGTTGCAGCTTCGCTCAGCTGACGAGCCAGGATTGAGACGGTGCTGCTAGTAACGTCACGGATCGTAGCTGAAGCCACAGCCGTCTGATCGTTAGCGTGTGGAACCGTAGACAACGGAACGGCACTGACGGAACTACTTGTTGTCATGCGCCCGTAGGATGCGGATGCCTGAGGTTGAACAGTGATCATGGATGTTCTCCCAGCCCAGGAGGAAGCCGAAGCTACCCGGCATTAAATATACGTTGGTTATCTATTTAAAAACAAACTCGAAGCAACTTAATCCCCAGCAGCTTCCACTGAGTTAGTACCTGTATTTAAATACCACTGAGTCTGCACCCGCAGGCCGAGTATAGCGGGGCGTCCCCCCGTATACATCATGATAGATTCTGACACGCGAGCCATTACCGAAAGACTGAACATTGAAGTCCGACAGTGTTCCGGAAGAGTTTGGAAGAATTTTCCTGCAGTCCTCTTGAGAACTGAAGGGGCGCGAGTAGCACAACTTCACAGCCTCCATGATACTTTCAGGATAGTAAGTCGTATTCCATTGCACTTCCACTAACTGCTTGGGATCAGCGAGGGTCCCGGTTGGGAAATCAGAGCTCACAACACTGAAACTTGCAAACCCTACACCGGCACTGGTATCGGAATTGGAATTGGATAACACGAGCACAGGGCCGGGCGCCTCAGACTTAGGAATAGACCTTTCCTGCGCCTGCACTCCTTCGTTAATGAAAATCACCAAAGCAGCAACCAATGCGAGCAGATATTTGCTTGGGCCTGAACGACGAACAAACACAATCGCGCTTTCCATAATCATCACCATAGCGTCAGGCGTTAACACATAACGTTCAAATCAATCCAACCGTAAGATTTACGCCCCCACCCTTGCACGATTAATTAACCGAATAAAGCCACCCACTTCCTAAAATAACGAAAGATAACGCCGTCATACTTAAACGTAGGAATACGTCAGAAACTTCCTGGTCCAGCCTCCCCTCTATTAAAACTCCTTGTTTCAAGGCATGATGCGGCCCTCATATCAAGGATGATAAAAACTGTGAAAACCACCCTCACCGCGCTGCTACTGATTATCCTGGCGGCGCCTGTATTCGCCGAAACCCCACCTATCGGCTTCCAAAACGTCACCGTCCCGGATACGCAGCGCCCATTGCAAATGGTCGTCTGGTACCCCACCGCCGCCGCCACTAAACCCGAGCTGATCCGTGACGACGCAGTGTTCTTCGGCGCCCTCGCGGTGCCCGACGCGCCTGCGCAAAGCGGCGAACACACGCTGGTGGTGCTCTCCCATGGTTACGGCGGTAACTGGGGCAACCAGGTGTGGCTGGCCAGCGCCTTGGCCCATCAGGGTTACATCGTGGCGGCGGTCAACCATCCCGGCACCACCAGCAAGGACCGCAGCCCGCAGGCTGCCGCACAGTTATGGCAACGGCCCAAAGACCTGAGCCGGGCCATCGATGCGGTGATCGCTCAGCCTAAGCAGTTCGGCGCGGTGGCGAAAAACCGGATCGCCGTGGTGGGTCACTCTATTGGGGGATGGACGGCCATGGAAATTGCCGGTGCACGCTTCGACCCGGACCTCTTCGCCCGCGACTGCAATGCACACCCGAAGTTGGGCGGCTGCATCGGCTACCAGCAGATCAAACCGGCCGAGACACCGGCTGCGAAGGCCCAACTGGCCGCCGCCCTGCGCGACCCACGCGTCGGCGCCGTGGTGACATTGGACCTGGGCCTGTCGCGCGGCTTCACCGACGCCAGCCTGGCCGCACTGCCGGTGCCGGCACTGGTAATTGCGGGGGGCGTGCCAACGGAGGATATGGACCCCAACCTGGAGTCCGCCGATATGGTCAAGCGGTTGCCTAAAGCCTCGACACACTACGTAGAGATCGCCGACGCCACTCACTTCAGCTTTATGTCGACCTGCAAGCCGGGCGGTATGGCGTTGATCGAAGAGGACTCGCCAGGCGATGGCATGATTTGCCGCGATGGTGAAGGGGCTCGCCCCAGGGCGGTGATTCAGCAACAGGTGATTGGGTTGATTACTGAATTCCTGGGAAAGTCTTTCCGAAATTGAAACAGGGATAAAACCTAGAAGATTATCAATGCAGTGAGCGCACCACGTTACCTTATGCACCACTGCTATACGATCATTTGAACACTTACTTATAGAGCGTGACATGCAAGAAAGCAGAAATTTAAAGGGACTACGAGGTTGGCTTATATTAGTTGGAATAGGCCTGTTTGCAACAGCTTTCCGCCTGACCAAGATGCTTCTCGAAGTGCATTACCCTATCTTCGCAGAGGGTACATTTACCGCTGTCACCACGCAGGCATCACCCTTGTATAACCCGCTGTGGGGGCCGATCCTGATTTCAGAAACACTTATCAACGCACTCATGGCTGCTACCTACGCTTATTTGATCTACCTGTTCTGCACAAAGCACTACTTGTTCCCCAAGGTTTATATAGCCGCAGTCGTTGTATCGGCTATTTTCATTCCTCTTGATGCATGGGCATGCTCGCTTGTTCTGGCGGATCAACCCATATTCGACTTCAACACAGCGAAAGAAATGGTACGTGCATTGATTGGCTTGTGTGTATGGGTGCCCTATATGCTTGTCTCTAAACGGGTCAAGGCCACGTTTGTAGAGCGCCGGCCAGAGAGCGGCGACACGCTCACGGCTGCCAACCTTTAACAGGGCACCCTGCTCGTGTTCTCTGCAATGGCGAGTCATGCGGCGCAAAGGGTTATGGATACACCTAAAAACGCCCCGTTCGCCTATCAAGCGGTGTACCGCTACCTCGTCGAGTTGATTGAGGCAAGCCCTTCGCAAGGCGACCACAAGTTGCCGTCGCTGCGCCAGTTGGCGCAGCGCCTCGGCGTATCGGTGTCGACCACCAAGTACGCCTACGCGCTCCTTGAGGATGAAGGACGGGTATACGCCAGGCCCAAGTTCGGTTACTTCACCCGTCTGCAGCCGACGGCTGTCTCAACTGAGCGCGCACCCAGCCTGCTCGATCAGGTCTTTGCCAATGCCCGCCAGCCGGGCATGCTGGCCCTGAGCAGCGACGCACCGGCCATGCTGATGTCGCTGGAAAACCCACTGCTGATGATTGAGCGGGAGATGGCCCGCCAATACCCGCGCTCACTGACACCGTTGTACCTGCCCTTTGGCGAACCGGAGCTGCGCGCTGCATTGGCCGAGCGCTACACCTGCTCCACTGACAACTACTGGCAGGCCGATCAGGTCTATGTCGGCGCGGACCTGCACAGCGTGCTGGCGTTGTCGCTGAACGCCCTGGGCTTGGCGGGCACAGTGGCGTTGGTGGAGTCTCCGTGCTCGTGGGCGATCCTGCGCCAGCTTAAAGCCGCGAACATCCGCGTGATCGAACTGCACCTTGACGCCGACGGGCGCTTCGACCTGCCTGCGCTTAATCAACTGCTCAAGCACGCACCCATTCGCCTGGCGGTGCTGTCATCCACCGTGAACATTCCCCACGGCAGCCGCATGCCGGCTGAGGATAAACAGCAGATCTGCCAATGGCTGGCGGAGCGGGATATCTGGTTGTTCGAAAACGACACCTACGGCGAGTTGTATTTCGCGCCCCGGCCGGCCCGCTATCGCGACGTTGCCGACCCGCAGAAACTGCTGGTGTTTTCGACCTTCGACAAGGTGATCGGCTCGGAGGCACCCTACGGCTATGTGCTGTGCCGTGGGTGTGGGGCGCAGTTGCAGCAGGCGTTCCTGGCGCGGGCATTTCGTCTGTCGCCGATCCGCCAGAAGGCGATTGCCAAGCTATTCACTTCCAAGCGCATCGACCCGCATCTGCACACGCTGCGGGCCTTGTTGCAGGACTGTATGACCCGGCTGAAAGGCCTGCTGGACGAACACGGCAAGGGTGCCTTTGAAGTGCAGATCCCGCAGGGTGGCGCGTGTTTTTGGCTGGAAGCCACGCGTCTGGTCGACATGCAGCGCGTGTTCGATTGCCTGCTGACAGAACGCATCGTCATCGCCCCCGGCGAACTGTTCAGCCAGCAAGGTGCCTGGAAACAGCATGTGCGCCTGAGCTTTACCCTCGATTGGAGCAAAGACATCGCCCAGGCCGTGGAGCAACTGGCCCGGGCAATTCGTCAAAGTCCGTAGCAGTGCCGCGCCTCAGGGAAACGACCGTGACGCACGTCTTCGGCAAACCGTTCGCAGGCATCGCGGATCACCGCGCCCACGTCCGCGTATTGTTTGACGAAACGCGGCATCTGCTCGCCGCCCAGGCCCAGCACATCCTCAGTCACCAGCACCTGGCCGTCGCAGGCCGGTGAAGCGCCGATGCCGATGGTGGGCATTGCCGAGTCGAGGGTGATCTGCCGGGCCACGCCCTCTGCCACCCCTTCGAGCAACAGGCTGAACGCACCCGACTGCAGATTGGCCCGTGCATCCTCGGCAATCCGCGCGCCGGTTTCGGCGGTGAGCCCCTGAGCCTTGAAGCCGCCCATCACGTTGACGAACTGCGGCATCAGCCCCACATGCGCCATCACCGGAACACCGCGCGCCACCAGAAACTCGACGGTGCCGGCTAACGCCTGGTTGGCTTCCAGCTTGACGGCGTCGCAGCCGGTGCGCGCCAGCACCTGGGCGCAATTGCGGAAGGCCTGTTCATTGGATTCCTGATAACTGCCAAACGGCATGTCGGCAATCACACAGGCCAAGCGCGTGCTATCGACCACGGCCCGTGTGTGGCCGATGATTTCTTCAAGTTGCATGCTCAAGGTCGAGGGGCGGCCGTACCCGACCATGGCCGTGGAATCACCGACCAGGATGAAATCGACCAAAGGATCGATCAGCTTGGCGATGGCGCTGGAGTAAGCCGTCAGGGAGACGATTTTCTGCTGGCCCTTCATGGCGACCAGTTGCGGGACGGTCATGCGTTTGGTGCGGGTGTGGATGCTCATCAGTGTCGTCCGTTGTGCGCTGGAGGACCCGATTATTGGCAAAAGGGAGGGCGATTCAATACACAGATTGGCGCTAAAAAGCGACTCAGGGAATGGCGTCGGTTTTTAAGCTGGTATCATCCCGAGCCTGTACAGCCCGGGTAGAAAGACATGAACCGCCAGAAAAAACTGAAGCAGCTCTTCAAGGCCAAGGCCAAAAAGGCCAGCGCCAAATTGGCGCCGAAGAGAAAGGATACGTACGTCAGCAAGGCAGACCGGGAAAAGCTGGCGGCTGAAGCGGCTCAAGAGCCAAGTACTTCCCAGGACAGCTGACTCAGCAACCGCTCAACGCCCAGGCGATCGAAAACTCAACCAATACCGCCAATCCCCCTGTGGGAGCTGTCGAGCTTTAGCGAGGCTGCGAAAGCGGTGGGCCAGGCGAGAAAGGGGCTGGCAATGCCGCCGCCTTCCCAGCCTCGCAGGGGCTCGACAGCTCCCACATGTGATCTCTGCTGCGGTGGGTGCTGCGCTCGCCGTGCCGGTCAGGAGAGTGGTGATGCGTCGGTCAACCCCTCCCCACCGACCCTGACACCGGAAGATTCCCCAGCAACTTGAGGCCGGTGCTCTTCACAAAGGTGTCGTAGTCCATCGGTTTCTGGAGGCGCGTCTCAGCGTTGGGTAGCACATACGCCCAGGCTCGCTTGCTTGAGGCGTCGTACACCAATTTAAACAGCCGCGTCGGCACCCAGACGTGGTTGTCGCCGATGGTGCCGTGGCCCGGGTCGAACAGCGGACCGGTGAATACATACACATCGCCGCCAGCACGCTTGGCAAACTTGCGCACGTCGGCCTCGACCTTGCTCCAGATCTTGCGGTTGTTGGTGGGGTCTTGCGGCACCATGTTCGACAGTGCAAAGGATTGGGCCATCGCGTGGGCATCCGGTGCGTCGGCGGCCGGGGCCTGGTGGCCGCGGTCCACAGCCGGGTGCTGGCTGCGGTAGTCACTCAACTCAGCACGCCCAGCCTTGGGGATGCGTGGGTCGGGGTAGAACTGGTTGGTACGCTCCTCGCCTTTCGCCTCTTTCAACTGCGCAGCATTCAGGCGTTCGACCACCACCAGCGGCGTCTTGCTGGTTTGCGAGTACAGCACTGCAAACGTGTCGGAACACAGCGCCAGAGGTGTCATTGACGCAGGGATGGTGGCGGTTTTGATCGGCGTATTGGCAGGGAAAAGATCAGCGCAACCATCAAATGAAGCGCGTTGCTCGGTGGGGGTGTAGGGGTTTGCCAGGTTGCGGGCTTCTACAGCGGTAGAGAGCAAAACAAGGGCAGACAGCCCGACTGCAATGTTGCGTAGGTACATGCTCTAGATCTTATGCTGAGGGTAAAACGGACGACAGGTTCCGAGGCACGGAACCTACAGGCGCACGACCACAGACAATCGTGCGGGGTGTATGGACCCTCATAAATCACTTTGGTGCCGCGCGCTCGCCCCGTTACGCCGTCAGGGGCAGCATCACCACAAATTCGCTGCCCTTGCCATGCCCATCACTCTTTCCCGAGACCGTACCGCCGTGGGCTTCGACCAGTTCGCGCACGACGGTCAAGCCAATGCCCAGGCCGGCGCTGTTGAAACCGATGGCGTGGGCGTCTTGCACATAAGGATCAAAAATGAACGGCAGGGCCTTGGCGGTCACGCCGATGCCATTATCGCAAATGCAGATCCTCAGTTGATCGGCCTCCACGGTGACCACCATCGAGATTCTGCCACCGGCCTGGGTGTACTTGGCCGCGTTGCCCAGCAAGTTGTGCAGGATCTGCGCGAGCCGCACGGGGTCACCGCTCATGATCAGGCTAGCGTCGGGAAACGCCACGTCGAACTGCTGATTTCGCGCGATCATCACCGGGCTGCACGCGTCGACTACGGCATTCAAGATGCGCAGCATGTCCACCTCGCGACACTGGATGCGCAGCTTACCGGTGCTGGCGCGCGAGACATCCAGCAGGTCGTCGACCAGTTCGGAAATATGCTGGACCTGGCCTTCGATCAACTCACGCATGCGCGGCAGTTGGTCGCTGGGCAGCCTGACCATGCGCTCGGCAATCAGGCTGATAGGCGTCAGCGGGTTACGCAGTTCATGGGCGACCATCGCCAGGATGCTTTTCTGCTGGCCCAGTGCAAGCTCGGCCGTGGCCTGAAGGTCCTGGGCACTGAGTGCAGCGATCACCAATTGCGCATTCGCCTCGCGCAGCTCCTGGAACAGCAGCAGCTCCTCGACCTGAGGCGCCGCGATCGCGTCGGATTGCGTCAGGAGTATTGCCAGCACCAGTTGCTGATTGGCTTCGATCAGTTGCTCGACGTGCTGGGCGTCTTCCAGACGATTATTCGCGTCACTCAGTTGATCCTGCAGCGCAGCCAATACCGCGCGGGCTTCAACGGTTTTGCGGCCGAGCAGGAAGAGTTCGTGGGCAGCATTGGCTACCTTACGTTCCTCCTCTCCAGCGCGGTCACTCATGAGTCAGCTCAAACATTGTCACGCCCTGTATGCCGGGTCGTCGGGCGACCGCCAAGAAGCCCCTCCTGATCGGGAAGCATCTCGCCGATCTGCAGGCCATCGTCAGTGATGTGGTATTGGCGTAACTCATCGCAGTGGGCACTGGCACGCAGTTTGACCACGGCCATGATGCGCAGCAGGCGGCTACGCACTTCAATGTAGCGCTGCACGATGATCGCATCGGTCAGGAACGCCGTGCCGTAGGGGCTGAAGCGCAGGTCGGTGTAGCGGTCTTCCAATTCCGAAGTCATCAACACGCTGACGCCGACGCGGGTCAACGCCGTGGCCATGCGCGACAACGACTCACGAAAGTCCGCCCGAAAGGTCGGCGCCAGGGCCAACTCGAAGCCCGACAACGAATCGATAACCACCCGCGTGGCGTTCATGCGCCTGATTTCACCGAGCAACTGCTGGACGATTTCGTCAATCGACAGGTCCGGCGCCCGGCTGTCCACCAGACTGACTTTGCCACATTTGATCAGGTCGATCAGTGTGGCGTTTTGCGAGCGGTTGGGCCGTTGCTCGAACACCGCAATAACACCGGTTTCGCCATTGCGCGCACCCTCGGCCAGAAACGTCGCCGCCAGAATGCTTTTGCCCGACCCCGAAGGCCCCGCAACCAACAGTGAGTAGCCCCGGCAAGGTCGGTTGGCCGCGCATCTTCATGATTTCCATCTTGCGCACCATCGAATCGCGCTCGACGCTCTGACGCAACCAGATCAGCCCATCGGCCACGGTGAAGATCGGATTGGTGTCGGTTTCGGTGAAATATTCGCCAATCAGGAAGGTGGTCCCTGCCAGGTCGTCATCAACATGCCCAACTGCTGAACGAACTGCGGGAGGTTGTTGTTGGGGTTGGTCTGAGTCTGGCTGGCCAGCACCACCGAACGGAAGGAATCGACAAACACCAGCGACGGCGAATGTGCCTCCACTTCGCTGACAATGCGCCGCAGCACTTCATCCAGATTACCGGCCAGGGTGTCATCGGCCAGGTTGATATAGCGGATCGATTGGTTGATCACATCAGTGTCGAAAAAGTCGAACTGCTGCTGATAACGCAGCATCTTCAGCGGCGGCTCGCCCAGCACGGTAAAAAACAGCGCGGGGCGTTCAGGGGTCGCAAGGGCAAACATCATTTGATGCGCCAGCGTGGTCTTGCCGCAGCCAGGTGGGCCGGCGATCAGGTTGAACGAAAATTCCGGCAATCCTCCGCCCAGCACCTCGTCCAGACCTGGCACACCGGTAGCCAGGCGGTTGATAGTTACTTTGGAGCTCATGGCGAATTTTCCTGCAAAGGGGTGTCGCTCAAAGAAGGTTCCCACACGTTGCGCAGTAACTGGGCGGTCAGCGAGGGCCCGATCAGCGAGGTCAGCAACGTGTAAAAGGTGATCAGCAGCACCTCACCGAAAAACAGCGCATCGGCTTCGCTTTGCTCGATCAATACAGTTTTGAGGCCGATCAGGTCCGGCGTGACCTGTACACGTTCGTACGTGGCGGCCAGCCGAGTGTGCTTCGAGGCGCTGAGGAGCAGGCTGCGGCGCAAGAGCGCCACAACCCCTTGCTGCCCGATGATGGGCGTGAGTGCTGCGTCCATGTCCTGCAATATCGAAATGATCGCCTCGGCGATGCCTGCGATATCAGCGGTGGGACCAACACGGTACGCCAGAGACGCTACGATCTGGCGGCTCTCTTCGCTTAGCGTGGACATGACGGGCTAATATCTGATGAATTGAGGTGCCAGCCAACACCCTATGGCGGTCGACCGAAGGTTTAATGAGCCATGGCCTCTCTATGGGCCCGTCGCCCTGGCTTAAAACCATGATCACGTGCCGCCCACGCGATCACCAGCGCTACGCCGATCAATACCAGCCACCCCACCAGACTGCTGTTTGCCAGCGCCTGCTCGACAATAAATGTGTAGGTCTGAAACAACACCGCCCCATGCGTGTGGCCAGGGTCAAGCCGCCCAGTACATCGTCAGAGCAACTGTAGCCCGCCTCCCCCGCATATTCCTGCGCCTTGCCGTCCACTTGGAATAGCCACGCGATGCGGCGACCATTGCTCGGCAGTTCGTACTGGATGCACTCATTGTTGGGCATAGGTGGTGGGAATGCTGATGCGCAGCAGCGCCCGACGGCACGGATTGGGCACCCATCACTTCCTGCTGAGATGAACCGAGCACTCGGAACACGCCCGCAGGCTAAAGTGAACCCAGGAATAAAGGCGCTCCGTGGAGCGCCTTTACTCTATTCACGTTACTGCTCGCTGATGGACTTAACATCAGCCTTGGCAGCACCACCAATCGCGATGCGCTTAGGCTTGGCTTCCTCCGGTACAACCCTGAGCAAATCAATGCTCAGCAAACCATTGGCGAGCTGTGCGCCCTGCACTTCAATGTGGTCGACTAGGCGAAACGACAAACGGAACGCGCGCTGGGCGATACCCTGGTGCAGATAGGTGATGCCTTCATTGTGTTCGCGCTTGCCGCCGGCGACGGTCAACACGCCTTTTTCCACCTGGATCTCCAGGTCATCCTCCACTAAGCCTGCGGCCGCGATGACGATCCGGTAATGATCATCACCGTGCTTTTCGACGTTGTGGGGTGGGTAGGTGGTACCGGCCTCGCTGCGAAGCGCCGATTCAAAAAGGTCGTTGAAACGGTCAAAACCGACAGAGTGGCGCAACAGTGGGGCCAAGGAAAGAGTAGTAGCCATTACAAAATCTCCTGAGTTTTCTCCAAGTGATTTGATACGCGACCCGGATTCGGCATCGCGTAAAGCCTAAGTAGGTTCAGGAGGAAATTTTTCAAGCATCGCCTATAAATTTTTTTACGGGCCCATCAGAGCGCTCCCCGCCATCCGTCACGAAGCAAAACCGCGGCAAGCTGGATGAGTTGAGCACGATGGCCGTCAGCGGTCCATTTCCAGGCAGGCTGACGGGCTAATATTCATGCGTGAGTGAGGTAGCAGCGCCAGTACCCTCTGCGACTTCAGCATTGAGTTGACGGAACTCGCGCCACTTGATAGCCAGAAACAGGTTCAGGAATTCAGCTCCCAGCGCCTCGCGTGCCCACGTTGAACGGTGCAATGCGTGCAACGCTGTAAGCCAGTCGGCGGGTAGAAAATCGGTCGCCTGTTCATAGCCATCGCCCTCAACCGCCGCGCCAGGGTCGCTTTGATGAGTGATGCCGTAGCGAATGCCCGCGAGTACTGCGGCCGCGGCGAGATAGGGGCTGGCATGGGGGCAAAATATTGCCAGCGAGTCAAACAAGGTTGCCATCATCCCCCCAATGGAGTGACGCAACAGCGGTGCGCCCTGTGGGTCTGCGCTCGCGTACAGATTGTGACCCTGCTCGTCGGCCAGGCTGACGTGCAAATGCATACCGCTACCCGACTGATCGCTGAACGGTTTGGTCATGAAGCACGCTTGCAGCCCATGTTTGTTGGCCACGCCTTTGACCCAGCGTTTGTAACGTACGCCTTCATCAATAGCGTGGAGTGCGTCGAAACGATGCTCCCGCGTCAAGTCGACCTGGCCCGCAGCGTACTCGGATATCGCCGTACGCACGGGTAACCCCTGTAGCGCGCAAGCCGCGTAAAGGTCATCAAGAAACGGTTGAAGCTGCTCGAGTTCGTATACGCCATAAACCTGAGGTGCAACAGGGCGTACGCCATTGGCCTGCAACGCCGGCTGCGGTCGACCGTTGACGTCGCGCTGTTGGTCCAGCAAGTAAAACTCCAATTCAACGGCCATTACCGGATGGAATCCATCGGCTTCCAGCCGTTCGATGGTGTTCGCCAGTACATGGCGAGGGTCGTGCTGTCGCGGCGAATTTGGCTCAGCAACAGTTATCTGGCAACGCTGGATCTGGTGCCGCAAGGATTGAGCTCGCGATATGCGTCATTGCGGCCATTGTTCAAGCAGTATTGAAACAAACTTTTCTGCCGCGGGAGAGAGTGATGCGCCGCGGCGGTAAACCAGACCCAGGGAGCGGTTCACTATCGGCTCAATCAACGGCACGCTGACCAAGGTGGGGTGATCATGCGCCGGCATGGCCAGGCTCGGCATCGCCGACACCCCCAGCCCGGCTTCCACCAGACCCAGCGAGGTCGAGAGGTGCTGGACCTCGTAGAACCATTGTGGACGCCAACTCAAGCCTGACAACGCGTGATCAAGCAACATGCGATTCCCGCTCAGGCGGCCCACCCCAATAAGACGGTAATCACTGAGCTCAGACCATGTGACAGCACTGCGTCCAGCGAGCTCATGATCACGCCGGCAGGCCAAAACAAAAGGTTCTATGACAAGGGGCACGAACTCAATATCAGGATGCTGCCCACTCATCATGTTGATACCGAAATCAGCCTCCCCTCGCAGTACCGCTTCAAGCCCCTCGTTTGCACTCAAGTCCAGCAGGCGGATGCGAATTTGCGGATAGCGCTCGTTGTACAGACGGATCACCGACGGTAGGAAATAGAATGCGGCCGTCGGGATGCACGCCAGGGTGACTCGGCCAATCTGGCGCTGTGCAAGTTCGCGGATATTGAGAATCGACTCATCGAAATCATCCAGCAATCGGCGCGCCTTAGGCAGGAAGTCCCGACCGACGCTCGTGAGGCTGACCTTGCGCGTGGTGCGATCCAGCAATGCGGTGCCCAGCCCCTCTTCGAGTTTTTTGATGCGACGACTGAGTGCGGGCTGAGACAGGTGAAGCGCATCGGCAGCTTCGTGAAAGCTGCCAAGTTCGGCGATCTTCACGAAAGATCGGATATCGTTAAGCTCATAATCCATGTCTTGCCTCACCAACAGAAGAAGTCGACCAATAATTTAAAGCAAATCCATCATTCGTCAAACGCAATAATTGCGTCAATTTTTGCATTGGAAACATTTTTTATTCTTTGAGACTCTTGCTCCAAGAGCATCAATTACGTCAATTGATCAACAAGAGTCAGAGTCATGCAAAGAATTCCCTGTGTGCTGATGCGCGGTGGTACCTCCAAGGGGCCGGTGTTTCTCGACTGGGATCTGCCGGCCGTAATCGCGGAACGCGACGAGCTACTGATCAACGTGATGGGCTCCGGCCATGAACTGGAGATCGATGGTATTGGCGGTGGCAGCCCGCAAACCAGCAAGGTCGCGATTGTCAGCCCTTCCCTGCACCCGGACGCGGACGTCGATTACCTGTTCGTCCAGGTGATGGTTTCGCAGCGCCGGGTCGACAGCGCACCCAACTGCGGCAACATGCTGTGTGCCGTCGGCCCGTTCGCCATCGAGCAGGGCTTGGTCAAAGGTACGCCGGGGCGCACTCGCGTGCGCATTCGCAATGTGAACACCGGGACCTTTATCCATTCCGAGGTATGCACACCGGATGGCAAAGTCAGTTACGAGGGCGACACCGCGATCGACGGTGTGCCGGGTACTGCGGCGCCGGTGCAACTGACGTTCCTTGATGCAGCCGGCAGCAAGACCGGCAAACTCTTCCCCACTGGCAACACGCAAGATGTGATCGATGGAATTGCGGTCACGTGCATCGACATGGCAATGCCCATGGTGCTGATCGAAGCCAGCCAACTGGGCAAGCGTGGCGATGAAAGCCCGGCAGAACTGGACGCCGATAAAGACTTCCTGCGGCGCCTAGAGTCATTGCGACTTCAGGCAGGCCTGGCGATGGGCCTGGGTGATGTCAGCGACAAAGTGATTCCAAAGCCGGTGCTGGTCTCGCCCGCCAACGCTGGCGGTACGCTCCAGGTTCGCTATTTCATGCCACACAACTGCCACCGCGCCCTGGCCATTACCGGCTCGATTGGTTTGGCCACCGCATGCGTTATAGAAGGCAGCATTGTCGCGCAGATGCTCGGCGGGATCAGTACGCCGCGCCTTGAAGCGGTGCGTATCGAGCACCCAAGCGGCGCAATTGATGTCGTATTGTCATACACCGGCGTCAAGGGTGAGACAATCCAAGCTTCAGTCGTACGCACCGCACGCAGGCTTTTCTCCGGCTACGTCTATGCCACGGACTCTCAACGCCTCGCCGGATAACTCCGGCGATCGTTGGCATTTTTGCATCCGCACAATTCTAAAAATGGGTGATGCCATGAAAGTTGTTAAATCGCTCTACTTCCAGATTCTCTGCGCCGTGGTGCTGGGTATCGTCGTCGGACACTTCTGGGCCCAGCAGGCCATCGCGCTCAAACCGCTGGGTGATGCATTCATCAAACTCATCAAGATGATGATCGCTCCAGTGGTGTTCTGCACCATCGTCACCGGCATCGCCGGGATGAGCGACAAACGCTCGCTTGGGCGCCTGCTCAGCAAAACCATGCTGCTGTTCTTCGTATTGACGGTGATCAGCCTGGTGATCGGCCTGGTGGCGGTATATGTGTTCCAGCCGGGCGCCGGCATGAACATCGATCCCAGCCAACTGAGCACCAAGGGACTGACCCAGTACACGGAATCGGCCGCGAAACTTGGGGTTGTAGAGTTTTTCATGCACATCATCCCTGAAACCTTTATCGGTGCCTTCAGTAAAGGTGAAGTGCTGCCGGTGCTGTTTATCGCGGTGTTGTCCGGCTTTGCCTTGTCGTCGCTGGGCGAGCGTGGCAAACCGGTACTCGACGTACTCGAATCCGCCTCGCACATGGTCTTCAAGATTTTCTCTTATCTGATGCGCTTTGCACCGATCGGCGCTTTTGGGGCCCTGGCGTTCACCGTCGGCCAGTACGGCATCACCTCGCTGGGTTCGCTGGCAAAGCTGATCATGACCCTGTACATCGCCTGCGGCTTCTTCGTCTTCGTGGTACTGGGCAGCATTTGCCGTGCGAACGGCTTCAGCCTGTGGAAACTGCTGCGCTACTTTCGCGAAGAATTCCTGGTGGTACTCGGAACCTCCTCCACGGAACCTGTCATGCCGCGCATGCTGGAGAAACTCGAAGCACTGGGTTGCAAGAAAGGCGTCGTGGGCCTGGTACTGCCCACCGGCTACTCGTTCAACCTTGACGGTACGGCCATCTACCTGTCGTTGGCGGCGATTTTCATTGCCCAGGCCTGCAACATTGACCTGAGCCTGATGCAAATCATCACCATGCTGGCAATCATGCTGCTGTCCTCCAAAGGCGCCGCCGGCGT
The DNA here is from genome assembly GCF_963970945.1 of Pseudomonas sp. RA_5y_Pfl1_P24. Lineage (NCBI taxonomy): Bacteria > Pseudomonadati > Pseudomonadota > Gammaproteobacteria > Pseudomonadales > Pseudomonadaceae > Pseudomonas > Pseudomonas sp. RA_5y_Pfl1_P24. The sequence continues at coordinate 24,821 of NZ_CAXAOJ010000022.1, read as the reverse complement.
TACCGGCAGCGGGTTCGTGGCGCTGGCCTCGACCCTGACGGTCATTCACGACATCCCGCTGGCCGGCCTGGCGTTGCTGATCGGCGTTGACCGCTTCATGTCTGAAGCCCGGGCCCTGACCAGCCTGGCCAGCAACGCGGTTGCGACAGTGGTTATTTCGATGTCAGAAAATGCCTGTCACCGTGAAACGCTGAACCGGGCGCTCGACGGCAAATCTTCTGCGGTACAGGGAAAAGCCTGGGAAGACCTGCCGGTCGCCAAACGCGTCTAGCGAAAACTGAATAACGCTTACCCCTGACTGCCCCCCCCCCTCCCCGCCAGGCGCCGTTGTGCCGCCCGGCGGGTCAGGGCTCGTGCGCCTCGGCGTCAGCCATTCTTACGATAACAACAAGAGAATCCTCCTATGCTCGCTTTCCTTGGCCTGGCCATGGTGGTCGTATTCACCTTCCTCATCATGACGAAGCGTTTGTCGCCGATCGTCGCCCTCACCGTCGTACCTATCGTCTTCGCCGTGATAGGCGGTTTCGGCGGCACCACGGGCAAGATGATGCTCGACGGCCTGAAAATGGTCGCACCGTCTGCCGCACTGCTGCTGTTTGCCATCCTGTTCTTTGGCCTGATGATCGACGCAGGGTTGTTCGACCCGCTGATCCGCAAGATCCTCAAGCGCGTCAATGGCGACCCGATGAAGATTGCGGTGGGCACTGCTCTCCTTTCGTTGCTGGTTGCACTCGACGGCGACGGCACCACGACCTACATGATTACCTGCGCAGCGATGTTGCCGTTGTACAAACGTATCGGCATGAACCCGATGATCCTGGCGACTATCTCCATGCTGTCCCTGAGCATCATGAGCGGCATGACACCTTGGGGTGGCCCCGCGACACGGGCCATCGCAGCGCTGGGCCTGGATGCCGGCGAATACTTCGTGCCGTTACTGCCGACCATGATCGGCGGTGCCATGTGGGTGGTCTTTGTGGCTTTCATACTGGGGCGAGCCGAACGCAAGCGTATTGGCAACGTGCAACTGCAAAGCGGTGGCGGCGATTGCTACATCAACGCGATTCTTGAGAACACGCCCCACAAACGTCCCAAACTGGCCTACGTCAACCTGGTGCTGGTGATTGCGGTGATGGTGGCCCTGGTGATGGGGCTGATGCACTCCGCGATCCTGTTCCTGATCGGCTTTGTGCTCGCACTGATGATCAACTACCCGCAATTGGATATTCAGAAAGAACGCATCCTGGCGCACTCGGGCAACGCTATGACGGTCGTGCTGCTGGTGTTCGCCGCAGGGATTTTTGCCGGGATTTTTTCCGGCACCAAAATGGTGGATGCCCTGGCCCAGACGCTGGTCGATTGGATCCCTCCGTCCTGGGGCCATCTGTTTCCATTGGTGGTCGCGATCACCAGCATGCCGCTGACCTTCGTGCTGTCCAATGACGCCTACTATTTTGGTGTAGTGCCAATTCTTGCCAATGCGGCCGCCGCTTACGGCATCGACCCAGTAGAAATCGCGCGTGCGTCTATCCTCGGGCAACCTGTGCATCTGATGAGTCCGTTGGTCGCATCGACTCTGTTGCTGGTGGGAATGGTCGACCGAGACATTGGCGATTTCCAGAAAGCCACTGTCAAGTGGGCGGTGTTGACCTCCTTGGTCGTCACCGCGCTGGCCTTGTTGACTGGGGCCATCGGCCTGTTTACCTGATTCATCTCTCTGCTGCCTTCCAACGCGCCTCGCTCACGGGGTGCGTGTCGCCCTGCACGCCAAATAACAACAACGAGACGTTTGCCATGAACCCTATGTATACCCGTCGGGCCCTTTTTTGTGCATTGGGTCTGGTACCCATCGCCGGTGCCAATGCCGAAGGCTTTATTGATGACAGCAAGCTCAAGCTGCAACTGCGCAATGTGTATTTCAACGAGAACTTTCGCGATGAGCACGGCATGAGTTCACGTGCCGCGAGAACGGCAAAAAGCGAACGTACGGAATGGGCCCAGGGATTCTTGCTGGACTATCAGTCCGGATTCACTGCGGGCACTCTCGGCTTCGGCATTGATGCCCTGGGGCTCTACGGCGTAAAGCTCGACTCAGGACGCGGTCGCAGCGGTACCGGGCTCATGCCGCTTCATGACGACGGCCGCGCAGCAGGCGAATTTGCCAGCGCCGGCGCCACTGCGAAAGCCCGGTTCGCCAAAACTACCGTCAAGTACGGCACCCTGCTGCCCAAGACCCCGGTGCTGATTCACAACGACGCACGCCTGTTGCCCCAGACCTTTCAGGGCACCCAGGTCAGCAGTAACGACATCGAGAACCTGACGATCACCGGCGGGCACCTGGACCGTTTCAAATTACGCGACTCCACCGACAGCGTGCCGATTGTGCCGGATGGCTACAGCGGCGAAAAGTCAGGCGACTTCAACTACGCCGGCGCCGAGTACAAATGGGGGAAAAACACCCGCTTGAGTTACTTCTACGGCGAACTGGAAAACTTTTACCGCCAGAACTTCGCTGGCATCCAGCACGACCTGCCGCTGGCCGGAGGCGTGCTGACTGGCGACCTGCGGTACTTCAACAGCGCTGATAGCGGCTCTGCCTACGCAGGCAAAATCGATAACGACATGCTCAGCGGGCAATTGTCCTACGCGATCGCTGGCCATACCGTTGGCGGGGGCTACCAGAGCCTGCGCGGCGATGCCGGTTTGCCCTACATCAGTGGCGCAAGCGTTTACTCGTTCAGTAACGCCGGCATTGGCAAGTTCATCGAGGAAGACGAAAAGACCTGGATGCTCAACTACGGCTACAACTTCGCCGCCGTCGGCGTCCCCGGCCTGACTTTCTCTGCGCGCTACTTGAGCGGCAATGACGGCAAGTCCACCACCACGGTCAAGGAATGGGAGCGCGATACCGAACTGGCCTACGTTGTGCAGGCCGGCACGTTCAAGGGCCTGGGCGTGCGCATGCGCAACTATGTGTACCGCTCGGAGTTCTCCCGAGGGCGCGACAGCAACCGCCTCTACCTCACCTATGACATCGCCCTCTGGTAAGTCGACGATTGTGGCCCATGCGGCCGCTTTCCTACAGGTTAAGGCGAGGAACCCCCAACATGCTGTTCAAAAACAAAGTACTGATCCTGGTGCTGGCTCCCGTGGTGCTGTTGTCCACGGTGTTGGCACTGACAACAAGCGCCACCCTGCTGTCGAGCGCCGAGCAGGAAGTCACGGTGACCCGCGAACGTCTGCTCGAAGAAAGCCGCGAACGCTTGAAGGACTACGCCACGCTTGCGCAAACCTCTGTGGCGGAACTTTATGCGCGGGCTGAGACCGGGGACCGGGCGACGCGCGCGCTGGCGATAGCGCGACTGTCCAAAATGAAGTACGGCGACGACGGCTATTTTATCGGTTACGACAGTCAGGTCGTGCGTCTGTTTCGTGGCGACAGTAGCGAAGGCGTCGGCACCAACATGCGTGACCGCAAAGACAAAAACGGGATTTACCTGAACCGGGAAATGGTTGCCGCCGCCAAGAGCGGTAGCCACTTCGTCAATTATTCGGGGGCCCTGATCAATACGGATAAAGTCGTTCCGAAACTGGCTTACAGCTTTTACCTGCCCGCCTGGGACCTGGTGGTGGTCACCGCGATCAATCTCGACAGCATCGAAAACCAGGTTACCCAGGTACGCGGAGAAATCCATCAGCGCGTGCGCAACCTTGTCTATGGGATAACCGTCATCGCCTTGATTGCGCTGAGCGTCATCGGCGTGCTGGCATTGATATTGGTGAAAAACAGCCTGCGCCCCTTATCGAGGATTCGCGAACACCTGGATGAAATCGCAGCCGGCGAAGGCGACCTGACACGGCGCTTACCCACCAGTCGCGATGAGTTCGGGCAGGTGGCAATGTCGTTCAATGCCTTCGCCGACAAGATTCACGGGCTAGTGAGCCAGATCGTCAGCATGGCCCGGGAGCTGAATGACTCGGTCACCCAAGTGGCCGAACAGAGCAAGTGCATCGATCACGCGATGGAGCAGCAACGCTTGGAAACCGACCAGGTAGCCGCTGCGATCAATCAAATGTCATCCGCCGCGCAAGAGGTGGCTGTCAGTGCCCAAAGCGCTTCGGATGCCGCAGCCGAGACCGATTTACAGGCGCAGCATGCCAGGCAGGTCGTCAACGAGAGCATCGTCCGGCTGGGTAGCTTGACCGAGGACCTGTCCGCAGGCGGCGTGTCGTTGAAAAGCCTGCAAGGCGATGTAGAAGGCATTGTCAAGGTGTTGGATGTCATTCGCTCGATCGCCGAGCAGACCAACCTGCTGGCACTCAATGCGGCTATCGAGGCGGCGCGAGCCGGGGATGCTGGGCGTGGATTTGCAGTGGTTGCCGATGAAGTGCGCGCGCTGGCCAGCCGGACACAACTCAGCACCCAAGAAATTCAAGCGATGATCGAGCGGCTTGACCAGGCCACGACAGAGGCCGTCACTGCGATGAGCCACTCTGGCGCGGCGGGTAATGGCGCCAGCCTGCACGCTGAACAGGCGGGCCAGTCGTTAGGCAAAGCGGTCGAACTGATCGTCACGATCAATGCGATGAACGCCCACATTGCCAGTGCCGCGCAAGAGCAGACGTCCGTGGCCGAAGAAATCAACCGCAGCGTCCACCAAATAGCCCGTGCGGTTGAAAGCGTCGCCGACCAGACGCAAAACGGCGTGCACACGGTCGATGAGCTATACGCCATCGGTCATCGCCTCGAAGGCCTGTTGAAGCAATTCAAGATTTAAAAGGCTGCTGAATGTTCCCCTACAACTGAAACTTGCTCACTTCAAGCTGCAGGCTGGTAGCGAGCCTTTTCAGTCCACCGCTTGTTTTGAGCAGATCTTGGATGGACATATTATTTTGCTCAGCCATTTGCGCTGAACGCTCTACGTTTCGGGGAGATACGTCTTCTGATAACGCGACCGAACTCAACGTCTCAACATCCTTGATCAACGCAACTCTGCAAGCCAAGACCGCACATCTGGACAATGTAACCCTGACCACCCGCCATTACGATCACATGAAAAGTTGATTCCACTTCCAACACGCAGTTGAAGCGGCAGCGCCCGGTGAGCCGTCAAATTGAGATCATTTTTTGGGAAGTACCACGCGCTGTGACTTTCGGGCTCACCGGGATCAATCTCCGGCAGATCATCACGACGCCCCCACTCCCCCAGATCGAACGCCTGATAAAGCTGGAAGCAGGGCTGCATGAGCGTCCTTTTCGGCAAAGAAGTGAATCAGGGGCCGTCCACGCGGCCCCCCAAACCCATTCAGCGATAAACCGGATAACGCCGGCACAGTGCGACAACCTGTTCGCGCACGTGGTGGCCGACCTTGTCACTGTCGCCATATTCCAGGGCGTCGAGTACGTCGCACAACCACCCTGCCACTTGCTCGCAGGCCTCGACACCGAAGCCCCGCGTCGTCACCGCCGGGCTGCCGATGCGCAAGCCGGAGGTCACGAAGGGTGAGCGTGGGTCATTCGGCACCGAGTTTTTATTCGCGGTGATGTAGGCGCTGCTCAATGCCGCATCGGCGTCCTTGCCGGTGTAGGGCTTGTCGGACAGGTCGATCAGCATCATGTGGTTGTCGGTTCCGCCCGAGACGATCTTGTAGCCGCGCTTTTGCAGCACCGCCGCCATGGCGCGGGCGTTGATCACCACTTGGGTCTGGTAGACGCGGAACTCGGGCGTCAGCGCTTCCTTGAACGCCACGGCCTTGGCTGCAATCTGGTGCATAAGCGGGCCGCCCTGCACGCCGGGAAACACTGCCGAATCGAGTTTCTTGTAGAAGGCTTCGTCCTGGCCCTTCGACAGAATCAAACCGCCCCGTGGGCCGCGCAGGGTTTTGTGCGTGGTGCTGGTGACCACATGCGCATGGGGCAGCGGGTCCGGGTATTCGCCGGCGGCGACCAGCCCGGCGACGTGGGCCATGTCGACCCAGAATATGGCGCCGACCTTGTCGGCGATGGTGCGCATGCGTGCCCAGTCCTTGTAGCGCGAGTACGCCGAGAAGCCGCCGATCAACATTTTCGGGCGCGTCTGCAGGGCAATTCGTTCCATCTCGTCGTAGTCGAGAAAACCGGTTTTCGGGTCCAGCCCGTAGGGCACGATCTTGTAATGCCGGCCCGAAAAGTTCGCCGGGTTACCGTGGGTCAGGTGGCCGCCCTGGGCCAGGTTCATGCCCATCACGGTGTCACCGGGGTTGATCAACGCGAGGAACACCGCCGCGTTGGCCTGCGCACCCGCGTGAGGCTGCACGTTGGCGTAGTCGCAGTTGAACAGGGTCTTGACCCGCTCAATCGCCAGCCGCTCGGCCACATCAACGTATTCACAACCACTGTAGTAGCGCTTGCCGGGATAGCCCTCGGCGTACTTGTTGGTGAGTACCGTGCTCTGGGTCTGCATGACCAGCGGACTGGCGTAGTTCTCCGACGCGATCAGCTCAATGTGGTCTTCCTGGCGATGCGCTTCGTTATGAATCGCCTCACGCAGTTCAGGGTCGAAAGCATCCAGGGTGAGCGTTGAGTCGTACATGGTGGGGGCGTCCTTGGTTAACAAATTCAAACAGCGGGCGACAGCAGGCGAATGACACGTGCGGCGATCTCGTCGATCTGTGTGTCATCGCAGATCAGTGCGGGCAACAGGCGCACGGTGGTGCCACGGGTGACGGTGATCAGCAGGCGTTGTTCTTCACGGGCGCGGTCGACCAGCTCGCCGCACGGGCGGTTGAGTTCGACGCCGACCATCAAGCCGATACCACGAATGGCCACCACCTCGGGATGGTTGCCCAGCGCCAGCTTGAGCGCGGCCAGCAGGCGTCGGCCGCTGGCCGCGGCGCGTTGTGGCAGGTGCTCACGCTGCATGATGTCCAGCACCGTGCACCCCACGCGGCAGGCCAGCGGGTTACCGCCAAACGTGGACGCATGGTGACCGGGGGAAAACAGCTCGGCGGCCTTGCCCCGCGCCAGGCATGCGCCTATCGGGTAGCCGTTGCCAAGTGCCTTGGCCAGGGTGATGACATCCGGCTCGATGCCCGCGTGTTGAAAGCCAAACCAGGCGCCGGTGCGGCCCATGCCGGTTTGCACTTCATCAATCATCATCAGCCAGTCGTGTTCATCGCACAGGGCGCGCAACCCTTGCAGGTAGCCCGCGAACGCCGCATGCACCCCACCCTCGCCCTGCACCGGTTCGACCAGCACTGCAACGATGTTGGGTGACCGCGCCGCGACCGCCCGAATCGCCTCGATGTCGTTGTACGGCACGCGCACAAAGCCGGGCATCAACGGTTCGAAACCGACGTGCACCGCCGGGTTGCCGGTGGCCGCCAGCGTGGCGAGGGTGCGCCCGTGGAAGCTGTTGTCCATCACCAGCACCTGCGGCTGGGCCACGCCTCGGGCATGGGCGTGCAACCGCGCCAGTTTCAGCGCGGCTTCATTGGCCTCGGCGCCGGAGTTGCAGAAAAACGCGCGCTCCATGCCGGACAACAGGCACAACCGCTCGCCCAGTTGCTCCTGCCACGGGATGCGAAACATGTTGGTGGTGTGCAGCAACTGCATGGACTGCTCGGCGATGGCGGCGGCAATTTCCGGGTTGGCGTGCCCCAGGCTCGTCACGGCCACGCCGGCGATGGCATCCAGGTATTCAACGCCGTCGGTGTCCCACAGGCGGGCGCCCAGGCCTCGGCTGAACGAAACCGGCTGACGGGATGAGGTGTGCATCAGGTAAGCGGGTGCAGCGGACATTGCAGGCCTCCTATAAAGATCAATCAACGTTAAGGGGCGAGCGCCGGCAACTCGTCGTCGTTGCGCGGTCTGGCGTCGGCCGTGGGCCAGTAATAGGCATCGGGCATGGCGCGGGCACCGAAGATGGCTTGGCCGACGCGTACCACGGTTGCACCCTCTTCAATGGCAATTTCAAAGTCGCCCGACATGCCCATCGATAACTCCTGCAGCGACACGCCCTCGGGCACCTGCGCGAGCAAGCGGTCGCGCAATTCACGCAAGCGCACGAAGCAGGGGCGAACCCGCACCACGTCGGCGCAAAACAGCGCCAGGGTCATCAGCCCGCGAACCCGCAACGCTGGGAATGCCGGCAGCGCCGCGATGAACGCCGCCACATCCTCGGGAGCCAGGCCGTACTTGCTGGCTTCGCCCGAGGTGTTGACCTGCACGAACACATCCATCTGCCGACCTTCGAGCTGCAGGCGATGGTTCAGCACTTCGGCCACGCGCAGGCTGTCGAGCGCCTGGAATTCGCTGGCAAAACGCGCAACCTGCTTGGCCTTGTTGGTTTGCAGGTGGCCGATGACTGACCATTGCAGGTCGTGCAGGTCGCTCATGGCTTGCGCCTTGCGCTGGGCCTCCTGCACCTTGTTTTCGCCGAGCAGGCGGCAACCGGCGGCATAGGCCAGGCGCAGATGGGCTTCGTCGAAGGTCTTGCTGACCGGCAGCAACCGCACGGTGGCCGGGTCACGCCCGACACGGTGGCAAGCATCGATGATGCGTTGCTGCACAGCGGCAAGGTTGCGACGAAAGTCCTCGACGCTGACCGCCTGCGGATAGCGACCATGGTCGGCGTGGAGCGTGGTGAGGTGTTCGGCTTGCCCAGTCATCAGTGGGTCGCTCCCTTGGTGGTCACCGCAGTGGTTTTTTCACGACGTGGCAGTTGTCCATTGAGTACCGCATACGCCGCGAGGCCGATGAGCAAGCCCCAGAACGCGCCGCCAATGCCAAGCAAGGTGATGTTGGCGGCGCACGCCAGAAAGGTGATCAGCGAGGCTTCACGGGATTTGACGTCCGCCATTGCATTGGCCAGGCTGCCGCCGATGGTGCCGAGCAGCGCCAGCCCGGCCAGGGTGGTAATGAACGTCGCCGGAAAGGCCATGAACACCGCCGCCAGGGTTACGCCAAAAATCCCCACCAGGATGTAGAACACCCCTGCCGCTACCCCGGCGATCCAGCGTTTGGAAGGGTCTTCGGACGCTTCCTTGCCGGTGCAGATCGCCGCCGTGATTGCCGCGATATTGAACGCATGGGAGCCGAACGGCGCCATCAGCAGCGAACCCAGCCCGGTCACGCTGAGAATCGGGTTGGCGCTGGTCTTGAAGCCGTCATTGCGCAGCACCAGCATGCCCGGCATGTACTGCCCTGTGAGGGTGATCAGAAACAGCGGCAACGCCACGCTCAGCAACGCATTGAGCGAGAACTCGGGCCGCGTGAATACCGGTGTGGCGAACTCCAGCGCCAGTCCGGAAAAGTCCACTCGCCCCTGCATCAGCAAAAAGCCCAGCCCCAGCACCAGAATGCCGACCACCGCGTAGCGTGCGCTCAAGCGTTTGAACACGATGTAGGCGCCGATCAGCAGCCCTACCAACAGCGGGTCGACCGTCATGCTCGCGAATGCACCGATGCCGAACTGCAAGAGAATGCCGCCCAGCAGGCCCGCCGCAACGCCAGGCGGGATCAGGCGCACAGCCCTTTCAAAATAGCCGGATACACCCAGCAGCACGAACGCCGCCGCTGAAATCAAATACGCACCAATCGCCTCGGCGTAGGGCGTGGTCGCCAGGGCAACGATCAAGAACGCCGCCGCCGGGGTCGACCAGGCGGTGATGATCGGCTCGCGGCTCACCCAACTGAGGAACAACCCGGTCACACCGACGCCAATCGACACCGACCAGACCCACGACGCCGTCAGCTCAGGGCTGAGGCCGGCAACCTTGGCGGCCTGGAACACCAGAATGAAGGTGCCGCCGTAATTGACGATCACCGAAATCAGCCCGGCAACCACCGGGTGCAGCACATCCCGCAGACGCAGGTACGACTGGGATTGAGTAGAGGGCATAAGTCTTGGCTCCTTGCTGGACAATGGATCAGGCCGTGGCCAGGCGGTCATTTATAGCCGTTGAATGGTGGGGTTTGCCCCTACGCTTGCGCGCGGCAGACCAGACCACTTTTTCGCGCAGGGGCGGTTACCCATGTGCGCGTGCGAAGTCAGCCATAAAGTCAGTCAGCGCCTCGACTGCGGTTAACGAGACGGCGTTGTAGAGGCTGGCGCGCAGGCCGCCGACACTGGCGTGGCCTTTCAAGCCGTTCAGGCCGGCGTCTTCGGCGCGGCGCAGGAAGGTCTTCTCCAGCGTCGAATCCGCCAGCACGAACGGCACGTTGTTGATCGAGCGGTACGCCGGCTGCACCCGATTGCGGTAGAAACCGCCGCTCTCGTCAATGACGCGATAGAGCCGGCGTGCCTTGGTCTGGTTACGCTCATGCAAGGCCGGCAGACCGCCGTTGTGCTTGATCCACTTGAGCGTCAGGCCGGTGAGGTACCAGGGAAACGTCGCCGGGGTATTGAGCATCGACTGCGCATCGCTGATGTGGGCGTAGTTGAGAATGTCCGGAGTGAAGGCATGGGAGCGTTCCAGTAATGCGGGGTCGACGATGACCACCGTCAACCCGGCCACCCCCATGTTTTTCTGGGCGGCGGCATATACCAGGTCATGCCGGGCGACGTCCATCGGCTTGGACAAAAGGCTTGAACAGGCATCACACACCAGCGGCGCGGCGCTGTTGGGCGGGGCGATGAATTGCACGCCGTGGACCGTCTCATTCTCGGTGTAATGCAGGTAGGCGGCGTCAGGATTGAGGTGCCAGCTCGCTGCGTCAGGCACGCGGTCGAAGCCGGTTGCGCGGGCACTGGCCGCGATTCGCACATCGCAATAACGCCGCGCCGCTTCAATCGCCTTACCCGACCAGAGGCCGGTGTGCAGGTAGTCCGCCGTGCCTTTGCCGCCCAACAGGTTCATCGGCACCTGGGCGAACTGCAGCGAGGCGCCGCCTTGCAAAAACAGCACTTTGTACGCGTCCGGCACGCCGAGAATGTTGCGCAGGTCCTGCTCCGCCTGGCGGGCCACGTCCATGAACACGCGGGAGCGATGGCTGATCTCCATCACCGACATACCGGTGCCGGCAAAATCAAAAAATTCTTCGTGTGCCTGGGTGAGCACTTCCAGCGGCACCGCCGTGGGGCCGGCGCTGAAGTTGTGGGATCTGGCCATCGTCGCGTAACTCCTGTTCAAGAACACTCGCATCGTGCGGGCTCGCCACGCGCCGGGGCCGGGCTGGCGAGGGCTGGATTCTACGGATAGACTGGCCTGCCATTACAGGCCAATTCCAAAGGACGGAGCAGACCGCATGGCAAAAACCTTCGAGCTCGAAACCCTGAAAATGCGCCTCAACGACGTGGAGTTTCAACTGCTGGACTTGCACCAGCGCATCCAGCGGGCGTTGCGCGCACTGATCCTCGACGGCGCCCTCGGCCCCGGCCTGAAACTGCCTGCCACACGGGTGTTGGCAAAGTCGCTGGGGTGCGCCCGCGACACCGTCGAGAACGCCTACGTGCAGTTGCATCGGGACGGGTTTATCGTGCGCCGCGAGGGTGCCGGCAGTTACGTCTGCGACACGGTCGGCGTCGAATTGCGCGGCGCCACACGCCGGCGCATCAAGGCCCAGGAAGTGCGCAGCAACGCCGCCGCACCCGGCGCCGAGCTGAGCCAGCGCGGGCGGATGATCTTCGAAACGGGCGGCGTCAGCGACCAGCAAGTCATCAAGGCCTTCGCCACCGGTTTGCCGGAAACCCGCAGTTTCCCCACGGATGTCTGGGAACGCCTGCAACGCCAGGTGATGAAGGACTATCGCGCCAACGTGCTCTTGCACGGCGACCCTCAAGGCGCCGAGCCGCTGCGCAAGGCGATTGCCACCTACCTGAACCTAGAGCGCGGGGCCAAGTGTTCGCCCGATCAGGTGCTGGTGCTGAGCAGCACGCGCCAGGCCTTGTACCTCTGCGCGCAGTTGCTGGTGGATGCCGGCAAGCCGATCTTGCTCGAAAACCCTGGCTATTACGGCGCACGCAAAGCCTTCGAGATCGCTGAAGCCAAGGTGCTGCCCATCGATGTCGATGAACGCGGCATCCGCACCGACCTGCTGTACGCCGACCGCAGCGGCGCCAACTGCGTGTACGTCACACCGTCGCACCAATACCCCACCGGCGTGACGCTGCCGCTGGAACGGCGCCTTGAGTTGATCAACTGGGCGGCAGAAAAAGGCAAGTGGCTGATCGAGGACGACTACGACAGCGAGTTCCATTACGACGGACAACCCACCGCCTGCGTGCAGGGCCTGGACAAGTATCAGCGCACGCTCTACATCGGCACGTTCAGCAAGACGCTCTACCCCGGCTTGCGCATGGGCTACATGGTGCTGCCCCACGAACTGGTCAAGCCCTTTGCCTACGCGCGCAGCATGATGGACGGGCATACGCCGCAAGTGCTGCAACTGACCCTGGCGCGGTTTATGGAAGACGGTCATTACAACGCCCACGTGCGGGCCATGCGCAAGCTGTATGCCGGGCGACGCTCGATCATGCATGACGCCATTGGCAAGTACCTGGGCGAGGTCGTCACCGCCCAGTTGCCACCGGGCGGCTTGCAGATTCCGTGTCTGTTGAAGGCGGGCTGGAGCGAAGAAAAAACCATCCGCCAGGCGGCCACCGCCGGCGTGCAATTGTCCGGACTCAGCAAGCTGTACGCAGGCGAACCGCAGCAATACGGCTGGCTGCTGGGCTACTCGTCGTTGACCGCGTATGAAATCGAAGCCGCCATGCTGCGCCTGGCCAATGCGCTGAAAATCTAGAGGCAGCCGCTCAGTAAGGCAGCTTGAAACGCTTGGTCAGTTCGCCGATGCCTTCGCGAATCGAGCGCTCGGTGCGACTGTCGAGGGCGCCGCTGCGCACGCCGCCGAGCATGGCGAGGATCATGTCGCCGATCTCGCGAAATTCATCCACGCCCATGCCCCGCGACGTGCAGGCCGCGCTGCCGATGCGAATGCCGGAGGTGACACTGGGTTTGACCTCGTCGCCCGGCACGATATTTTTGTTCACGGTAATCCCGATCGCTTCCAGCGCCTGTTCGGCGACATTGCCGACCAGGCCCCACGGCCGCAGGTCAATCACGCCAAGGTGACAGTCGGTGCCGCCCGAGACCACCGACAACCCGCCTTCGGCCAAGCGCCCGCACAAGGCCTGGGCGTTCGCAATCACCGCATGCGCGTAGGTGCTGAACGCCGGTTGCAAGGCTTCGCCGAGCGCCACGGCCTTGGCCGCCAGTGTGTGCATCAGCGGCGCGCCTTGCAGGCCGGGAAACACCGCCGCATTGATTTTCTGCGCAATGCCCGGCTCGTTGCACAAGATCATCCCGCCGCGCGGCCCGCGCAGTGTGGTGTGGGTGCTGATGGTGGTGACGTGGGCGAACGGCACCGGCGACGGGTACGCACCGCCCGCTACCAGTCCGGCGACGTGGGCAATGTCGGCCATCAGGAAGGCCCCCACTTCGTCGGCAATTGCGCGAAAGCGCGCGAAGTCCAGCGCCCGTGAATAGGCCGAAGCGCCGACGATGATCAATCGCGGGCGTTCCTGGCGGGCCATCTGCTCGACCTGGTCCATGTCGACCCGATGGGTCAGCGGATCCACGCCATAACTGAGGGCCTGAAACCAGCGCCCGGACATATTGAACGCCGCGCCGTGGGACAGGTGCCCGCCGGACTTGAGGTCCAGGCCGAGGATCTTGTCGCCCGGTGCCAGCAGCGCCAGAAACACCGCCTGATTGGCCTGGCTGCCCGAGTGGGGTTGCAGGTTGGCGTAGGCACAGTTGAACAACCGCCGGGCGCGCTCGTTGGCCAGCTCTTCTACCGCGTCGACGTTGCAGCAGCCGGCGTAATAACGGCGCCCCGGATACCCTTCGGCATGCTTGTTGGTGAGCACCGAGCCCTGGGCTTCAAGCACTGCACGGCTGACAAAATTCTCGGCAGCAATCAGCTCGATTGACTGCATCTGGCGTTGGCGCTCGGCGTCGATGGCACGCCACACATCCCCGTCCGCCTGGGCCAGTGCGACGCCACTGAGCACCGGCAGCGCGTGCCCGTCTCGATAAGCGAAATGCGGCATGGTCACTCCCTGTGAAAACGTCGATTGGCAAACGGCGTCTACCCTAGCGGCCCACGGCCCGCGTCGGTATACCAGTTTGCGCCAGCGTTGCAGACCACTGCGCGGCGCGGCGCCACGGCGCTAGGCCAGTAGCGCTGCAAAGTGGTCTGGTGAACCTCTGAACATTGGACTATCCCGCAAGACCAACACCTCACTAAGCTCTGCGCCGGTTTTGTCACCCCCATTCCCCAGGTTCTGCCATGACGTCTTTTCGTATCGGACTGCTGCCGCAGGTCGCAGCCGCGCACTTTGTCAGTCATCTGCACATCATGGTGCTGGCGGCGTTGTTTCCCCTCCTCCCGGCTTTTTTCGACGTCGATTACGTGCAGTTGGGCCTGGCCCTGAGCCTGTTCAACATCGTCACCGCGCTGGTGCAGGCGCCGATGGGATTTGCCGTGGACCGCTTCGGCGCACGCCGCCTGCTGTTAGCCGCGCTGGCAGTGGGCAGTGGCAGTTTCCTGTTGATTGCACTCGTGCCCAGCTACCTTTGCTTGCTGATCGGCATGGCGCTGGCCGGCGTCGCCAACGCGGTTTACCACCCGGCCGACTATGCCCTGCTGTCCCGCCATATTGACCCTGCCCACATTGGCAAAGCGTTCTCCGTGCACACCTTCGCCGGCTTCCTCGGCGCCGCTGTGGCCCCGGTGTTTTTGTTGAGCATCGCCGTGGCGAGCACGCCGGCCATGGCGTTTGCCGCCGCCGCAGGCGTAGGGTTTGTCGCGCTGGCGGTGTTGTCGATACCTGGCGCGGCACGGGCCCAAGTCAATTATGTGTCGCCAGCGGCCGACCCGGCGCCCCTCGACACGCGTCGGCGCTCGTTGCTTTCGCCCTTGGTGCTGAGCCTGACGTTGTTGTTCGTGCTGCTGAACCTGAGCACCGGCGCAATTGAAAAATTCTCGGTCGCGGCCCTTATGCAAGGCCAGGGCGTGGCCTTGACCTGGGCCAACTCGGCACTCACGGCGTTCCTGTTTGCCAGCGCCTTTGGCGTGCTGGCAGGCGGTGCACTGGCCGACCGCACCCGCCGCCATGGCGTGGTGGCCGCCAGCGCGTTTGCCCTGGCCAGCGGGTTGATACTGTTGGTCGCCACGGCGCACTTGAGCGTGCTGGCACTGCTGCTGGTACTCGGTGTAGCCGGTTTCCTGACCGGGGTGATCGCGCCGTCCCGCGACATGCTGGTGCGCGCAGCGTCGCCGAAAGGCGCCGAAGGCAAGACCTTCGGCATTGTCTCCACCGGCTTCAATATCGGCGGCACCCTCGGCCCGGTCGGGTTCGCCTGGCTACTCGACCAAGGCCACCCCAACTCGATTTTCTGGGCCAGTGCTGCCTTTATGGGCCTGACGGTCGCGCTGACCCTGATGCAGGAACGGCACTTGGCCAAAGCCCGGAAAATGCCCGCATCACACCCGCAATTCAGCTGACCTGGAGCAATATCCCCGGCGTTTTTTTGCCGCAGACTTGAAGGGCAACGTCCCGCATTTATTACGCAGCAACCCCCTTGTGGGCCCCGTCATGTTTGCACAGGACTGCGCGGTTAACCCGAACACCAATATTTTTTTCCTTGGAGTTAAAACATGGACCGTTTGAATTGTGGTACCGATGACGTGGTAAAAAACATGCTCGCCAAGTTGTCCGGGCTCTGGAAAACTCACGCTGCCGTGAACAATCCGCAACCGGATTACTGGGGCCTGGCCTTTGACCCGAAGAAGCAGGATTTCAGCCTGTCGCTGCTGCCGTTCCGTCATCACCAGGCCTGGCTCGAGGCGCCCCAGGACCTGCAATCCAAGTGCCTGTCCTACGCGTGGGGCATCTACAACCTCAAGACGATCTACATCGAATGCGACGTGGTGGTGCCCGCCTGCGAGGACATCATCAAGACCCCGCCACACAGCCACAATCGCGCCCTGCTGCAGGACGTGATGTCCCAGGCACTGCTGGACGAAGCCCTGCACACGCGTATGTCGATCATGGCCTGCAACTACATCTACGATATGCGCAAACTGACCCCGCTGGATTTCAGCGCGTTCAACCTAGTGACCTGGCGCGAAGCCCTGCTGGCCAACTGCACGGCCGAATGGGAGCGCCGCCTGACCCGTTTTGGTGTGGCGTGCGCGAGTGAAACGCTGATCACCGATTACCTCAAGACCATGGCCGAAGACACCAGCATCCAGGCGGTGTGCCACGAGGTCACACGCACCCACGCCATCGATGAATGGAGCCATTCCAGCGTGTTCAGTTTTGTCGCCTCCGACATCGTTCATGGCCTGAGTCGCACCGAGCGAGAGTACCTGCGCTCAATCATCCTGCGCACCGTGCAGATGTTCGCCAACAACGAAATGGGCGCATGGGCCAAGGTGTTCTCGATACTGCAGATGGCGCATGCCAGCGAGATCCTGCATGACGTGGGCGACAACAACGAAATCAGCGTATACACCGACTCGCTCCAGGCCCTGATCGACCGTATCGGCCTGACCGGCAAAGGCCTGAGCAGCGCCGAACACGCCATCGAAACTTTGAGCGAGAAGGCCCGCGCATGAACGCCATGACCCCACTGCAGGCCCGTTGCGAACGCGTGACCATTGAAACCGCTGCGATCAACGTCTTCAGCCTGCGCGCCGTGGGCGCCCACGCCGAGTTCCTCGACCGCCTGGAACCCGGCAAGCACGTGGCGCTGCGCTTTCCGGACGCTGCGGGCACGCCGCAGCAACGGCTGTATTCGATCACTCGCAGGCAAGGCCCCGACGGGTTCGAGATTGCGGTCAAGCGCGAAGGCCATGGCGGGGTCTCGGACCAGTTGCACGCTACCTTGCAGGAGGGTTCGCAGGTCGCGGTGGAGTTTGTGGCCGGGGACATCAGCCTGGCGTCGATCATCGGCTGCAAGCACGTCGGCATGCTCGCTGGCGGCATCGGCATCACCTTGCCAATCGCCTTGCTGCGCGGCCTGCTGGAACGCGCACGACGCGGCCTGGCGGTGCCCGAGGTAAGCCTGCTGTTGTGTGTGCCGACGGTGGCCGACATTCCCTTCCTGCATGAGTTGCTGGACCTGGAACTGAACACCCGCTGGTTTTCGCTGCAGGTCTTCATTACCCGCGAAGCTGCACGCAGCAACGGCCATTTCAGGGCCGGCCGCCCCACCGCCGCCGACCTGAACCTGCTGGGTAACCCGGACACGTTGGTGATCTGCGGCAGTCAACGTTTTGCCCAAGGCTTGCGCGACCAAACGCTGGCGCTGTTTCCGGACAGCCAATTGCTGATCGAATCCTTCTCCCCGCCTGTCAGGGCCGCGCAGGCGCAACCTGCGACCAGCGATGCGCTGCGCCTGCACATCAGCCACACCGACGAGTTGCTGGAACTGCCCGCCGGCAAGAGCCTGCTGGAGATGCTCGAATCCAGCGGCATTGCAGTGCGCAGCCTGTGCCGCGCCGGGATCTGCGGCCACTGTCGGATCAAATTGTCCGAGGGCGAATACACCCTCGAGCCCGACTTTTGCCTGACCGATAAGGACAAGGGAGAAGGCTTTGCGTTGGCCTGCTGCACCTTCCCGCAATCGGGGACGATCAAGGTCGACCTCAACCCCACTGCATAAACCGTCACGCCCTTATTTCAACCGCTGAGTGTTTCCATGAAAACTGCTATTGCACTGCGCCACATTCATTTTGAAGACGTGGGCACCTTGGATGTGGTGCTGGCCGATGAAGGCTACACCCTGATTTACCTCGACCCCACCGTGGACACCATCTATAGGGAGCAGGTGCTGCAGGCCGACTTGCTGATTGTGCTCGGCGGCCCGATTGGCGCGTATGACGAGGACCTGTACCCGTTTCTGCACGACGAACTGGAGCTGGTGCGCCAGCGCGTGGCGTCCGGCAAACCGTTGTTGGGCATCTGCCTGGGCGCACAGCTGATCGCCCGCGCCATGCACGCCAAGGTCTACCCGTTGGGCGTCAAGGAGATCGGTTTTTCCGCGTTGACCTTGACTCCGGCCGGCCAGGACTCACCGCTCGCCGCGCTGATGGACACGCCCGTGTTGCACTGGCACGGCGACCAGTTCGATGTGCCCGACGGTGCCGTATTGCTGGCCAGCACACCAGTGGGCGCCCACCAGGCGTTTGCCGTGGGCCGCACGATTCTGGGCCTGCAGTTTCATCTCGAAGCCAACACCACCCACATCGAACAGTGGCTGGTTGGCCACGCCAGCGAACTCGCCCACGCCGGCATCGACCTCGTCGCACTGCGCGCCACGGCCGCTGGCCTGGGCGATCGCCTGACCCGCGCTGCTGGCAACGTGATGCGCGCCTGGCTAAACAACCTGGGCCCCCGTTAACCCACTGACGGCGGGCAACCGCCGCGGTTTAAAACCACCTGAAAAAACCGTCAAGGATGAGGAGTCAATCATGATCGTCGTGTTATTCGAATTGCAGGCACTACCGGGCCAGGGCGAGACCTATGTGGACCTGGTCAATAAGCTGACCCCGTTGCTGGAACCCATGGACGGGTTTATCTCCGTCGAGTGTTTTCAGAGCACGCTGAACCCCAAGAAGGTGATGTCGGTGACCACCTGGCGCGATGAGGAAGCCGTGGTGCAGTGGCGCAACGTCACCGCGCACCTGTCTGCACAACGCGCCGGGCGCGACAAGATCTTCGACGATTACCGCGTTCGCGTGACTTCGGTCATTCGTGATTACGGCCTGCGGGATCGTGAGCAAGCGCCGTATAACGTCGTTGTTGATGGAGCACACGCCACGGCGTAACGCCATGCTGATCGTTCCCACGCGGTGCTTGGGAACGATCATGGGTTGGGCGCTGGAGGGCTGTCGCCGAGAGAGCGCTGCCGTAAGCATCACAACAAATGTTTGCGCCGCTGCTTCCTGTATGACAGGCATTGGAGCACTAAACCGCGGAGCCCCTGCCACCTTCAACCCATCTGCTCGAACCGCCGCCGCTTTAGGAACAACCCCACCCCCAGTGCAACGGCAAAGATCGACAGCAACCCCAGGTCAAATCCAAGCAAGCGGATGTGGCTCGCCGCAACGCAGCCGACCGCCCCCATCGCCACCAGCAGTACCCCTAACCACTTGCGAAGCGGGTACGACTTAAGAAACCGATCGAGCAGAAAGAACAGCACCAGAGCAGCGACCAGTTGGGTAATGTCAGACATGGGTTTCTCCCGTCAGGTCTTGATGATCAGTGTCGAGGCGGTACGTTGCGGGCCGATACCGCCGTTCACCTGCGCCTCGATGCTCACCAGTATGTCGCCTGCATGATAGGTGGGCAGGGTTTCATTCACGTACATGCGCACACCGGCGCCGGCGGGGGCCCCCACGTAGGGGGAGACAACGTAAGAGGTGACGCCCGCGAAGGCCGAGGCCGCCAAGTTGGCGATTCTGGTGCGCTGGGCGTTGAGCACATCGCCCTGCTGCCGAGTCAGCGGCTTGGAGATGCCGATCATCATCAGGCACGGCAGGTTCTTGGCCAGCATCTTGTCGTACACCTCGACGACCTTGCGGTTGACCTCGTAGTGCGCGCTCTTCGCCTCACCAAAATGCAGCTCGCGCAGCCGCCCGCGTTCGCTGTCGGTGAGGGTGATCTGCGAGACGTTGAACACGATCCCGTGATTGCCCATGTATTGGAAAGTCCCTTCGAACTTCATCGCACGCATCCTTTCGAGCCAAAGGCGGGGATTGTCTAGAAGGAGGGCGCTGGATTCAAATCATTTCACCTGGCTGGCAAGGTGCACAGCGCGGCGTAAGGTGCTGACGGTCATAATAATTGTCGAATTCACTGCTTTCGACGAAAACGAAGCCATGGCGGGTGTAAAACGGTTCGAGGCACTTTCTTTGAGGGGCCAATCATTTCGTAAAGTATCCTCCATGCTTGGCGGGAGCCCGATATAACTATCGGGCACTCGCTGTAATTTCATTTAACAATGATGCCTTCACAGAATCCTCGAAAACTTTGCTTCGACTTCCCTCTAAATTTGGCAACCTGCATTGAAAATATAGGGGTTCGCGTCTTGCTTCACCCCGCTAGAAATAAAATGCAATAACCCCCGCATTCTCGCGCTGCCAATCCACGACTTATCTTTCGCCCTCCTATCAATGGATGCAGGCCGCTAGGCTTCCCCTATCAGGACGATAATCGATGCGCTTGATTCACTGGCACGACCGCGAGCGTTTAGGAATAACCTTCAAACAAATCGAGTCGCCTTTTTTTGCGGCCTCCGACGTGAGAAGCGCATTTGAGGGACGGTCATTCTCAACCATCAGCGGGCTTGATGTCCGCACGTTCGGTAGAGCCTGGGGCCAGCAAGAGATCCTGGACGCGGTTGAAAGTGGTCATCTGTTATTGGTGACTAACGCGCCCTTCAGCCCACTGAGCAACGACACCTCCGGTAAGTACTCATTCATCACCGACAAAGGCTGGGCAGGTCGCTTCCATAAGCGCCGATCAACCGAACCGGCGCCTCTACCGGTCAGCAAGCCAATGCGTACTAGCCCTCAGCCCCAAGAGCCGGGCTTTTACGTCGTACCGGAGAGCACAACGGCCGACGCGTTGAAAAAGACCCTTTTCCAGTCACCCAGCCCCGCAGTGCTGGATAAATTCCAATCGCTGAACCCCAATCTCAGCGAAGTCAAAGCCGGCTCGATGATCGTGCTCAGCGACCCGAACAACTTCCAATGCACCCGCGAAGAAAGCAGGCTGATGGAAGCAGCAGCGCACACCAATGAATCCCTGGCCCCACTTAGCGCGGACGAGGCGAACTTCATGATGCGCCACCGCGAGGAAATCCAAAGTTTCCTGGCCCTCGGGTCAACTGCCATTGGCGTAGGCGAAGCCATGTTTGCCCGAAATCTGGACGACCTCAAAAACGTCCTACAGGAAATCGAGGCGCTGCATCAGCGGGCGTTCCTCAAGGATGGGCATTTACGATCACCTGAGTTTTTCAGTGAACGCAAACGCCTGCTCGCCCAGCTCGATACCCACCTGACATCCTTTGTGCGTAAAGGCACAGGCCTGCCTGATCATCCGAACCTGAAATTTGCATTAGGCATTTCAAGTCGAAGCCTCGTGCATCGCTGGACGCAGGCAGGGACACCTGGGCAGATCCCAGGGTATGCCACCCACATTAAAGGGATATCCAGAGCAGCTAAAGCCATCAAGTATGGCGGCTGGATCGGCATGGCTGTAGGCGCGTCCGCTCTGAAGGTTCAGAATGTCTGTTCGGCTGGTAATAAGGGGGCATGCGAGAAGGGCAAATACACTGAAACAGGCAGTTATATCGGCACGGTTGCCGGAGGCGCCGCAGCGGGAGCGTTTTTAACAGGCTCCGTGGTCAGCGCCTTATGCGTTGCGCTAGGCGTGCCGACTGTGGGGGCCGCGACCTTGGCATGCGGCATTGTGGTGGTGGGAGCCGGATCTTTTGCTGGGGGAACTGTTGTGGGCACCGCAAGTGAGAAATTTGGCGAAGTCATTTATGAGAAGACCAAATGACCGGTACCGAAACCCTTTTTGGATACCTGTCTGGCGGCGTTGTGCTGGGTATTATTGCTTGGATAGGGTTCGCACTGCATATGGCTTATACCCAGATGGATTTAATGCTGAATCACTTGACTAAATGCCCTGCGGTTCTGGCTAGAGCCCCGCTCAAAGATGGCGGCCCCTGGGGCAAACTGCTGCTCGTGGGTGGGCTTTCTGGGATCGTCACCTTTCCAAACGGTCTTCTCAAAAGAGGTCAGTTAAACGCGGAAGATTTGAGAACCTTCCCAGCACCACTTAAGCGAAAGCTGGCAATCCTGCAGTGGAGTGTCATAGGGCTTTTGAGCTTTGCTCTTCTGCTGTGGACCGTTGGCAAAGTAGTGGGTTGGCACGGCTAAAGTCCGGGTTGTGTAGTGATCTAATTTCCCCGGACACCCCGATAGGTGGAAAATGCACCTATTGAGGAGTTCTCCATGACCGGCAAACGCAAAGTATTCGACGACAGCTTCAAGCTGGAAGTTGTAAAGATGATCAAGGACAAAGGCCTGAGTGTTTCACAGGTTTGTCGTGATCTTGATATTGGTGATACGGCCGTTCGACGCCGGGTACAACAGTATGAGGCCGAGAAGTTGGGGCAAGCCGGGATCGGCAAGCCACTGACCTCTGAGCAACAGCGTATTCGCCAGTTGGAGCAAGAAAACCGTCAGCTCAAGATGGATAACGATGTATTAAAAAAAGCCACCGCCTTCTTTGCCCGCGAGCTGAAGTAACGTACCGCTTGGTTCGGCAGCTGCAACAGAAGGCTTATTCGGTGGCGTATGTGTGCCGTTTGTTGGGGGTTAGTCGATCCGCCTTCTACGAGGCCAACAAGCGCGCTGAGGCTCCTGCATCGATCTGCCCCGTTGCTCTGCAACTCAAGGCGTCGTTTGCTGAAAGTGGCGGCGTTATGGCAGTCGCCCATTGCGTAAAGCGTTAAGCGCAAAGGGTATGGAAGTAGGCATTTACAAGATTCGCCGCATGATGCGCGTCAACGGCCTGCGTTCGGCCTGGAAGCGTAAATTTGTGCACACCACCGACAGCAAACATGACCTGCCGATTGCTGAAAATGTATTGAACCGCCAATTTGAACCCGAGGCGGCGAACAAGGCCTGGGTAGCAGACATTACCTACATCCGAACCCGTAGTGGCTGGTTGTATCTGGCTGGAACTAATTGGGGGTCAGACCCCATTTACCCCGCCCTAACCGCCAACAACTCAGGGAAAAGGCCAGTCAATAGAAACAGAGATATTTCTGCCTTGAGATTGTCGATGTCGTGGGAAATAGGGGTCAGACCACCATTCTCAAGACCACCATTCTCATTTTTTTAAAGAGCAATGTTGCTGACCTTTGTAAAAACGTGGTCTGACCCCGATTTCCGCCGGCCAGAAGTATCTTTTCAGCGTCATCCACTATCGCATCAAAAAAGCTAGTCAACTCCATCACGCGGGTCCTATTGCTGCCACCGGCAAGACCATCAACCACAAATAATATACATCTGGAATGTTAACCGCTGACAGTTACAGCATCCAAGCCCATAGGCATAATGACTTCCGCACGATCTACCGATCTAATCCTTTCAAGTTACAAACATCAATGAAGTCTGACATAGAGATTTCCTGATCACCATCTTCGCCTGCGATCAAAACATCTTGTACAACCACCATTCCTCTTGAAAAGTCCAAAACCACATCAAAGCTATTAAATTCAAACTCTCGTTTATAGACGTTCTCAGAACCACGCTTCTCGTCGATGGCGCCCTGTAGGACCCCTCTAACATGAGCATCTAACTCCTGCTGCACAAATCGTTCTATAACATTCATATTCATCACCAGCCCTCAACAGGAACTAATCGGGAGCTAATCAGGATCAGACCCCATTTACCTCTTTCAAACTGATCGCTATCTGCTGGCCGATAAGTAGGCCCAAATCCACCCTTGGGCGCATCCACTCTAGCTTTTGCACCTTGTGTCATTTACCATTAAGCGCTGCCAGCAGTTTCCTCTCTAGCGCCTGAGCATATTCGACATATTCGACAGCGCGAGGCTCCGCAGCAATAAGCTCTTTATCTCGCCGCAGAATATTCAACATTTTTTGCGTCAGCAGTAAATTCTTCGCCCAGACTGCCTCCGATAATTTTGAGGTTCCTTTTAGCAACTCGGCGTCATCCAGAAATCCTACCAGCACTTCCTTATCCAACTCGCGAACCACGACAGGCAATAATTCCGACGTATACATATCTTGCCTGACCGATCTGCAAAGGTCGCCGATCTCAAGCTCGTTTATCGGAGTGTCCAGAATCGACCTGTGCCATGACTCCAGCGCAGACTCATCAGAATCAGGCTCAACTTCCCACTTAAACCCATTACTCTCATCTATTTGACGAAATGTCTTTTTCATATACCCGCACCATTTAGAGAGTCAGAAATACGTTTTAAAGTATCCAAAGCTGCCTGTCGGGCCGCTTGCGCCTCTGGGTTACTTACATTCTTAAGCGTTTCTGCATGGTTGGTAAGCCCTCTTATCCGCTCCTGCATTTCGTTCAAATGATCATAGTAACCACTGCCATTCTTCCGAGGAACGAAGAAATAGGGGTCAGACCACCATTCTCAAGACGACTCCTCAGGGTCAGACCCCATTTACCGGTGTTCAACTACTTGTGCTCACTTTTTGAGCAGGAGAACACAGGTTGATCAGCATGGAAATGTTGGGAAAAATAAGGAGGATGTACTTCCGCGACAAGCTCTATATATGTGACGACAGCAAGAGTGAGAGCTACTACCGTAGCGATGCCCGAAACGGCCTCAGCTCAGCCTGAAGGATTTAACAAGCCTTTTGCTATTAGTCCGAAAAATAAACCAGTCGCGAACGAGCACGCTATCAGGATAGGTAAGATAAAACGGCGATTCGAAAGTGCGGCCATGCTTCACCAAAGCACTAGGAATCAGATCTATTGTGGATCATCAAGTGATAGTTTGGGAGGCCTCATAGTTTTTTGCTGGGCGGATGTGAAGCGCCACTCTTTTCCTAAACGCCTTCGACGGGCTCCTTTTGGCCGATCTCTGCCTGTCGCGAGAGCCGTAATCGACCTAGAGCGGATGCCCAGACATTCGTAAGCGCTCCATAAACCCCACATTCAAAGCGCTGATCTGATCCCGGATGCTGTGCTCCCGATTCCCTCAGGAGCCAGCTCGCCATGATGCGACCCGATGCCAAAGTCGAAAAAGTGTATCTGTACC